>NZ_FOTT01000005.1:0-104676 GCF_900114655.1 Candidatus Frackibacter sp. WG13
AAAGAGTATTATGGGGTATGAATTTAGATAAAGATTTAATCGAATTAATTTAATTTTTTGCCTTGCGACAGTTATTGTCCTAGGTGTTATAGTATTATAAATTTATAATACTATTGAAATAAGTTTGTGAATTAGATAAAATTAAGGTAGCATAATAAGACAATTACATAATTAATGCTTAACTTTATTAATTATGCGAGTTTCTTATTGTAATAAGTTACTTTTTGAACAAATCTTAATTTAAATCAATAAAAGGAGAGATGTAAAGATGAATAAGGTTATTTTAATTGGAAGACTTGGACAAGACCCGGAGTTGAGGTATACTCCAAATGGAGTGGCAGTTTGTAACTTTAGCATTGCTGTGCAACGACCATTTACTAATCAACAAGGAGAGCGAGATGTTGATTGGGTTGATATCGTAGTTTGGAGAAAGCAAGCAGAGAATTGTGCTAATTACTTAGCCAAAGGAAGACAGGTTGCGGTTGAGGGTCGATTACAGGTCAGAAGTTATGAAACTGACGAAGGACAGCGCCGTAGAGTCACGGAAGTTGTAGCTAATAATGTACAGTTCTTAGATTATGGACAAGGTAACGGCGGAGGAAACAATCAAGGACAGATGGCTAATGATAATCAGAGCCAAGGTGGTAAAGAGGATATCGATGTGCCGTTTTAATAATGGAGGATAGTTGAGATATAATAATCTACTGGTCTTACAGATTTAATGTAAGGTCAGTAGATTATATTTTATCAAATAATTAAAAGCGTCCTTATCTTTCTGGCGTTCATTAAACCGATAATTAATGGTCAAGGCTTTGATTTTACGGAAGTACAGATTTCTCAAGAAAAGAGATTAGATGTAGTAGTTACCTATCGTGATAAGAAGTATATAGTAGAATTAAAGGTCTGGCGAGGAGAGAAGTATCATCAAAAAGGATTAGAGCAACTACTTGATTATCTAAATAAGCAAAATGTTGATAAAGGTTACTTAGTTAGCTTTAATTTTAATAAAGGTAAGAAATATAAGAAAGAGAGAATTAAAATGAAAGATAAGGAGATTTTTGCTGTTTGGGTGTGAAAGTGAATAGTATGGAATTAATAACTGGTATTACAAATATAATTGTGGCACCAGTTTTTTAATAGAACTATAAGAAAAACATGTATTTTATTAACCTTTTTACTAAACAGACAAAATTTGTCCTAAGGTGTATGTTATTCTTAATATGAAAAGGAGATGATTAGAATGGCGACTTTAACAGCGCAGATATTAGTAGGCGGAAGCCACCCCAATCATGGAGGTATTAACCCGAGTCATTATTTGTTCTTATCGGAGAATAGTCGACCGGCCTGGATACTAACTCCAGAGAATATCTTTTCTGAGGAAAAAGAAGATAAGAAGATTGTCTGGATTCCTACTTTAGAAAACATGTTAGAAGATGCTTTATTAATGATAGGGATCTATGTATTACAGGATGAAGGGTTATGTGAATTAGCTAGAGAGTACTTTGATGATCTGGAAACAGATCATATAGAATTATATGATGATATTAGTGAGGAGAATCGAAATAAATTATATCAGCAATGTCGAAAGCTAGAGCAGAATTATAAAATTGTGATTATGAGTTTTGATGGTGATCGATTTGGTAATCAGCTTAAGGTGTTAGAAGAGTATGATATGGACGTGAGTGTATGTACGCCTAAATATACTCGCTATTATTCACGATGGCAGGATGAAGTTAAGGTTAAGGGTTCTTTGGAGTGAGTTAAATGTAATATATGAATATTATAGCAATACTATGAAATGAATCACTATAATATTCATAAGTTTAAGGAAATGTTAGATTAGCGATCAGTAAATACATTTATTTGTCAAAATAATGTTTGATTATGGTTAATGAGTATTATTTATGATTTTATACAGGAAATTAACATATGAATATAGTAGTATACTATAGGACACTCCATGATATTTATGTAAAATTTAGAGTTAGATATATAATAGTTATTCACTTGGAAATTATAGTCTTAAATAAGGAGTGGGAAGTGGTGGATTACTTAAAAGAGTTAATAGAAGAAAAATTAAATAATAAACAAGAAAAGTTAATATTTTCAGTAAAGAACCTTGCAATGAGATTATTTTCACGATGTGGGGAAGAATTAAGCAAAAAGGAAATAATAAAATTCCTAGATAATGACAAAAGGTTTCTGCAAATTAATTCAAGGCAATTTATAGTTAAAGAAGAAGTTTTAAATCTTATTTCTGATGAATTTATTAATGAATCAGAAGTTAATGAGGATTATCAAGGAGTAACTAATAGATTAATAAATGTTATAAAGTCTAATTTTCCTGTTTTTGAAATAAGCAAGAATACTATTCTTAAGAGTCTAAAGAAAAAGGCTTTAGTTAAATATAACCAAGAAAATACGGAGGAAAATGAAAATTTAGATACTGTAAAACAAGATGAAAATAGTAATCAATTAAAAAAATTTAATAAAGATACGAATGATAAGATTCAAGCAGAAATGGAGAATAGCGTCGATAGTATTTATGAAGTATTTAACAGTAGAACATATAAAATGTTTAGAAATTTTTGTAAGGCAAAAGGTATAAAGAGTATCAGAGGAATCAATAAAGATTTGCTTTTAGAATTTAGACAACAAAAAGGTATAGGGGATAAAAAAGTAAAAGATGTTAAGAATAAATTATTAAAATTCTTAATTGATAGAATAAATACTTTGAATATAAAATCAGATAGTATTTTTACAGTATTTAGGGGCAGGAAATATAGAATGTTCAGAGAGTTTTGTAAGATAAAAGGTATCAAGACTATAAAACAGATAAGAAAAGATTTGTTTTTTGATTTTAAACAACAAAGAAATATAGGAGAGAAAAAAGCAAAAGATGCTGAGAATAGATTATTAAAATTTTTAATTAATAAATACTATCGTTCCAATATAAAGAATAATAAATCTTCGAATAAATTGTACTTTGATAAAGTGCTTGAAAAGTTAAAGGAGCCAAAGGATATCAATGAATTGAAAGAAGATATTAAAATAGATGTTGATGATAATGTGTTTATCTACTCACTATTAAGTCATGGTAATATATATTATGATAATGGTTATTTGGTAAAAAAGAAGGAACCACAATTAGCTGATAGTTTACAAAAAGTTGGCATGGTATATAAATATACTAATAATAAATTAACTGATTATAATTTACAAGTGTTGATTGATGGTTTACTTAAACATTCTCACAAACCAATGACTATAGAAGAAATTGAGAAAGCTTTACTAGTATTAGATAAAAGAATTGATTTAAATGAGATCGAGGAGATATTAAATAATGATGATTCATTTAAATGTGTAAATTATAAAACTTGGATTAATAAAAATAATAAATTTATTCGACATAGTAAATATAAAGAATTTTATGGTGATTTTAAACAACAATTAGATGAAATATTAAATGATTTAGATGAAAGAAAAAAGTATATTCTTTTTAACAGAACTTTTATATCTAATAAACCAACGTTAAGTGAGCTTGGTAATGAATTTGGTCTTTCTAGAGAAAGGGTTAGACAACTAGAGAATCAAGCTATAAGACAAATTATGCATCCTCAAAGACGTTCTAGTTATATGCGTTATTTTAAATTATTAGAAAAAGTTTTTGTTGAAACAAGAGTTATGAATTTAGATGGCTTTTGGAGTCACCCAGTGATTAAAGAATGTTTTTCAAATATAGATTTGGATTTTTTAATTAATTTCTATAATGAATGTAATCATAATAAGGAACAAAAACAAATTCAATTACTTTATAATAAATATTTAGTTCATATGAAACCTCAGTATTATGAATTATTATGGAGAAGAATTAGAAATGAACTAACCACTAAAACTAATATTGCTGAATTGAAGGATATAGTTCAATTTTTTAGTAAGTTTATGATTAAGAATGAAGAATTTTTAAAAGAAGCTATATTTAGAAAGAGTAATATTATAAAAATAGAAGCTAAACTGTTAATCAAAGAAAAAAAAGTTTATGAAACAGACAAAATAAAACTAATTCTTTCTTTAATTGGAAAGCCTGTTCATTATAAACAGGTGGCTGGCTTATATAATCAATACTTTACAGAAACTACAGCACATAACATTCATTCTAAATTAAATAGTTATGATGGAGACTTTATTAGAGTAGATTCAGGCACTTATGGGTTAACCTCTTGGGATTGCGAAGAAGATATTTATGTACGTGATCTTAATTACCAGATTTTAAAAGAAGAGAAGAAACCATTGCATTATAAAGAAGTAGCTAAAAAGGTACTGGAACATAAAGAGGTAGAAGCAAGAACGGTATATCATTATCTTATTGATAATAAAAGGATATTCAATTATTCCTCTGGATTATTTGCTTTAAAAGAATGGAAAGATGATGAGAAGATTGCTAGTAAGTACCATATTAATTCATGGCGAATTAAGGCAAGTGAACAAGACCGAGTTTATGATTATTTTTTAGGGAGTTTTAATGGACGTAAAGGGAGGTTGGTAAGTTTACATAAGATTAGTAAAAAGTACTATTATGAGGATCATTTGAAAGTTTCTAAAAAGATTATTAAAAGAATGCAAATTAAAAATCAGATTAGTGGAATTGATACTAAAGGTAGGATTTATAATTTGTATTTTGATCAAGAACTAAGGGCCTTTAAAGGAATAAAGAAGTTTTTAAAAGATAATGATCTAAAAATTGGAGATTATCTTTATGTTGAATATTATAGTGATCAAATAGTTAAGTTTCATAAACAGAGTGAATATGAAGAAGATTATAAACCCATTTTAGAAACTGATCTTCATCAAGTAAATTCTAATATAGTGATTAATGAGGTTTTAAATGCTAGTAAAGCAGATATTAAAGATGGACAAAGAATTGAAATTGTTGATTTAGAATCAGCTATCGAGTATGGACTAAGATATGGTCATGTTAATTTTAATGAACTAATAAAGTTGAATTATAACCAAGAAGAAGTTAGTGATCATTTTGAAGCAATTCAATTGCTTGATAGGAAAAATATTGAAATTGTTTACGACTAAAATTAATAAAGTGATTGGTGATAATTATGAGCAATGTTAATGATGAATCTGTTAGTAAGATTATGGATGTTATTTTTGGTGGTAAAGATAAAACAAAACAAAGTATTACTGATTTAAAATCAGCAATTGAATTTGGTTTGGAGAATGGTTATGTTAACTTTAAAGACTTAATGAAGTTTGATTATGAATCAGAAGAAGTAAAGGACCAATTTGAGGCAATACAGATACTGGATAATAAGAATATTGAGATAATTTATGATTAGAGGATGACAGTTTATGAATAAAAAGATTAAAGGATTAATTGATAAACGATATAAAAGAATAACAGGTACTGATGGTATTATATCTATTGCCAACCTTCAACAGATGATCTTAGCTAAACTAGGTATTCAGGTTGATAGAATTAAGATTAAAGAATATCTAGAACAGCACCCCAATCTATTACCATTAACTGTTAATCAATTTATTTGTTATGACTATTTTAGCAATATATTTTGGAATTTTATTGCTTATAAAACTTCACTGAAGGATATAAAAGAGTTTTTAAGTGAGCTATATTCTGTATTAAAAGAGGTTAAAGTAGAAATTCTATTAGAAGCATTTTGTCCAGAGTTTTTAGAATTTATAAAAGGAGAATATACTACTCCTTTACAAGTTCGTAAGAATGAGGATATTTATACCATTAAAAGTGAAGAAGACTTTGTTGATTTTGGTATGGATTATGGTTATGTATCAGCAGATATGGTTAAAGAATATATGAATCGATATAATGTGGATGAAAGTAGTGATCAATTTGAGTTAGTTACCTATTTAAATGAAAAAAATATTGATTATTCTTCTAATAGTAATGGTGAGAAGATTTTGAAAGATGACAAAAAGTTCATTAAGAACTATTATGCTCTACAAGATGTTGAATATAGTAAAGATAATAATGTTTTATTAGTAGATTTAAGGTTAAATGAATTATTAGCTTTATTATTTTTAATGCAAGATGAGCAAAAATTAATGAAAAAACTAGAGAATGCTTCAAGACATAAGTATAAACATGACCTAGTTAGGCTTAGTTTAATAGATCAAAACTTATCGCCTACTAAGAAAGGAGAAAAATTATCAGATGCAATAATAGAGCTTATTTATGAGTATATGAATTATAAAGATATAATCACAATTAAAAAGGAGAATTATTCTATTAATGAGTTATGTAAGTCAAAACCGATTAAAAAATTGCAACATAATGAAGAGTTTTTGAATGATGCAGCTCCTTATTTAAGAAGACATTTTCTTTCTCTACCTGCTGTTAAATTATTTGTAAATTGGATCAAGACAATTAATAAGCAGGGTAAGAACTCTATGTTTGATATATTCCAATATTTGATTAAAAATGAGCATTATAGTGAATTGGAATGGCTTTTGATAGGTAAAAAACCTAGTTGTGGTTTAAAGCCAATAAGGAAAGGAACAGAAGTATGTATAAATTGCAAAAAACATGTTTCTAGTTGTTGTTTAACACCAGAGCTTAATAGCTTAAATGATAAGAAAGAGTACTTATTAAATTTAAGAAATCAAAAAATTAAAAAGTATATTGCTGAAATGAAAGAAGATAACTATGAAATGATTAAAAAGCCTATTTATATTAAGTTTTTAGCACCTTATTGTCTTGTAGTACGAGTAAAGATCTTCATGCGAAAAATCGGAATATTAAAATCGACTAATAATATTTTATATAAAGATAGTGGTAAATATTGTCCAATAGAAGATAAATGGGAGATAGATAACTATGATATTTTGGTGTGATAATTGTTCAGTTCCTATTATTGATAATCATAAATGCCCTAGTTGTAAAAAACAAATAAAAGAAATTGCTAAGGATGTCAGACCAGTTTTTTTTGAAGAAAAAGTTTTAGTAAGTTTACTTTTAGAAGAGGAGATAGTTGATAAAAGCGTATGGGCTACTAAACGCAATACGTATATCGTTAATGGGCAAAAATACAAACTTAATTATAATAAGATAAAAGATAAAAAGTGGGATTTGAATAATATTAGACAGAAACTTAAAAAAAGAATTTCAGAAACTGATAAAAAAATGAATGATTATAAATGTAAATTTATTAGAAACAATAGTGAAAGATTTGATTATATAGAGACTGAAGCTAAAAAGTATATTATGAAAGTTACAAATGAATATAAATCAAAAAATTACATTCCTGTTATTTCGTTCAGTGGGGGAAAAGATTCTACAGTTATTTCTCATTTAGTAAGGAATGCTTTATCAAAGCAAAAAATAATTCATGTTTTTGGAGATACAACTCTTGAGTTTCCTTATACATATAAATATATAAAGAAATTTATGAAAAAAAATACGTTAACCCCATTCTTTGAGCAAGCAAGCGATGAAAATTTTATGGATTTATGTTCAGTATTTGGTCCTCCTAGCAGGTTAGAAAGATGGTGTTGTACAATTTTTAAAACAAATCCTATAGGGCAAAGCATTAGCACTTTCCCTGGTAATAAAAAGGCGTTAACTTTTATGGGGATTCGCAAATGGGAATCAAGAGAACGAAGTGAATATGAAAGAACTCAAAAGAAATCAAAGATATCAAGACAAATTTCTAGTTTTCCAATTTTAAATTGGAAAGATTCAGATGTATGGTTATATATCTTATCTAAAGATGTATTATTTAATAAGGCTTATAAATTAGGTTTTACTAGAGTGGGTTGTTGGTTATGTCCAAATAATTCTGTGTGGTCTGAGTTTTTAACGAGGTTATATATGCCTGAAAAATATGAGGAATGGAGAAGTTTATTAATCAAATTTGCTAAAAAAGCTGGAAAGCCAGACTATCAAGTATATGTAGATGAGGGTTATTGGAAGGCTAGAAGGGGTGATAAAGGAATAGACACTCAATTAAAAGAAGTTGATGCTAAAGAATGTACCATAAATGACAATGCCAAAAGTTATACATTAAATAGAAAAATAAAAAAAGACTTTATAGAGTTAATAAAACCTTTTGGAGAAGTTAATTCACAAGTTGACGGGAGAAAGTTTGAATGGAAGGTGAAAAGTGATAAAACTGAATTTAAAATTACAGGAATACTTAATACTAAACTAATTAAAGTTATTCCTGATAAAGTTGAAAATATTAGTACTTTCCATAAAAGATTTTTATGTCAATTAAGAAAATATGAAAATTGCATTTATTGTTCTGCTTGTGAAAATACTTGTTCTAGCTCTGCTATAAATACAAAGAACAAAAAATACACTATAGATAACAGAAAATGTATTAATTGCAAAGATTGTATAGCTAATTTTTATAATGGTTGTTTAAAATTTGAAGCATTAAAATAGACTAGAGGTGATAAAAATGGGGTTTGCTAAACATAGAACATTTTATATAAGAGAGGGATGGTTGCCCAAAACTTTAAAACTAATAAATGAAAAACCTTATATATTTACTCCAGCAAATAGAGAAGAGGCTATTGATGAATTGGGAGTAGGTAAAACTATGGTAGCAGCTTTGCGTTTTTGGATGCAGGCTACTGGTTTAACGATAGAAGGTAGAGGAACAAAGGGGATGATTGAACAAGAAATAACTGATTTAGGTAAATTTATTTTAAATCATGACCCTTTCTTTGAAGATACAAAAACCTTATGGTTATTACACTATAAGCTAGTGACACAAGAATCTTTAGCTACAAGCTGGTATTGGTTCTTTAATTTTTATCAAGAAAATTTTTTTGACCAAACTTCTTTTATAACAGAACTGAAGGCTTATACAAAAAACAACTTAAAAAAAGAGGTTGCAGAAAGCTCCTTAAAGAAGGACTTTCACTGTTTTAAGAATACTTACCTTTATGAACGAAAGTATAGTTATCAGAATAATCCAGAAGATATTTTGACTTCTCCCTTAGTTGATTTAGAATTAGTTACTAAGAATGGGAAGCAAGGCTTTCAATTAAATATTCCTTCTTTTAATAAATTAAGTAGTGATATACTCTATTATGTGATTTTAAACCAATACTCTGTTAATGAGAATGAACAAATTTCATTTACTCAGTTATTAGAAACAGAAAATAGTATTGGAAAGGTCTTTAGATTAAAAAGAAAATCTTTATTGAGACATTTAGAATTTTTAGAAGAAAAAGGTTATTTGGAAATTCAAAGAGGGTTTGGCCATAATTTAATAACACTACACCAAACAAATAAATTTAAAGTTTTAGAAGATGCATATACAGATATAGACACTAATTATGGATTAGAGGGGATTTAAATATGACTAGACTACAGGAGATTATAAATACTGCAAAAGGATTTAAATATTCAATTAATCTTGAATATGATCTTAACGATCCACTTAAGATAGAAAATTACATACCAACTGATAAAGCAATGAAAATTATGAATGATATAGTTAATGGTTTTATATTTGAAGATGCCAATCGTTCCCATATCTTATTAGGCTCTTACGGTACTGGAAAATCTCATTTAACGATGGTATTAGCATCGTTATTATCAAAAAAAATAAATAAAATAGATAATGATATGGCATATACTGACCTCTTTTATCGCATTAGTAATTATAAACAAGATTTTGCTAATAATATTTCTCAAATCATATCAGAAAAGTACTTGATTGTTTTACCGGAAGAAGGTTTGTTTGATTTTGAGCAGAGTATTATTTTAGGATTAAAGAAGGCGTTGAAGAATCAAGGGTTAGAAAGTTATTTGCCTAAAACCTTTTATGATACTATTATTGAAAAAATTGAATTTTGGGCAGAAGATTTTCCTACGACTTATCATAATTTAAAGGAAATATTGCAGAATGAATATGAATTAACCTTAAAAGAGTTTATTTCAGGAATAAAGAAGTATGATAAGAATTATTATCATATATTTTTAGAATTACATCCTAAATTGACTGCTGGCTCTAAATTTACACCTTATAATAGGGTTAGATTAGTAGAATTGTTATCTAGTATTGAAAGTGTTTTAAAAAATTATGGGTATAAAGGGGTCTTAATTGCTTTTGATGAATTTGGTAAATTTTTAGAGGAGAATATAGATAATTTTAATATTAAAGATATTCAAGATTTAGCAGAATATTGTAATGATGAAAGTAATAAGTTAAACACTAGTTTACTATTAATTACTCATAAAAATTTAGCACAATATACAACTAATACTAAAGAAATGACTGAAGAATGGCGTAAGGTAGAAGGAAGATTTAAAAGACATAATATTACTAAACATTCTAAGCAGATTTATGAATTGATTTCTAAAGTTATTATTAAAACTAAAGATGGATGGCAAAAGTTTAAGGAATTGAATAAAGAAAATTTTAAAGATCTTATGTTTTATTTACAAGAGAGTAACTTATTTGTTGATTTAACGTTGGAGGAATTAAAAGATTGGATCTTATTTGGATGTTATCCTTTACACCCAGCAACAGCCTTTGGGTTATTTAATTTATCAAAGTTAATTGCTCAAAATGAAAGGACTTTATTTACCTTTTTATCGCAACAGGAAAAATATGGTCTAAATTACTTTTTGAAAGAGGCAGATTCTGATTTTCCCTTAGTAGGATTAGATCAACTCTATGATTATTTTTTAGATTTAATTAAACAGGAAGATGAAAATAGTAGAATTTATGGGGTGTGGAAGAAAGCTCATCGTAGTTTGCAAAAGTTAAATAATGACGAAGAAGTAGCAAAGCGGTTTATTAAAAGTTTAGCGGTTATTAATATTATTTCTAAATTTAGTCGGTTAGCTCCTACTCCTGAAAATATTAGGAATAACTTAGGCTTAAATAGAAAAAAATTCAAAGAGGTTGAAAAGCTTCTTTTAGAAAAAAAAGTGATTTTTTATCGTAAAAGCTTAAATCATTATAAGTTCTTTGATGGTAGTGATTTAAATATTAAGGCTAAGATTAAAGAAGTAAGTAAGTCCAGAAATGAATATTTTGATCCGATAGTTAAATTAAATCAGAATTATCTTTTATCACCTGTCTTAGCTCATCGTTATAATTTTAAAAATAATATGTTACGATTCTTTACATCAGAATACTTAAACATACAAGACATTACTAAAGAAAAAATAAGGGGTAGCATTCAAGAAAAATATCTTGATGGCAAAATATTTATAATTTTACCTTCCAGTCAAAATGAAATAAAAGAAGCTAGAAAAAGAATTCAAGAGATTAATCATAAGCAAGCAATCTTTCTTTTACCTAAAGAACATATGAATTGGAAAGCATTATTAAGCGAAATTGATAGTATTGAATATCTTTTGACTCAAAAAGATTTCCTTGCTCAGGATCCGATTATTAAATTAGAATTAGAATTTCATTTAGAAGAAAAGCAAGAACAATTACTAGCGAAACTAAATCAAATTTATCATCCTACTTATAACCAAGCTGATTTTTATTATCAAGGGAAGAAAATAAAATTAAAAGATAAGAAGGAATTATCAAAGTTAATTTCTGAAATTTGTAAAGAAGTGTTTACTTCTACTATGATAATTAATCATGAAATGATTAATCGTAATCAAATTACTGGAATAATGAAAAAAGTACGCAAAGATATTATTAAAAAATTATTATCAGAAAATGATTTACAATCAGAATTAGGTTTTAGTAATTTTACAGCTGCTCACACGGTAGTTCGTAGTGTTTTAGTTAAGAATGATATATTAAAAGAAGTTGATAATCAGATTAAGATAGTAGTACCTGAAACTATAGGAAACGGGCAAGGTGTAGTACAAGAGATAAAACAATTCATTGCAAAAGCTAAAGATGAAAGGGTTAATTTTAAGAATATATATGACAATCTTCAGTCAGCTCCTTATGGGTTACGGAAAGGATATCTTCCTATTTTACTAAGTGCTTACTTAAGAAAATATAGAGGTAGAATTGTAATAACTAAGAAAGATGAAGATAGAGAAATAAGACCAGCTATCTTTGATGAGATAGAAGAAAATCCTCAAGTGTTTAAATTAGGAATTGACTTATGGGATGATGAAAAAGAGAGCTACATATTAAATCTAGAGAAAATTTTCAATCAATATATAGATGATGAATTAAAGAAACGAAATAGATTAAAAGCTCTTTGGGAAGGCATGAAGAAGTATTATCGAAGCTTACCTCATTATACTCGTAATACTAATAGTTTAGCTGAAGAAACGATGATGTTTAAGAAAATATTAAATAGAGACTTTAAGAATACTCATCAGCTATACTTTGAAATCTTCCCAAATAAATTAAGTGAGAACGATTTTAATAAATTGGCAGATCAAATTGAGAATATAATTTATAAGTTAAACCAAGCATTAGATGAATTATATAGTGAAATAGTTATTAAATTAAATGACTTAAATGAGCTAAAAGTTTATAATAGTGATACAATAAAAGGTAAATTTTTTAATTGGTATCAGCAGTTACCTTCTAAAATTAAAAATCATCATTTTAATTGGCAAGTTAATAGTATTTTTGATCTAATAAAGGATTCTAATATGAAAGATAATAAGGAATTTATAAATGAATTAGCAGAGAGGTTGACTGGTTTTACTCCTGCTCAATGGAGGGATGAACATTTAAATGAGTTTTTAGCTAATATCAAAGAAATGTTTATAGAAATCAATGACTATAATCAAAATGAAAAACAACATGGAGAAGTTAAATTATCATTTATACAAGAAGGTAGTCAAAAGGAATTAAGTTTTAATCAAGAAGAAGTATCAGATTTAGGAGAAATGTTATTATCTAAAGTAAAAACTGATTTTGATAATTTTGGTCATTCGATTAGTAACAAAGAAAAACTAACAATTTTATTTGAATTGTTAAAAGAACAGTTATAGAGGGGGATAAGATATGGCAAAAAGAGATTATGAAAATGAATATTCACAACAAAGTTTTAGTTTAGAGGTCTCATATATTCTAGATTTAGTTAAGTTAGTAAAGGAACAAGAGGTTTTTACCAATAAAGATTTAGCACAAACAATGGGCATAGGTGAGCCTAAAATAACGTGTTTCATCCAATATGCTAAAATTATAGATTTACTAGATGACAAAAGAAGTATAACTAATTTTGGAAGAAAAATTTTAAATATGGAGTATAGCTATGATTATTTATATTCGTTATTATATTATAAACTTGTAAGAGGAAGTAATAATGGGGCACATTTATACTTCTCAAAAATTGTTAATGAAATATTATATGATATTTCTTTTCAACTTAATAATCAAATTTCATTGCAGGACTTAAAAATAGAAATGCTTGATCATAATATTAGGAATATTGATGAAAATGATCATTATAATTATACAAGACAAGCAATCAACACATTAAGCAACCCTAATACAGGATTCGGAAAACTAGGAATGGTAAAAAAAGTCGAAGATAATTATGAAATTTATTCTTATTGGCCTGAACCTTTAATATGTGCTTATATTATTTATGATCGCTGGGAAGAAGGTTCAGTAGCAATGAAGATAGATGATATTATACG
This sequence comes from Candidatus Frackibacter sp. WG13, assembly GCF_900114655.1. GTDB lineage: Bacteria > Bacillota > Halanaerobiia > Halobacteroidales > Acetohalobiaceae > Frackibacter. The sequence goes on from NZ_FOTT01000005.1 coordinate 13,586, forward strand.
AGGTCATTATAATTTTGGTCGTATATTCTTCCTAGATGAAGAAACAGTAATGGGGATTTTAGAAGATTTGCAACAGATGGAGTATATTTCAATAGAAACAATTGCTGGGTTAAATCAGATTAGGATCAATCCTAAAAAGTCAAAAGATGATATATTAGAGGCGATTGTTGATGAAGCATGAACTATCAACCGAACAAAAAGATATATTTAATCAGCTTAGATTAATTCAAAAAGAAGAAAAATTCTATCGGCGCAAAAATTTTATACTTCTAGGAGAATTAGGCGTTGGCAAAAGCACCTTATTAAAAGATTTAGGGAATCAAAAAGGATTTCATTACATTAACTTTACTAAGGACTATTTAGAAGAATTTCATGATAGAGGTTATGTTAGTTTTAGATATTTAACCAGTAATGACTTTTTAAAGTATATAAGTGAACAATTTTCTTTTTCGTCTTCATTCTATTTAATAGATGCTTTAGAGCCAATAATTATTTCTATTTATCAAAATGGTGGGGAAAGAATGTTAACTAATTTCTTTAATAATTTCTTCATTCAAAAACCAAGAGGTCATCTATTATTATCAATCTCTGAATTAACAAGTATAAACTTGAAAGAGATTATAATTAAAAGTGAGTTTAGTGATAGAAATCTCTTTTATCTGCAAGAAGATGAGAGTATCAGAAATGAATTAGCAGATAAATATAACTTACCTAAGGTTAAAGTTAATAACTTTAAGAATAATCATTATTTTAAAGCTTATAGAGGAGGGAGTAGTTCATAATGAAGATTAAAGACTTAGTAAGTTTAAGAAGTTTTCAGCCTGTAATTAATTTAAAATGGGCCGATGATAAGAATGAACAATTAAGTTTATTAGAGAATTATATTTTAACCGAAGACTTAGCAGAACTTTTTACAGATGTGTTAGAAACAATTACTATGAAAAGATCACCAGAAAGATGTGATCAATTAGGTGGAGATATTGATTCAGTAGATGTTCAACGTTCTCATATAATAAGTGGTCAGTACGGTACTGGTAAATCTTATTTTCTTTTGATGTTAAGTATAATTTTAGAGTTGAAAAATGATAGATTAGCAGAAGAGTTATTAGATAAGGTTAAAGAATTTACAGACTTACATTATCAATTAGATCATATAATTGATGAAATGAAGTACTTAGTTGTTAGAATCAATGGAGAAAACGAAAATGAAAAACATTTTGATGATGTAATACAAGAAGCAGTAATCAATCGCCTCCATCAAGAATTTGATAACGTAGTTCTAAAGAGTAACTATCAAAACCTTTTAGATAATTTAATTGCACATAAAGAACATGATGTTAGAAGTAAACTATTAGAAGAAGTCTTAAACCCAAAGAGTTATAACTATCAAGATTTATTAGAAGGACTAAAGGGGCATCAAAGAGAAGCAAAAGATAGGTACATAGACTTAATGAAAGAAGCAGGTTTAAGTAGTGGTGATGATTTTAAGAATTTAGAAGAATTTATTGAGGATGTTAATGAATTTTTAATAAGTCAAGGATATGATGAACTGATTATTATTTTAGATGAATTTTCTGCTTATTTAGATGCTTCGGTTGAAGCAAGACGTAGTAAGATAGATTTAGGTAATATTCAAACTTTAGCTCAACTGACTGCTCCTACTTCCAAATATAATATTTCTTTTATTACCTCAACTCATGTAGACATAAAGGAGATTCTAAATCAAGCTTTTACAAACCAAGAAGATATCAACAAGGTATTTGGTAGGTTTAAACAACGTCAAATTGCGTTCAATCAAGGAAATGAATTAATAAAAGATACTATAAAGATAGATAAGAGTAAATTTAATCAAATTAAACAAAAACATTTGGCGTTAATTACTCAATTGGAGAATCAATATGGAGTGTCAGTAGAAGATTATTATCCTTTACACCCAGCAAGTTTAATATATCTACAACCTGTAGCACAAAAATTCGCTCAAAAAGATAGAACGCTGTTTGTTTTTCTAAAAGAAGTAGTTAAAGAGAGGTATTTTAATGAAGATGTTGAGGTTAATGGTGAATTGAACTTTATCCAATTAGATGATATTTTTGATAAATTTTTACCTGCTTTTGAACAAGATCGTAATTTGATTAAAGTTTATAATCAAATGAGAGAGATAGCAGATAGTGAATTAGCAACTAAGATTAATAAAGCTTTAGTCATTAGTTATGTTTCTTTATTATCTACAGGAGCAAGTGCAAAAAGAACTGCCGGGCTTTCTAAAGAAGATCTACAAAATATATATTTTGTAGAAGAGAATCAAGTAACTAAAGCACTGGACCACTTAGTAGAAGATAATCGTAGTCATATTGTCTTTAATGATGATAAATATCAATTAGTAATTAGTAATACAGGAATAAACTTAGAGCAAGAAATATCTAAGGAAGCACAAAATGTTAATCCGTATCGAGAATTAAGGCGTTTATTAAAAGAAGAAGAGAATAGTTTAGATATTAAAAGGCAGTATAATTTAAAGTATAATAGAGGTCTTTATCCATTAAGCAGAGAGTTAGAAGGGAAATTAACTACTGCTGAAGATTTTACTGATGTTAAAGATTTAGAAGACTATTTTAGAACTAATAAGGATGGTAAACTTACATTTATAGTACCTAAATTTAATGAGAAATATAATTTAGCTGATTTTAAAAACAAATATGCACCTAAATTTCAAGAATTGCCTGCTAATGTTGCGTTGGCTTTACCAAAGAAGATATATTTTAAAGAGAAAGATCTGAAAGAATATGGAGCGATTAAAATATTAGAAACTAATGACGAGATAATTAAGAATGATGATTTAACTAAGTTATTAGGACAACGCAAACGAAAGCTTGAAGGAAAGATTAGAAATAGATTTTTAAGAAAGTTTGGTAAAGTCAATAACTTTACTTTTATATTTGGTCAAGGAATTGTTAGAGATGATATTAGACAAGATAAAGAACTATTTAAAGAATTATTATATCAATATTATGATAAGTTTCCTTTAGAGATTGAAGTAGAAAATTTTGATAGTCGGTCAGCGTCTAATTCAGTTATCAAGCGTATGATTGCTACTGGTGAAGATTTGATAAGCAAGAGTTCTAGTTCTGTTTTTCAGAAACAGATTTTTAATACTATGAAACCATTAGACCTGATTACTATTGAAGAGCAACCAGATAATTATAAGGTTAAGATGAAGATTCCAAGGGAAGAAGTAAGTCAGAAATCTTATCAAATTTGGCAGATCATTACTGATGATAATATGTCAATTGAAGAGAAATTTGAAACTTTAGAAAGTGCTCCTTATGGTCTAAATGAAGCATTAATTGAACTTTATATAGCTGTAGCTTTAGGTCTTGGTAAGTTTCGTTTGAAAGATAGGAAAGGCAAAGTTGTTACTGCTCCAAATAAAGATCATATTGTTAACATTAAGAATAGTAATTATGAGATGGAAGAAGTTCCTGATACACACGTTGGGAAGAAGGAAAAAGTGAAAGAAGTGTGGCAAATCTTATCTAAAATTATTCCAAACTCTCAATATAGAAGTTTTGACCCTCATGGTAGAAAGGAAGATAATAAATTCTTTGCTATATTGGGAAGAGAAATAAAAGCAGCTATTAATAATTTGGATAGAGATAAAGATGTTATGGAAGGTAGAGGTTTAAATACTAAACCATTAGCTAACTTAAAAGATGAATTAATAAAAGTTACTAAGAGTATGAGTCCAGAAAAGCTATATGAGAAATTAATTGAGTTAGTTGATAATCTTTATCCTGAAAAGGAATATAATGCTACTTTAAAGGAAATAGAAGATTTGATTGATAATTTAGATGTATTTAACAATAAGAAGAAAAGAATTAACCATCTTTCAAAGCAATTAGATAATTTAAAAGGGAAAATACACATACTAAGTGATTATTCTAATTTAAAGGAAAAACTAAATAATGTAAAAGAAATGTGGAGTAATTATCAAAAGGAGCCGTTTAATTTTACTCTTATTTCAGAAATAGAAGATGAACTTAAGATGACAATTGCTGGATATAATCAGAAATATAAAGAAGCACATGACGCTTATTATCAAAAGTTTGAGGATGGAAAAGAAAAAATTCTAAATGGACAGCAAGATTATATAGAATTAATAAAGAAATTTGAAGCAATTAATTTTGAAATTACTAAAGTTTCTGCATATATTAATGAATTGCATCAGTTTAAGCCTTGTGACCAATTAACTATAAATAATGACGAAGTAGCAAAATGTAGTTGTAATTTGAAAAGTTTACAGTCAGTAGAGAATAGAGCAGCAGATATTGAAAAGAAAATTAACCTTAAAAGAAAACAAATAGCTAATATATATACTAATTATATTGATGATTTTAACGCTAATCAAGGAAAGATTAATAGATATTTAGAAGAAAATCTTCCTGATAAATTAGATGACTGGAATTTTATTATTGGAGCAATTAATGATGATGCAATAGCTCATAAAGATAAATTAAAAGTTAAATTAGAAGACTTAGCTCCTGAAATTAATGAAGCACTTTCTGAAACTGAAGATGAAGAAGAAGTGCAAAAAACTAACAGAGTTAAACTAAATGAATTTATGCAGCAATTAGAGAGTAAGGTTAAGGCTTATGGTAGAAATAATATATCTTTTGCGGATATAAAGGATATATTTAACGAAGTATGTAATGAGTTGAATGACATTAAAGACTATGAAGGATTAAAACTTGGAGAGTGATAAGATGATTAATCCTATTTTCAGATTAATTCAAGATAAATTTAAATTGTATGATTCTCCCCAAGAGGAGAATCATACAATTATTGTTAATGATGATAAGAGTTATGTTAGATCACGAGTCATGATTGAAACAATAAAAGAACAAGACCGATTTAGTAAAATTGAAATAGTTATTCAAAATGAAAATTATTTCAATTTATATCAAGATATCAAGGAATTAGGAGCTTTAACGAAGTTAGTAAAGATAGATCCACTCAAAGCTTTTAAAGAAAAATTCAATTATGAAATTCCTGTGTCTATTTCTGCTCAATTTTTAATTAATAATAATCTTTTAGAGGAAGTAGAGGATTTTAATCATTATTACAATGTCGACTATGATTTTAAGACTAATTTATTATTATATCGTTTACAATTAAAAAACATAAGTTTATTATCAAATAAATATAGTTTGCTTAGGTTTATTAGTGATTATTCAGAGAAAATTAAAATTTTTAAAAATAATCGTAGTCTTTTTGAGATATTTACTAATAAAGTTTTTAATAAAATTGAAGAAAAGGATTTAGTACAAGATATTAAAGAAGCAATTATTAATGATGAATTAAATAATTATTTAGAATTTTTATTAGCTGGTCATATTTTCTCTCATTATCAGGAGTATAATTTTAATACGTTTTTAAGTGATTTAGATTATGATTACAAAAATTTAAATTTATATTATAGATTAGCACAAGAAAATAAATTAGTAGATTTTTATAAGCGGTTATATCTTAATAATGAGAGTTTCCTCAAAACAATAAGTAACTATCTTAAGAGCCAACAAGATAAGGTTGACATTTTTGCTGATAAGTTTGAATATAGTAAGTATCTAGATAATATTTCAGGTTATTTAGATTACGAACTTGATTATTTAATAAAAAACTTATTAAAAGATTTAATTACAAAAGAGGTAGATAAATATTATCTTTCCTTATTATCCAAAATAGAAAAAAAATTTGCACCTCTATTTAATTTCGAGAAAGCACTAAAGAATTTTAATATGTTTAAAAAATTATTAAATTTATTATATAAACTAAGAAATATTGTGGACTTAGATAATAATTTTACAGATTGGACAACCTTCTATCGAGAAGAATATTTAGATTTAAATAATAATTTAGAGGAAGAAAAGAATATTTTTAATATAATTGAAAAGCTAGCCGGTAAATATAATTTAAATCTTAGTTCAGTTAAAGTAAAAGTAGAAACTGAATTAAATAAAATTAATAGGCAGTATGAGGAATATCTAATTAATAATTATGAGTCTTTGATTAGTAGTGAAGAAAATTTAGGAATCTGTTCTAAGTTAGAAGAAATTAAAAGAATTATGAATCGAGGTACACCCGTAATTATGATAGTTATTGATGCTATGCGATGGGATATGTGGGATATTATCAGTAGTATTTTTGAGAAATATGGTTTTGTAATGACTAATAAGCAAGACGAAGTAACTTTATCTTTAATTCCTTCGGTGACTGATATCTCTCGTCGTTCTTTATTCGCAGGGATGAATTATAGTGATTTACAGCAGAAAAAAGTATCTGGTCAATTTACTCATGGTATTCATAATGAAGTAAAACATTTACAAAGATATTTTGTCCATAATAAAATATCTTTTGCTAAAGGTGGTAAAAAAGCATTTAAAGAGTTAATAACTGAAAAAGCAGACCTTTATTCATTTATTTTTACTGAAGGAGACGAGATGTTCCATGGCTTTAAAGATATTAATAGTGAATTGATTACTGTTTTATTTGAAAATCAGGTTAAAAATATAGCTGAGACGATCTCTAAATCTGATTATTTAACTCAAGCTAAAATTGTTGTGACTACTGATCATGGTTCGATTAAAATTGCTCAACATCAGTCCTATAATTTAAACAAAAATTTCAAAGATTATCTTAAAAGTAAAGATTTAATGATTGAGTCTCATGGTCGTTATTTAAAGGTATATGGTAAGGAATTTATAGAAGAAGAATATCAAGAGGTAAAAAAACATTTACTACAAATGGAAGATGATTATTGGCATATTATTGACCGAGATACTATGAAAAGCTTTTATCTTCCTAAGACTGATGTAAATGGTGAGAATTATTTTTGGTTAATAAGTAAATATGGTTATTATCCAGGTGCATGTAGAGGTGATTATACTCACGGTGGTGTGAGTATGAGTGAAACAATAATTCCATTTGCAATTTTAGAAAAGAAGGAAAGTACTTTTAATATTCCTGAATTGCAACTAATACACTCTGAATTGGTTGCAGAAAAAGAGTCGCAATTAGAATTACTGTTGGTTAATAATAATAACTATCCATTACGAGATTTAGTTTTAGAATTTGCTCACTTTGGAATTACTGAGGAGATAGGGTTCATGTCTAGGAATGATTCACTTACATTTCAGATTAATTTACTACCTAATGAAAGTGGGGAAATTGAAGAGGAAATTAATTTAAATTTTAACTTTGCTGGGAAACACAAGCAATTAAATAAATCTTTATCTTTAACAATAGAAGATAGTAGTAAAACTAGAATTAATAAGTCATTAAAAGAATCACGCGAATTATTTTAAAAGGAGTGAAAAGTGAGTATGGAAGAATGGGAAAAAAAATTTAAAGATAACTTCGGTTCTGCAGTTGTTGATAAAGAAGTTGCATTAAAGAATGAAGTTGATGATTTACCTCGTTATGTTTCAGAATACTTATTAGGTTATTTTTGTCAAGATGGAGTAACCGAAGAAAACTTGAAAGAAATGCACCAGTATGTTAAAGAATGTCGTGTTGAAGGTAGAGCAAAGGAAAAAGCAAGGCATAAATTACAGACAAATTTTAGGATGAAAGTGATAGATAAGTTTAAAGTAAAGATTAATTTAACTAAAAAGAATGAACAAGAAAATAATTTAGAAATTCCAAGTATGGGAGTTACAGATGCTCAAGTTTATAATAGTATTTTAAAAGATAATGAAAGATTATTAATTGATGGTCTATGGGGGTTAGGTGAAGTAAAGTATAATCCAGAAATAAAAACAATAGAATTAACAAAGTTCAAACCATTTCAATTAGCAAATATAAAAATAAATGATTTTGTAGAAGCGAGAAGTGAGTTTAATAGCGAAGAATGGGTTAATGCTTTAATTAGTACCATAGGATTAAATTATAATGCTTATTCTAAGCGCGAAAAGATGATTTTAATTTCCCGCTTACTACCAATGGTTGAAAATAATCTTTTTATGATGGAATTTGGTGCTCCTGGTACTGGTAAGACTTATGCTTTTGAAAATCTTTCCTCTTATTCGCGAGTAATTTCTGGGAGTAAGGTTACAGCTCCACAATTATTCTTTAATTTAAAGACTAAGCAGGAAGGATTATTGCTGCAGTATGATGTAGTATTATTTGATGAAATTGATAAAGTGAAAAAGAAAGGGATCGATGAAGATGTTATAAATAAGTTATATCAATACCTTGCTTCTGGTAAGTTTGATCGAGGGGGAGTTGAAAAAACAAGTAATTGTGGTGTCGTAATGGTAGGGAATCTACCTAAAAATAAATTAAATAAAGCCGAAATGTTAGATGAATTATTACATGAGGACTTAAAACATGCTGCATTTTTAGACCGTTTAGCAGGGGTTATCCCTGGCTGGGAGTTAAAGAGTATTAAAGATAGTAATGTGAGTTTAACTAAACATTATGGGTTTACCGCAGATTACTTTAGTGAAATTCTTAATCGCTTACGCAGAAGTAACTATGATTATATACTTAATCGGATTAAGTTTGAAAATGCTGCCATTAGAGATGAGCAAAATATTAAAAAGATTGTTTCTGGCTTTATTAAGTTATTGTATCCTAATGGACAACTTACTGATAAACAGTTAAGTAAATTAACTCAATATGCTGTAGAGTATAGACAGTTTGTTGTAGATCAGAATTATAATATTAATGGAAAAGAAGACTTCAATAAGACAATTGGGTTTAGAATTAAATAAAAATGGGGGATTAGCTTATGATATATTTTGATAATGCAGCTACAACATTTAAAAAGCCAGATGCAGTTTATGAGGCAATAATGGAAACATTAAGAAATAAAAGTGGTAATCCTAGTCGAGGAAGTCATAAAGCTGCTTTATCAGCTAGCAAGGTAGTATTTCAAACAAGAAGAAAACTAGCTAATTTTTTTAATGCTAGAAATAGTAAAGAGATAATTTTTACTAAGAATGCTACTGAAGCTATGAATTTAGTTTTTAAAGGCTTATTAGAGTCAGGTGATCATGTAATTATTAGTAGTTTAGAACATAATGCTGTTTATCGTCCTTTGAATCGATTAAGGGAAGAAGGCATAATTAATCTTACAATAGTTGATACCGAGCAAGGAAGGAAAGAATTTCTGAAGCAAGTTAATAATTCTATTAATTCTCAGACTCGTTTAATGGTATTAACTCACGCTTCTAATGTAACAGGTAGTATTTTACCTATAAAGGAATTAGGAAAAATAGCAGTTAATAATAACATTAATTTTTTAGTTGATGCTGCTCAAACTGCTGGAGTCTTACCTATAGATGTTCAGAAATTAAATATAGACTTTCTTGCTTTTACTGGTCACAAAGGGTTGTATGGTCCTCAAGGCACTGGTGGACTTTATATTAATTCTGATGTTCAGTTAACCCCTTTGGTTGAGGGAGGAACTGGAGGAAATTCTAAAGCTAAATTAAACCCTAATATTTTACCGGATAAATACGAAAGTGGTACAGTGAATACTCCTGGAATTGCTGGCTTAGGAGCAGGAATCGATTTTATTAATAAAATATCATTAATTAAAATTAAACAGTATAAAGAGGAACTATTGGTAAAGTTAATTTCGGGTTTGAATAATATACCCAAGGTAAGAATTATTAATTCAAATATTAGTGTGAATAGAGCTGGTGTAGTTTCTTTTAAAGTGTCAGGGATTAAATCTGCGACTATTGGTAATTTACTTGATAAAAAATATAATATTGCAGTTAGAACTGGTTTGCATTGTGCGCCTTTGGCTCATAAAAGCATTGGAACATATGACACGGGAACAGTACGAATTAGTCTCAGTTATTTTAATAATACAAATGAAATAGATAAATTTTTAGAAGCATTAACTGAAATTGTAAAAATAAGGGGTTAAAGAGAATGAATTATAACTTGATTATTTTTCCTACTACACATAATCTTTTTTTAGCAGAAGAATTATTAGAAAAGCATAATTATAAATTGGAAATTGTTCCTACACCTGATGACGAAGAAGATTGTTGTAGCTTATCTATTAAGATTAAATGCAATAATATTAATAAAGTGGAAGAGATGTTACAAACAGAGATAATTCGATATGTTAAAATAAAAAAATGATGTTTTCCTTTAAAGACAATTATTTTTTTCTAGATAGTAAACTGTGTAATATACACTTAGAAATATAGATTATGTATTCTATTTCTATATTTACAAAGAGATAGGAGGCCAGAATAAATGGGAGAGAAGAGGTATAACAAATTAGTTCGCGATAAGATAATTGAAATAATTGAGGCTGATAATAAAGACGCAGGATATAGAATTGTTAGTGGTGAAGAATATAAAGAATACTTAGTTACAAAGTTGCAGGAAGAAGTTAATGAGTTTAAAGAGGAACAGAATATAGAAGAGTTAGCTGATATATTAGAAGTAATAGAAGGTTTACTAGATATACTAAGGATTGACTGGGACGAGTTATTCGAAATTAAGCAAAAGAAGAAAGAAGATAGAGGTGGATTTAAAAAAGGGATTATATTAAAGAAGGTTATTGAATAATAAAGGGTTACCTAATTAACATGAAAGGCTGATACCAATGCGCACAGAAATCTTATCGGAACTAAATAAAATGGAAAAAGAGGAAGAAGTCAAGATCTTATATGCCGTCGAATCCGGTAGTAGAGCTTGGGGCTTTCCATCTAAAGACAGTGATTATGATCTTCGTTTCATATATCTACGTCCAGTAGAGTGGTACCTATCAATTGATAAGAAGCGAGACGTATTAGAATACCCCATTAATAATAAATTAGATATAAGCGGCTGGGATCTTAAAAAAGCCTTATACTTATTCAAAAAATCTAATCCAGCACTTATAGAGTGGTTATTTTCACCGATAGTATATATTGAAAGGTATTCAGCGATTAACAGGTTAAGAGAATTAAATGATAAGTATTTTTCAATAAAGTCAAGTATATATCATTATTTAAATATGGCTAGAGGGAATTATAAAGCTTATTTACAAGGAGACAAAGTTAAAATAAAGAAGTATTTCTATGTTTTAAGACCTATTTTAGCTTGTAAATGGTTAGAAGCTAATAAGACGGCAGTGCCGATGAATTTTGAAGAATTATTAGACTCTCAAGTTTTAGATATGCATTTACATAAGGAGATAAAGGAATTATTAAAGAGAAAGAGAGCTGGCGAAGAGCTTGATATAGAACCGAAGATTGATATTATTAATAATTTTATTGAAGAAGAATTTGCGTATTATGAAGAGTATGCAAGAGCCGTTGAGGATATAGACTCTGTTAGTTATGAAGAATTAAATAAATTATTCAGAAATACTTTAGATGAAGTGTTTGGAGTGATATAATTAATACCAAGGAGGAGATTATATGGGCTTTTTAGATGGTTTAATGGGCAATGCAACGGAGATGGATATGTCAGATTTAGAAGAAGAGTTAAGAGAAATAGTAATTGAAGGAGAAGAGATCGAAAAAGGTTATAAAGTATTAAGAGATTATTTTGTCTTCACTAATAAGCGTCTTTTACTTATCGACAAACAAGGGATGACCGGAAATAAAGTAGAATATCATTCAATACCATATAAAAGCATTAGACATTTTAGTGTAGAAACAGCTGGGACTTTCGATGCTGATTCGGAGTTAAAGCTTTGGATTGCAGGGTCAAATATGCCATTACAAAAACAGTTCGGAAAAAAGGGAGATAATATTTTAGAGGTTCAGAAAACATTAGCTAAATACTTATTATAATACTGTTTAAAGCTGCGGATTAATTATTGTCAAAGTTCGTAGCTTTTTATTTTTGATATTATAGTTTATAATAACTTAGTCACTTATGACTAAACCTTTATTAATCTATTATTTTCAAATTTTTAGCATTTATGATATAATAAAGTGAAAAGAAAATAATTACTATTTAAATATAAAACTAAAGTGAGGGATAGTCTATGATAGATGAAATAAATTATTGTGCTGTTATAGGCGATATAGTAGAATCAAAAAAAGCAGACGATAGGAATAAACTTAAAGATAAATTTAAGAATGTTATAAAGAAGATTAACTCTAAATATAAAGATGTCATTATCGCAGATTTTTTGGTCCAAGAAGGAGATTCAGTTCAGGGGCTTCTTTCTAGTACTTCTATCAGTTATGATTTAGTTCAAGATTTTAAAGAATATATGAAACCAAGCCAAATTGTCTTCGGAATTGGTATTGGAACTTTATCTACTGCCCTTTTTGCTAATCCTATTACCTCAGAATTAGATGGAGAAGCTTATCATCGGGCAAAGAAGATGTTAAAAAGAGCTAAGAATAGAAAGCCTGGTATTTGTTACTCATTTGCAGATGAAGCAAGTAATTTAATTAATACTTTAGTCTACTTTATTGAATCTAATCAATCATTTCGAACAACTCACCAAAAAAAGATAGTAAAGCTATATAAAGAACTTGAAACTCAAGAAAAAGTTGCTAAAAAATTAGATATATCTCAAGCAACAGTTAGTGCAAATTTAAAGAAAGCTTTATATCCTCAAATAAAAGAAGCAGAAAATAATATAAAGAAATATTTAAAAGTCCTAGATGATAATTAGAAATCCGAATTTTGTATCTTAGTCTCTATATAAACTGTGTAAACTATATCTGTAAATATAGATTCTGTAGTCTATAATAACAAATATAGATTCTGTAGTCTATATTTTAAATCATAGACTAATTGCTAATAACATCCTTTATTATAAATGAGGTGGTCAAGTGCATAATGCTAAAATTATTTTATCTTTAATTATATTATCTCATTTCATATCTGACTTCGTACTTCAAAGTAATGAATTGGCTAAAAATAAAATGATAAATCATCATTCTTTAATAAAACATGGTATAGTGGTTTTCATAACATCCTTAGGGTTAACATTTCATTTTTTCTCACATCAATTACTTATAATAATATCTGCAATCACAATCCTCCATATAACTATAGATTTGATTAAAATAAAATTAGAAAAGAGATATTCAAATTTTGTTCTTTTCTTTATTATAGATCAAATATTTCATTTAATGGTTATAATAAGTTTTTATCCTAAAGTCAAATACATCCAAGTAAATTTTTTAGGGAATTATGTTAATCGATTAATTCTTGAGTCTTTTCCTGTTTTTAAAAGCTTATCATTAACTAAAGAAGATTGGGCTATTTTAATCTTAATTATTTCTGCTTATATTTTTGTTTGGACAGCTGGAGCTATACTAGTTAAAAGGGTATTAGATAAATTTAATTTTAGTGGAAATGACAATGAAAAAACAATTGGTCTTATATCAACTAAAATAGAGTCAAACAGGAATAATATAGGTGAATTAATAGGACAACTAGAGAGGATAGTGATCCTGACTTTAATATTATGTAAAAGCCTAGGTGCAATTTCTTTAGTATTTGCTGCCAAGTCAATTGCTAGATTTAACAACTTTAATAAGCAAGATTTAGCTGATTATTATATAGTTGGTACTTTTGCTAGTTTGTTGGTCAGTCTGTTTATTGGACTAGTTCTAACTATGATTATTTCTATATATTATAGTGGTAATTTTATATTATATGAAGTTTTATAATTTAATAAAGAATCTGCTATTAAATTAGCTTTCTTGGTTAACATTTGATTTGTTTTAAGTTTTTAGAGTTTATGATATAATAAAGTGACAAGAATAGTTTCGAATTTCAAGGTTTAAAAGTAAAAGGAAGGGATAATAATGAGAAAGATCTCTTTTAACGAGTATAATAAAAAAAGAAAGACATCAAAGGTTGATTTATTAAAAGTAAGAGATGGTTTGGAGAAGAAATCTAATAACAATTCAAAAAGAAGAGATAGAGAAAAGAGAATTCTATTATATAAATTAGCAAAGAAAAGAAGAGAAAAAATTTTAAAGAAATCTGGAGAACGAGAATATAAGCTTATTTATTAAGGGGTTATATATTATGAATACAGATAAACTTAAAAGAATGATTAGAGAAACAATTGAATCGTCTAGAAGTGATTTTGCAAAAAGAATAGAAATTATAGCTATAATTACTGAAGCTATGAAAGATATTGGAGTAAAGCCAGTTATTGTCGGAGGACATGCAGTAGAATTTTATACTTCTGGTGGTTACGCAACTATGGATATCGATATGTTGTGTACATGTTCAATTTATGAGGTAAATTCTATTTTGAAATCTTTGGGTTTCGATAAAGAAGGTAAGTATTGGGTTTTAACAGATGAAAATATAGATATTGCAATAGAGGTGCCTTCTGGACCATTGGCTGGTGATAGTGATAGGTTAACTAAGGTTGAAATAAATGAAGGGTTAAACGCTTATTTTATTGGGATTGAAGATATAATTATTGATCGTCTAAATAGATATAAGCATTGGGGAGAGTATTCTGATGAAGAATGGATCATCGGTATGATTATTTTAAATCATGAAGAAATTGATTGGGAATATGTTTATAAAAGAGCAGAAGAGGAAAGAACATTAGAAGAAATACAAGAGTTTAGAAAAAAATCTGAGGAAGATATGAAAGAAATGAAAGATTAAAAATTTTAATCTGTAATAAAGAACAGAAAAACACGAAATAAAAAGGTGATAATAATGCGGGAACTTATCTTAAAATACTTAAAAAATCGTAATAAAAAACGAATCAAGACTAGGGCTATAGAAGATTACATAATTAAGAGTTTGGGACCACACAGATATAGGAAACAGGGTGGTTATCAAGAGTTTGTTAAGAGTATTAAAATTTTAGTATCCAAAGAACTGATTCGTCCTATAAAAGCCTGGAAGAAGAATGGTATGGCACCACCGCTCTATAATGGTTATCAAATTCTTTCATTAAAAGAAAAATTAGGACCTGATATAAAGAAGAAATTACTGACTCAATATCATCCGAGTCTTAATACCACTTACTATTTGAATAACCCACAAGAATATAAGCGCGATAAGAAATATCTATCTCAGTTAGATGAGTTTTTAAAAGAAAATAGTAGTTTAGAATTAGTACCTATGACCGTTAATGAACGTTCCTTCCAAATCTTTCAAGATGAAAAATTCCTTGCTTCCCAGGTAGGGAAAGAATTTATGCGTCGGATTGGTCTGTCTCTTGAGATTTTAAATTCTTATCCTACCTATGAGCCTTTCTTTTACTATCAAAACACTAGAGGTTTAGATAAAAGAAATTTGCTAATTATAGAGAATAAAGATACCTTCTTTTCTTTTAAGAAATTATTGCAAGAAGGGAATTTTAGTTGGAAAGGTGTTCGATTTGATCTAATTATATATGGAGAAGGAAAAAAGATTCAACATAGCTTTCCGTTCTTTTATGAATTAAAAGAGTATCAAAAAGGAGAGAATAATCTTTATTATTTTGGAGATTTAGATCCAGCTGGGATCTCTATCTGGTATGGATTACAAGAGAAATTTGAAGAAGAGTTCATACCATTTACCTTCTTTTATAATACTTTATTAGCGGAGTATCAAGAACAGATACCGAAACTAAAAAAGAAACAAAAGATTAATCAACGAGCAGTTCAAAAATTCATCTCCTTCTTTTCACCAAAAATTCAGGATAAAATTTTAGAATTAGTTGAATCTAATATATATTTACCCCAGGAAGGATTAAATTATTCTTTATTGAAGAATATTAGTGACTAATTAAAATATTAAATATAAGCTAAAGATTATATCTGAATGGGTAACGTTGCTGAAATTGTAATGTGAGGTGAATACACTATGTACTTAAACGAAGTTATCGAAGGTTTTTCTGAAAGAATGCATAATATTGCTGTCTTTAAACCGTTATTCGAATTAGAGCAGAAGCGAAAGTACGATTATCCCTTAATGGAATTAGGAATTATAAGTATGCTCTATATCTTAGAGAGCATGTTAAGAGGAGAGAAGGATTGTACTTATCGTAAGATTGCTTATTTTTTACGAGATGTGATTGCTGAGTATTATGATGATGAATTAGAGTATGCGGAAGCATTGGATTTAACTCATTATTTAGTACGGGAGTCGTTGATGAATCAAGGAAGTTCACATCAATTCAGTTATTTTGATTTTGAAAATGGTGAGAATGAAGATTATAAGTTTCATTTAGTAAAGTTACAGGATTATGATATAGATAGTAAGGTGGTAAAGTTAAAGTTATCACCTATTGGCTTAGAACTTCTTTTTAAAACAAAAGAGATGTATAATGAGCTGCAAGTCTCTATTTCACAATTATATTTACGGCAACAGATCCAAAAAGGTGTCTTTGATGGAGCTCTCTATTCAGTAAAGGAGTTAGCTTTAGCGGTTAAGAATGAAAAGGAGCAATTAAAGCAGTTAAAAGAACGGATTATTCGTGATGTTTTGCAAGTGACTCGGGAAGAAGAGTACCAAGAGCAGATGAAACGAATAAATGAACAATTAGAACGAGAAAGAGAGATGTTTTATGAGTTAAAGGATTTAATTGATGACACTATAGAGAAACATTATTCTGAACATATAAGTAATGAAGCGATAGATAAGGTTATGGAATTGAAACATAAATTAATAGATGTGATCTCGTTACACGAATCACTATTTACTGATAAGTTACGGATTGAAAAGCTAATGAATGATTCTATCGAAGCGATGATTTTAAATGCTTTCAATACTCAAGTTAATTTTGAAACAGAATTTTTAGAGCCAGCAGTCAGGAATGATTTAGAAATAAATAAATTAAAGCAGATTCTAGACCCATTATTTTCACCTCATACTACTTCGGAGTTTAATCCCCAACGAATCTTTACTAAACAAGTGCTTAACAGAAAAAAAGAAGTGACTGAAGAGGAGTTGTGGCAACTAGAGGAAGATGAGCAGCGGCAAAAGGAAGCCGAAGAAGAAGAGAAGCGGCGGGCTAAAGAGGAACGACTTAAAAAGTACCTATTATTGTTACTTAAGCCTTTAGCTGAGAAGGAAGAGGTTAGATTAAGTCAGATAATTAATAATTTAAAGGAAGAAGATCATGACCGTTACCTAAAATTAGTAAAGGAAGTCGATTTTTATCCATTTATTATTCAACTACATCAATTAGGTGTTATTCCCTTATTGACTAGAGAGGAGATGCAGGGGTTTGTTTTAGATAATCTTTTCTGGGTTGTGACTGAGATTGTTGCTAAGAATGAAGCAATTGCTATTTTAGAAGGGTTTGAGCTAATAGCTACGGAGGATGTAATTAAGCTTGAGCCTGGTTATGTACTATCTGATTTTATCATTAAAAGGAGGAATCCTGATGGAGTATAGAGCTGAGGATGTACGTTGGGCTTTTAAGATATTCATGTACCTACTAAAGAATGGTTCTATTCCCGAAGATAAACGGGAATACCATTATGCTTATCAGAAGAATGAAGTGCGTCATATTATTGAAGAGGTTATTAATGAAGAGGCGGAGGTTATGATCTTCTCTTTAGGAGGTGTAATCTATTTAACTCCTGGGATTGATAACTGGTTCTTAGGTTATAGTAATGCCCAACTTAGAGATAAGATGAAGTTAAGGACTAATAGTGAGTTATATTTGGCTTATTTTATCATTTTGAATCTATTAGCTGAGTTTTATAATAGTGAAGATCAATCGCTAGCTACTAGACAATTCTTGTTACTGCGGGACTTAGAAGAGATGGTTACCAAGCAGATTGAAAAGATTGATGATACTGATGAAGAAGCCTTAGAACGACGTGAAGAAGAGTTGCAGTTAAACTTAAGCGCTGTAGCAGAGGTTTGGTTGGATCTACCGCCTTTTGATGATGAACTTAAGAATTTAAGAAGAGGCAAGAAGAATAGAATCAGCTTTATGCTACGGGTATTAAGCTTTCTAGAAGATGAAGGCTTAATTCAAGTTTTTGAAGACCAAGAGATTAGACTTTTGCCGAAACTAGAACACTTAATAGTGAAGTATTACTTTAATAGCACAAGAAAGGACCAATTATTACAGATAATAGAAAAAGATGCATTGATAGAGGAGGATGAAGATGCCGCGTATTAATCGAATTCGGGTAACTAATATTAAATATGATCATGATAAGAAACAGATGCCGGATGTTATACTTAATTTAGATGGTTTAAATAGTATCTTTTTATTAGCCAATGGCGGTGGGAAGTCCTTATTAATCCAGCTTGCATTACAGACGATCTTACCTAATGCGAAGATGGGTAAACGGCGAATTGCTGATCTATTAGAGTCTAACAATTATACTGGACATGTTGTTGTTGAGTGGTTATTAGACCAAGAGGGGGATGAGGAACACTATCTATGTACCGGCTTTACTTTTACCGAAGGTTATAAAGACCAACGACTTCGTTATTATAACTATCTTTTTGATTATAATGAAGGTGCTGATTTTACTATTGAAGACCTACCTTTAATTAAACAAGGAGATATGTTTGAACGTGAACGTCCAATTAGTTATCAAGCATTCAAAGATTGGCTTAGAAATAATGAAGATAAACGAATCCAACTTTTTGAACGGATTAAGGATTATCAAAGTTCTTTAGGTCGTTATAGAATCTTACCTGAGGAATGGGAGAATATTCGTGATACTAATGCTTCGGAAGGTGGCGTAGATCAATTCTTTGCTAAGAGTAAGACAGCGGAACAGTTAGTCGATAATCTATTGATTCCTAGTGTGGAAAATATGTTGTTTCAAAATAAAAAGCAGAAAGAGCAACTTGTTAATGCCTTTTCTGAACATCGAAGTATGTTGTTAGATATTCCTAAGATTGAAGCTAATATCAAAGACTTCAAGGTAATCAGTAATCAGGCTGAGGAAGTTATAGTTAAAGTTAGAAATTTAGGGACCTTTACTAAAGATTTGGAAGCAAGAACTTTAGATTTAGTTAATTTAGCTAAGACATTTGATAAGCATATTGAAGAAGCCAATAAAAAGCTTACAGAGTTAGATGAAAGTAAAGAGAAGTTTAAAGATGAAGAACGTAATTTACAGTGGAAGGAAAAGAGCTATAAGGCTTTCTTAAAGAAATTAGAATATCAAGATGCTCTAAAAGAGAAGGAGAAAGCTGAAGATGAATTAGCAGAACAGAAAGAAAGTTTAGAACAGATGCAACAGAAGGAAAGAGAAGCTAAAGCTTTATACCAATTTAAAAAGGTCCAACGTAATAGGCAGGATAAGCAACGATATCAATATGAACTAGAGATGTTAGATAAAGCAGCCCCGGAGTTAAAGGAAGAATTAAAGGGGGTAAAACGTAGATTAGCTTTAGCTTGGCAACAGCAGAATGACCGCTTAAAGAAGAGAAAGTCAGAACACGAGGAAAAGATTAAGGATATCAAAGGTGAAATTAAGAATTTTACTGCTAAGTTGAAAGAATTGCGGATGGAACAAAATAATTTGCGAGATGAAAGAGCTAAAATAGTAGCTTGGTTTGATGCATATGAAGAGAGACGAGAGCGTCTAAAAGAATATTTAACGGAATGGGAGCTTTATGATCCGGAAAAGACTTTAGACGAGAAGCATGAACGAATTAATTACTATCAACAGAGTAGAGCAGATAAACAGACTACTCTAAAGGAGATTCAGCAGCAACAGAAAGACTTAGAAGAGGAGATCGTTAAGTTACATAGTGAACGGAGTGCTATTAAAGGAAGATTAGATAATATTGAAGAAAAGTTTAATCAATTTGCTAAGGCCAAGGAAGAAGTTCAAGGGTTATTGATGAAGGAAGGGAAGTATACAGATGACTTATTAGTGCAGAAAGAGGATGTATTAATAAAAGTTAAAGATCTGTTAACTACAGCTCGAAAAGACAGAGTTAACCTTCAGGCAGAACTGGCCAACTTAGAGGAAAAGTGGGCTCTTTTTGCCGATAAAGATTATTATTTACCGCACCATGAATTATTAAAAATTAAAGATATATTAGAGGAGAGAAATATCTTTACCATATTAGGAAGTGAGTGGTTGACCAGTCAGGATTTATCCACCGATGAAAAGGAAGCGTATTTACGGAACCAACCATTATTGCCTTATTCGATCTTGGTGGAGGAAACGCAATTGAATGCGGTTAAAAATACTTTGCGTTATAAAGACAATCTTTCTCAAGATATTCCTTTACTATTTTTGGTAAAGAATTCTGATACTTTAACTCCAGATTATAAGCAAGAGCAATTTCTAACTCTCCAACCTAAACAGCTATTAATTTATCAACCGGAGTCTAGTAAAGTATTTACTTCTCAAGAATCTTTTAATGAATTTAAGGCTGATTTAGAAGGGAAGATACAAAGGATAAAAGAGAAGCTTCAAAATTATAGAGAGCGAGAAGAGATCTTAATTAATCTTAAAGCAAGAGTAGAAGAATTCTATCGTCATTATACTTTAGAAATAATTCAAAATTTAGAGGATAAAAGGGAAACGTTAGAGACTAAGACTGAAGCATTAAAGAGTAATCTTGATACTGCCCAGAAAGAGAAAGAAGAACTATCAATTAAAAAAGAAAAGATAGAAACAGAGATAGATGACTGTTTGGCAGAAGAGAGAAAATTAGAAAGAATAATTGATCGTTTAACAGAATTCATTAAGGAGTATCGACTTAGGGAAGCTAAAAAGGAAGAAAAGGAAAAGCTTGATAAAGAGCTAGCAGTAATTAAAAAACAGTTAATTAGATTAGAAGCTAGTAAAGAAGAAGTACGAGAAGAGAAGAGTAAAGCAAGGCAGAGATTAAATGAATCTAATCAAGCTTTAGAAGTACATCAAACGGAGTACCAAAGATACGAATTAAAAGATGTTAGACCAGCGGAAAGTATAGAGGAGACTTATGCTGAATTAAAGGGTGAAACTGAGAGTATTGAAAGTAGGTTAAATGAGAAGCAAGGGGAACGATCTACTTTACAAAAGTTAATTGCTAAATACAATGAAGCGTTACAGACTGCTAATAAAGAAATAGCAAAGACTGGGATTACCGAAGAATGGTTATTAAATAATCAACGGCAAGTAACTGAGAAAGAACTTGAAGTGGCCAAGCAAGATAGGGAACAGGCAATGGAAAGATTTGAATTAGCAAAAAAAGATGTAAATCAGGCAAATAATAAGGTAGATACTACTGCTGGTATTTTGGAGAGTTATCAAGAAGATATTAAAGAGGAGTTTAAAAAAGAGGTTTATTTTGATTATTCCGAAGCAAATCATCAGGATGAGTACCAAAATATTAAACGTGAATTAGAAGAGTTAAGCAATAGATTAGAAGAATTAAAAGTGGAGATCAACCAGGCTGTAGAATGGAAGCGCGATAACAAGGAAGCTTTAGATACTTTACAATATAGATTAAAGGATAAATTACACGATTTATGGTCGGACGGAGAAGCTTTAACAAAGCAAGAGTGGGCTAATTATGATTTAGAACCGAAAGCATTTTTACGTCGTTGGCTAGAAGAGCAAGAAAAGGCTAAAGCCAAAAGAGAAAGACAGAAGCGAGTTGTAGATAATCAATTTAAAGATTATTTGCAGGAATTGAAGGCTACTAAGAATCCGAAGGTTAAACAGTTCATTCGTAAAGTACAACAGATTATGAAGCAAGGCAGAATATACGACTATGATTATGTAGAGACTCAATTTTTACGTATTTTAGAAGGATTAGAAGAGTATCAGAAGAATTATGAACATCAACTGAAAGAAAGAGAAAAGGATATGGAACATCTAACTAATCTATGTTTACGAAGAGCAAGAACAATTTATGATAGTATTATGGAATTACCTAAAAACTCAAGAGTTGACCTTTATGATCGTCAAATTCAAGTAATTAAGATGAACTGGCGTATCTTAGCTGATGAGGAAGCTAAGGAAGCAATCTATAATTATCTAGAACAAGTCTTATCTGACCTTAAAGAGTGGAAAGAGAAAGGTAAAGATGATGATGAGATAGATAGCAGGATGGAAGAGTTATTAAGAACTAGGAATTTGATCAATATTATTGCTCCAATTGGCGATTGCAGGGTACGAGTTTATAAACCGCGGAAGGAATCGATCGTTCGTCAGAGCCAATTAAACTATTCTGAATGGAATGAAGTTGCTAGATGGTCTGGTGGTGAAGAATATAGCGTTTATATTACAATGTTTATGATTATGATCAGCCATATTAGACAACAGATTGATGGTCGAGGTGCTGTCTGGAAAGCAATTTTAGCTGATAATCCTTTTGGTAAGGCTTCATCACCGCATATTTTAGAAACGGTCTTTGAAGTTGCTCGTTCGAATAAGATCCAATTAATCTGTTTCACTGCTCACAGGCAGGAAAATATTTTAAAAGAATTTCCGGTTGTTTATAGTCTCCAACTTAGAAATGCTTATGGTAAAGAAGTAATGCAAGCAGAAAGATTAGAGACAGCATTTTATAATTTAGGAAATGTAGAAGGTTAGAGATAGTTGTTTATTTCATTGACAAATATAAAAGGACTATTATTATTTTATGACTAAGTATTTATATAGTGAATTTATGTGCGTTAACTAAATATAATTTTTAAGGTTGAGGCTAAGGCTGAGGGAACCATAGTAATTTAATGATTTGAACTTTCTCAATCTTATCTTTAGCCTCAGCCTGAAATTATGTATTTTATTAATAAAGATATATTTTCAGACTGCAATCTGTCAGAATTTAGTTTAAGTTAACGCTTATGATAGTGAATTAAAAGTTATTAAATGTTTTGATTATTTCAATGACCAAGGAGGAATAGAAAATGAACAAAAAATTCACTGAAACGCAAATACTAAAATTTATAGGTAAGTTAGCAAACAAATGGGGAACTGGACATGACAGCATAACGAAAATACTCGAAAAAGTTGAAAGTTTTCTTGAAGAAAAGAGTGAAAAGATTGATTTTCTAGATAAGGTACGTTTATTTATTAGCATGTTAAAAGATCATTCGCGTCAAGAATACCAGATTGAAGATGGTGCCTTAGGGATGATAATTGCTTCTTTAGCATATCTTATCTTACCAACAGACCTAATTCCAGACATGATTCCGGTAGCTGGTTTTACTGATGATGCAGCTGCTTTTATGTTAGTGATGAAACAGATTGCCGATGAAATAGAACGTTATCAAACCTGGAAGAGAGACCAAGAAGACTATGTAGATATAATTGAGTTATCGGTCGATCAGAAGAATAGTTAATGGAGAAGATAATAAAGTATTTTTAGTATCGATTAAGTTCTTAATTAGTCATTATTAGTCTTCTTCATTTGTATTTCTTTTAATTCTAACTTCAATTCTTCTAATTTATTCATCATGTTTATATTAATTGAGTGTGCCGGCATCCGTTCTTCTAAGTCTTTTATTTCAGTTTTTAATTTTTTTATCTTATTATCTATTTTATCTTGCATAATTAAATCTCCCCTTTCTAAATAGGCTTGTCTAGTTTAATCTCATAAAATTGC
Organism: Candidatus Frackibacter sp. WG13; assembly: GCF_900114655.1. Classification (GTDB taxonomy): domain Bacteria; phylum Bacillota; class Halanaerobiia; order Halobacteroidales; family Acetohalobiaceae; genus Frackibacter. The sequence continues at coordinate 37,061 of NZ_FOTT01000005.1, forward strand.
TATTGTTTCGTTACTATATAGAATAGTTCTTTATATCTATTTTAATTCCTTTTTGGTAGTATTGTATTTTTGACGAATTTTTCTATATTCTGCAAATACTTTTGTTAACTCGATTTCATCATCCTGTACTTTAAACCAAAACTTAAGAAATTCTTCTAATTTTCTTACCTTCATTTAATTCTTACCTCCTAAATAACCAAGTATGTTATATCTATATTTGGAAGTTAACTTTAATATTATTTAATTTTGATTTTTTGAATAAATTTCATAACTTTTTCATATTCTTTTCATTACTTTTTCATATTCGAATTATACAATATAGTTAACAAGTTAAAGGAGCCCCATAGGGGCCAATAATAAGAAGGAGAGTGATTTAAGTGAAAAAAGCAGTAATTGGTGTAACAGTGTTGGCGTTGGTGATGTCTTTAGGAGTAATGGCTATGGCAGCAGAGGAATCTAACAATAATTGGTTCCAAAAGAATTATGAATTTCAGAAAGACTACATTAATCAACAATTAGAAAAAGGGTTAATTACTAAGCAACAAGCAGAGTATATGCTAGAAAGATTAGACTTGATGAAAGAATACTATAAAGAATATGACGGTGAATATGGTTATAATGGTTTCACAATGCCATGCGGCAGAGCAGGCTTTGGTCCAATGATGCATGGTCCTGGTATGATGGGCGGTTATGGCTTCGGTCCGATGATGCACGGTCCTGGAATGATGGGTAGTTATGGCCCTGGCATGATGGGAAGAGGATTTGGACCAAGAGGTAGATGGTAATAGATATTACTTAGCTTTGTAAAAAAATATAATAAATTTAGCGAATCCTCCGATCATAGATATTAATCTATGTAGCGGAGGATTTATTTTTTGTTTAGAAGATATTAATGATATGAACAAAATAATTAGTCTGATAATATTATATAACAAGTATTAAATAAGCAAAGTTCATAATTAGATTGCAAACATAATTAAGTACAAAGAAAGTTATTCTAAAAGCAAGTAGGTGATAAAATGAATCAAAAGTTTAGAAATGCTTTTGAAAGACTTCTAAAATATGAAGGTGGATATAGTAATCATCAGAATGATTCTGGTGGGAAGACTAAATACGGAATTACAGAAAGTTTAGCAAGAGAAGTAGGCTATGATGGAGATATGAAAGACTTAACGAAAGAAGAAGCAGCAGAAATCTATTATAATCATTTTTGGACTAAATATCGGTATAATGAGATAGAAGATGAAAGAGTCGCTTTTGAATGTTTCGAACAGGCGGTTAATTTAGGTCCCGATGATGCAAATACTAACCTACAAAAATCATATAACTTACTTATTAAAGATGAAATAGTAGTTGATGGGATTATAGGGTCAAAGACACTTAGTGCAGTTAATAGCTTAGATGCTAAAGATTTCAATTATCTCTTAAAGTTACTGAATATCATGCAGGGAAATAAATATATAGAGATAGTCCAGAGTAATAATTCACAGAAAGTATTCATTAGAGGTTGGCTTAGAAGAGTAAGGCTAAAAGTCAATAAAGATCAGTCTTCTAATGATAAAGATATGACTCCGGATGGAAAAGAAATAATTAATAATCCAAAACTTATAAAAGCTATTCTAATTGTCTTAGGTAGTGGAGCCATAATTAAAATTTTAGAATTTATATTATGATTAATTGATTTTACAGATTTAAATATGATAAAAGAACTTTAACAATAAATTATAAAATTCTATCTATAATAAAAAATAATTCCAAAAGAGGTAATTAATAACTTTTGTATAATTACTATAAAGAAAGTGCTTTTTTTCACAATAATTTTAGTAAAAGCTTTGCACAGGGAATAGACGATAATAAGTGTGGTTAGAAAGGGGTTAAAGATGCAACTATTGAAGGGGGTTCTAATCTTTTCATCTATTCCAATAATTGTCATAATTATTCTAATGATATTATTAGAATAATAGAAGAAGTGTATATAGTATCTCTCTTAATATTAAGTTCAAATATTGAATTCGAATATTAAAACCTCCAATTAATTGGAGGTTTTAATACTTTATTGGTTATAATAAATATTTAATTTTTGGGTTTACTAGGAATTGAGATTGAAGATAAGGCTTTACCAGCTTCCATATCAACTTTAGATTGTACTGCTAAGTCACCTAATGAAACTATTCCAACTAAAGTATCATTTTCGACTATTGGTAATCTTCGTATCTGTTTTTCTGCCATTAATTCGGCTGCTTCTGTAGTAGTCATAGCCGGTGTTCCATATACAAGTTCACCAGTCATTACATTCTCTATAGAGTCACTAGCGTTACCGTCACTAACAGTATTTCTAATAGCAATGTCTCGGTCAGTGACTATCCCAACTGGCTTATTACCTTCACAAACTGGTACAGCTCCAACATTTAAATTATGCATTATTTCCGCAGCATCTTTTACAGTAGAATTTCGGTCAACTGTTGAAACATTATTAGTCATTACATCTGAAATTTGCATTATAAATATTCGCCTCCTTTTCAAAAATAGGATATGTACTTTCATTGATTTATAATCATAAATTTAAAGCTAATTTATACCAATAATTATTTTAAGAAATCTTAATTTTACGTTTAAATGAACTACTTAGAATTAGGAGGCTTTATAAATTAAATTTTATCTATAATTTATTTGATTCTTCATAAATGAAACAATTAATTCATCGAGTTCTTGACTTTTGTCTAAAATCTTTTTAGTATTAATATTTTTGGTTTCTTTAGCTAATTGTAATAATTCTAATTTTAGGAAATTAATTTTGTTTTTTGCTTCTTTAAGACTATACATTATGATACACTCCTTAGTGATATTATTATAATAATAAAAATTGCAAAAAATGGTTACTCTTACAATCATCACTAATTATATAAAAAATATTTGGTATTTGCAAGTATAATTAGAAAATAATCACTATAATTCTACTTTTAATAAAGAATAGTTCTAAATTCACAAAGGCAGCCTATTAAGGACTGCCTTTGCAGTGGATAATTAATGTGAAAAGAAAATGAGTAAATCAATTATATTATAACATTATGTTAAGTGTATGTCAAGTGAATGTGAGGAATGAGGTGTTTATAAGATTAATAAATAATTATTTGGCAAAATATAGTAACAATAAGTTAACTTTTGCATACTCTATATTGAAGGAGGAAAGCAGCTGCAGCCCTCCATAATATAAATCTTTTGTTTGGGTCAGGACTTTAAATAGGTCCTGACCTTCAAGAATTTTGTGAATCTTTTAATAATACCATAAAAGAGTTGACTATTTTACTTTTTTATGGTATTATTTAATCAAATAAGGTATAGATGTCTATACAAGAATTAAATATAAGATAGATACTATAGATAAAACTTCTAAATAATGTAGCAGACATGCCAATTTTTAAGTATTTATGTCTATACAACCATACATATTAAAATTTAAGGTTTCTTTTTTCATAATATTCAAAAAATACATTAATAAGAGGTGGTAATAAATGATAATTATTGGAGAATTAATTAATACTAGTAGGGAGGGACTAGAATCAGCAGTTAAAGGAAGAGATAAAGAGTTCATTCAGAATTTAGCCAAGAAGCAAGAAGATGCCGGCGCAGACTTTATTGATGTTAACTGTGGTACTTTAATTCAAGAAGAACCAGAAGCATTAGAATGGTTAGTCAAAACAGTACAAGCAGTTGTTGAAGTGCCTCTTTGTATAGATAGTCCTAATCCAGAAGCACTCAAACGAGGTTTAGAAGCATATGAACATGAAGAGAACGCTATAATTAATTCTATTACTGCTGAAAGCGAAAGATATGAACAAATCTTACCGTTATTAAAAGAATATGATGTTTCTGTGGTAGCACTGGCTATGGATGATAATGGAATGCCTAAGAATGCTGATGATAGAATCAATGTAGCTACTAATTTAGTTGAAGACTTAATTGCTGATGGTATAGCTATGGAAGATATCTATGTAGACCCGATAATCCAACCAATAGGAACCGATGTTAAGATGGGACCTGAAATTTTAAATGCAATTGATACTATTACTAATAAGTACGAAGAGATTCATATTACTTGTGGATTAAGTAATATTTCCCATGGATTACCAAAGCGTCAACTATTAAATCAGTCATTTTTGGTATTAGCTATGAGTAGAGGACTAGATAGTGCTATTTTAGATCCATTAGATGAGAAAATTATGTCGTTAGCTATAGCAGGGGATACTCTTTTAGGCAATGATAAGTATTGTGGTAACTATATTAGAGCAGCTAAAAGTGATAAATTAACTATCTAGTTACTGATATAATAAGATTAGAATCTAAAAGAAAGGAGGTAATTAGGTAGTATTATAAAAAAGATAAGGTTAGAATATTAACAGATTAGAAAATTATCAACTTGTTTTTAAACTTAAAGGAGGTTAAAATTATGTCTAAAAATTTAGTAGAACTTATGGCAGATTTAAGAGAAGATGAGGCATTAGATTTAATTAAGAGCCAAATTGAGGATGGCACAAATCCTCGGGAGATATTAGAGGATTGTAAAGAAGCGATGCAGATTATTGGTGATCGCTTTGAAGCAGGAGAATACTTTCTTCCAGAGCTTATGTTATCTGGGGAGATGATTAATGATGTTATGGAGATTATCAAACCTCATTTGAAGGATGAAGAGGAAGATGAAAAACTAGGAACTATTGTCCTTGGTACTGTTAAAGGAGATATTCATGACATTGGTAAAGATATTGTAGCCTTTATGTTAGATATTAATGGCTTTGAAGTATATGATATCGGTGTAGACGTTTCAGTACAAGAATTTATAGATAAGATTGAAGAAGTTGATCCTGATATTGTTGCTTTGAGTGGCTTTTTAACAACTGTTTTTGATAAAATGAAGGATACTATAGATGCTATTAAGAGTGAAGGATTACGAGAAGATGTTAAGATTATGATTGGTGGCGGGCCAATTGATGACCAAATAAGAGAGTATACTGGAGCTGACGCTTTTGGTGATGACGCAATGGAAGCAGTTGCAATAGCAAAAAAATGGATGGGAGAGTGATTAACTCATGAGTCTTACTGATAATTGGAGCGAATTAAATCCTGATGAAAAGTTTGAAGCAAGATTTGAATCCTTTAAAAATCCTGAAGACATTGATTTCGTTGACGAAGAAACCGAAAAAAAGTATAAGCAAGCGGTACAGAGATTAAAAGATGCAATTGAACTAAACGAGCCTGATAGAGTTCCGATTGCACCTAATATTGGTTTTTATCCAACAGAATACGCTGGAATTACTGCAGAAGAAGCAATGTATGACTATGATAAATTAGCAATGGCTTGGGAGAAGTTTAATAAAGATTTTGATTTTGATTTTTTAGCTACATCGACTATGATTGGTCCTGGGGCTGTATTCGAGACACTTGATTACCAATTGTATAGATGGCCTGGTCATGGAACAGACGAAAATACCTCTTATCAATGTGTTGAAGATGAATATATGAAGGCAGACGAATATGATGCACTTATTGCCGACCCATCTGGATTTTGGATGAGAGACTATTTGCCGCGTATATTTGGAAGTTTAGCACCTTGGTCTCAACTGCCTCCTTTTACAGACTTAGTAGAACTACCTTTTGTAGGCTTTAGTATGTTCCCGATTGGCCTACCTGATGTTCAAGAATCATTTGAGAAATATCTTGAAGCTGGAAGACAAGCATTAGAGTGGATTCAAGCTGTTGGTGAGATTGATGGTAAAGCAAGCGCGGTTCAAGGACTTCCTGGATTTATGGGAGGAGTTACTAAAGCTCCATTCGATGTACTTAGCGATACCTTAAGAGGTACTCAACCGCTTATGATTGATATGTTCCGGCGTCCTGAAAAGATACTTGAAGCAATGGAACAGATTGTACCGATTATGATTGAAACAGGAGTAAGAGGAGCAACTGCTAACAATAATCCAATGGTATTTATACCTCTTCATAAAGGCGCCGATAGTTTTATGTCTAGAGAACAGTTTCTGAAGTTCTATTGGCCTACTCTAAAAAAGGTGATTATAGGACTAGTAGAAGAAGGATGTGTTCCATTTCTATTTGTCGAAGGAGCTTATAATGAACGGTTAGATTTAATAGCTGATCCAGAATTACCAGAAGGAAGAACTTACTGGCTGTTTGATAAGACCGATATGGTTGAAGCTAAGAAACATCTATCTGGTAAGGCTGCTATTGGCGGAAATGTCTCAGCTTCATTAATAAAAACAGGAACTTCAGAAGAAGTAAAGGATTATGTAAAAAATCTTATAGATGATGTAGCCGATGGTGGTGGCTTCATTCTTAGTACTGGTGTCGTTGTTGATGATGCTGAAGCAGAAAACTTAAAGGCAATGATTGAAGCTGGCCGAGAATACGGAGTATATTAAATAGTTTTAAAATGAGTCTAGTTGTATAGCTGGACTCATTTTAAATATACATTTATATTTTTATTTTTAAAATTAGAGTTAAACTTCAATTAGAGATCAATAGGGTTTCGTGAATTTTTAAGGAGTGATTATTTAATGAGTAATACTTTAGAATCAACTGATTCTAACCAACAGATATCCTCATACCGTTGGGTGATATTAGGAATTGCATGGCTTAGTTTCTTTTCTATGGCAATGGCTTGGTATGTCATGCCAACGCTTGAGCATAAACTTGTAGAATTGTATCAGTTAAGCTCATCACAATATTCAACTGCTCTAACAGTTCCATTTTTGATTGGTGGTGTTTTAGCTATTGGCGGAGGAATGTTGGCAGACCGATTAGGAATTAGAAAAGCTGCTTCTTTAGGAATAATTATTTCTGGGCTTGGAATTTTAGGCAGGTCACAAGTCGGAGGATTCATTTCTTTATTGACACCAATGATGGTTGTTGGCATAGGATTAGGATTAGTTATGCCTAATCTGCCTAAATTAGTAAGTGTATGGTTCCCACCGGAAGAAACAGGACTTGCAACTGGTATTTATAATACGGCATTGATGGGAGGAATGTCAACGGGTTTAGTAATAGCTCCTTTTCTTCCAAGCTGGTTTGTTGGAAATATCATTCTAGGTACAATTATAGTAGTGTTAGGAATAATCTTCTTTGCAATAGTGAAGGATTCACCTCCGGGTAAAGAATTGCCTTCTTCTTCTTTGCTAGAAGGAATCAGCACAGCAATAAAGAGCAGAAGTGTTTGGTCAGCTGCATGTGCTGTGTTTTTAGGATTAGCCGGTATGGTTTCGGTTCAGGGTTCTCTTCCAGCGGCATTAAATAAAGTGTATGGGCTACCAATGGCTACTGGGGGAAGAGTAGCTTCTTTGATATCTTATTTTGGAATTATTGGTTCTTTAACCTTTCCGGCGTGGGCAAATAAATTAGATAAAAGAAAGAGTTTTTTAGTCGTATTGGTTATAGGATTTCCAGTACTTATGTTTCTTACCTGGATATTAGGTGGAAATCCAATTATCTTGTGGGTAGGAACCGCTCTTGCAGGATATATTGCTGGAGGATCACTTCCTATGTTTATGGAAGTTCCAGCTTTTTTACCGCATATAGAGGATGACCCAATAAAATCACAACATGTTGGAGGCGCATCTGGTTTGTTAACTTCTCTAATGAATATTGGGGGTTTTATAGGGTTACCATTTATAGTAATGCCAGTAATATCATCTTTTGGGTACACAAAAGGGTTTATGGTTGCATTGCTTATTTTCTCTGCACAAGCAATTTTTGCATTAAGAATTACATTTCCGAGAGCTAAAGAGAATGAATTTGAAGATAAAGCAGAAAGTGTTTAATGGGATATCTTTTAACTTAAGGAAAAGCTTGACTTTAGGGTTGTTATGTGGTACTATCTAATTAAATAAAGTATGGTTGTCTATACAAGGTGAGGTTTATGAAAAAAAATTATAATCAAGAAACAGAAAAAATCGATAAAGATTCGTTCATTCCTATCTACTATCAACTAGCAAAGATTCTTGAAAGACAAATTTTGAAAGGGAAGCTGCAACCAGGAGAATCTTTAGCATCAGAGAATGAAATTGCTAAAAAATATGACATTAGTCGTATGACTGTAAGAAAAGCAATTTCTGAACTTGCGGATGCTGGTATGGTTTATACTGAAAAAGGTAAGGGAACCTTTGTTGCTAAACCTAAGTTAGAAGATGTAGTATTTGAATTAAAGAACTTTCACGAGGAGATTAAAAGTAGAGGAATGCAGCCTCGAACTAAGCTTTTAAAAGTGAAGATAGTTAGGGCTGATGAGTTACTTGCTGAAAAGCTAGAAGTTCCTCTCAATACTAATTGTTTATATTATCGTTTACTTTTATCTACACAAGAAGAACCATTAATTTATGAAAATAAGTATGTAGTCTATACTAAGCAAAAACCAATATTAGAATCGGAATTAAATGACCCTTCTTTGTCGAATTTAGCAACTCATCATGGTGAAAAATTTCCTACGATGAGTAGAAGAGTTTTACACGCATAAGTGGCTAATGAAGAAGAAGTAGATATTCTTGGAATAGAATTAAATTCACCAGTCTTTGTTGTTGAACAAACATTGTATGATTCTGATAAGAAACCAGTTGGCTGGGGCAAATCAATTTGCCGAGGTGACCGTTTCAAATTTACGAGTTCTGTCAGTTGGTCAATGGATAATACTGAAGATTAAAGGAGTCTATTAGCATGAGAGAAGAATTAATAAGTGCAATTGCTGATTTAAAAGAAGATGAAGCACTTACATTAGTTAAACAAAAACTTGAAATGGGTGAAACACCTCTTGAAATTGTAGAGCAATGTCGATTAGGTGTAGAGATTGTTGGTAAGCGATATAGAGAAGAGAAGTATTTTTTATCAGATTTAATAATGTCAGAGGAAATTCTAAGAGGTGTAATGGAGATTATAACACCGTATTTTACACAAAAGTATGGTGACCAAGAAGAAATTAATATTATTATGGGAACTATCGAAGGCGATATACATGATTTAGGTAAGAACATTATTATTTATCTATTGAAATCAGTAGGAATTAATGTTTATGATTTGGGTGTAGATGTTAAGCCAGAAGAATTTGTTGCTGCTTTAAAAGAAACTAATGCATCACTTCTAGGTATTTCAGTAGTATTAACATTCTGTATTAATGGAGTAAAGAAAGTAGTAGATCTACTAGACAAATCTGGATTAAGAGATGACGTAAAGATAATTATAGGTGGATATCCTGTAAATCAAAAGGTTAAAGAGTATACAGGAGTTGATTATTTTGAAAACGACCCTAATAAAGCGGTTGATTTAATCAAAGATATAGTTGCGAATGAGGAATAACTTTCTAATTTTCAGAATATTGAGTAGAATAAATATAATAGGTGGTGTCTGATTTGCAGAATATTTTTGTTGCCTGTAATACTTTAAAGGATGAAGTTATGCTTGTAGTAGAAGATTTAAAAGTAGATGCTCCAATTATCTGGATTGATTCTGGACTTCATGATTTTCCAGAAAAATTAAATAAGGCTATTCAGGAACAAATTAATAGAATAGCAAATGTAGAAAATATTATACTGTTATTTGGAGTTTGTGGGAATTCTTTGCTTGGCTTACATTCATCTAACGCCCGAATGATATTTCCAAAAGTAGATGATTGTATAGCCTTATTTCTAGGCAGTAATGAAAGAAAACAGACGTTAGATAAAAAAGCACCTTCTTATTATTTTACTAAAGGTTATTTAGAAAATGAATCAAATATTTGGTCTGAATATAATTATTGCATAGACAAGTATGGCTTAAAAAAGGCTAAAAAGATTTATAAAAGAATGTTACATAACTATAAAGAAATAAAAGTGATTGATACAGAAGCTTATGAGCCGAAGGAAATCATTGAGAGAACTAGTAACATTGCTAATGAATTCGAATTAAGTCATAAAGTAGTAGAAGGTTCTCTAAGGCTTATTTATAAAGCTTTTAACGAAGAATGGGATGAAGACTTTGCTATAATAGATGCTGGAGATCAAATTGTCTATAAGGATTTAATTATAAAACAATGAGGATAAATTAGTAAAAGAATGAATAGGAGGTAAATAAAATGACTAATCAAGAACTTTCTTCACAAGAAAAAAGAGCGGAGATATTTGCTGATTGGTTATCACCTAAAGATATAGAATTTGTAGATGAGAAAGCAAAAGAAGCATACAAAAAAAGAGCACAAAGATTAATTGATGTGGTTAATTTAAAGCAACCAGATAAGGTTCCAGTCATTCCTAATGTTGGCTTTTTTCCTGCTTTTTATGCTGAGATGACTCCAGAAGATATAATGTATGATTATGATAAATTTGAAGAATCTTATAAAAAATATACTTTTGATTTTGAACCTGATGCATATAAAGGTTCTATTGAAGCAGTTCCAGGAAAGGTTTTTGAAGCTTTAGGATATAATCTATATCAATGGCCTAGAAATGGAACTCCTGCGGAGACTTCTTATCAATGTGTAGAAGATGAATATATGAAACCTGAAGATTATGATGCTTTAATAGATGATCCTACAGATTTTTGGTTGAGAAGGTATTTGCCTCGTATATGTGATGAGCTTCGCCCTCTTCAAAATTTAGGGGCACTTACTAGTATTATTGAAATGCCATTCACTCCTCCGGCTCTTATTCCTTTTGGAACACCTGATGTGCAATCGGCGCTTAAGAGTTTAATGGAGGCAGGAGAACGAGCGTTAGAATGGTTTGAAGCAGCAAATAGTATTAATACACAGATAATTTCTGCTGGATATCCGTTATTTATGGGTGGAGGTTCTAAGGCACCGTTTGACATATTAGCAGATACATTAAGAGGAACTCAAGCAGCAATGTTAGATATGTTCCGGCGACCTGAAAAATTGCAAGAAGCAATGGAAAGATTAACTCCTTTAGCATTAAAGATGGGAATTAATTCTGCTACAGTTAATAACAACCCTTTTGTATTTATGCCTCTTCATAAAGGAGCCGATAGTTTCATGTCTAGAGAACAATTTAAAGAGTTCTATTGGCCTACTTTAAATAAAGTAATTAATGGTTTAATAGAAGAAGGATTAGTTCCATTATTATTTGCCGAAGGTGCCTATAATGAACGTCTTGATATTATTAAAGAAGATATCCCAAAGGCTAGTACATTATGGATGTTTGATAAGACTGATATGAGAAAGGCTAATGAAATATTAGGCGATACGGCTTGTATAGCAGGTAATGTGCCTAGTTCATTAATGTCTACCGGAGATCCTAAAGATGTAAGGTCTTATTGTAAAGAGTTAATAGAGGATGTCGGTGAAAATGGAGGCTTTATTTTAACCACAGGAGCAGTAACTGATGAAGCTAAACCTGAAAATATTGAAGCAATGATTGAAGCAGGTAAAGAATATGGAGTATATTAAAACCTACATTAATTATTAATGAGGTCAATAAAAATTATAATTTGATAGATGATGATAAGAAAGATAAGAGAAAATAATAAATATATTTCCTGGTAAATAATGTAATATTTGCTTTTGCTGATATCTTCCTATATAATAATGTAGAAAAATCCCCTGCTAAATGCAGGGATATATTTTTGAAATTATCTTTTTGTGTTATAATATAATTTAGAATCGATTATGAATTATGATATAAGCAGGGGGGAAAGCAAATTGAAAGCAGCAGAAAAAGAAAAAAAGTATTTTATACGTACCTACGGTTGTCAAATGAATGAACATGATTCAGAAAAACTAGCTGGTGTTCTCCAAGAAGAAGGTTATAAACCGACTGACGAGATTGAAAACGCCGATGTTATTATTTTAAATACATGTTGTGTTAGAGAAAATGCAGAATTAAAAGTTTATGGAAAAGTAGGATCTTTAAAAGAATATAAACGACAGAATCCAGATCTTTTAATCGGAATTTGTGGCTGCATGATGCAACAAGAGGAAGTTGTAAAGGAGATTAAGGAGAAGTATTCTCATGTAGATATGGTCTTTGGAACTCATAATATTCATGAATTTCCTCGTTTGTTAGCTGAAGCTAAGAAAGCATCTGATCCTTTAATTGATATTTGGGAAGAAAAAGAAGGATTAATTCCAGATTTACCGTCTAAACGTGAATCAGATCATAAAGCTTGGGTTACAATAATATATGGTTGTAATAATTTCTGTACATACTGCATTGTTCCTCATGTTCGCGGAAGGGAAAAGAGTCGTCCATTAAAAGATATAGTTGATGAAGTAAATAAGTTAGCTGACGATGGAGTTAAAGAAGTCACTCTTTTAGGCCAAAATGTCAATTCTTATGGCAAGGATTTAGATGAAGATATTGACTTTGCTGATCTATTATCGGCACTAGATAAAGTCGAATATATAGCAAGAATTCGTTATATGACTTCGCATCCTAGAGACTTTAATAATAGATTAATTGAGACTATTGCTAATACAGATAAGGTCTGTGAACATTTTCATCTACCTATTCAGTCAGGTAGCGATAGAATTCTCAAAGAAATGAATCGTGGCTATAGCCAAGCAGAATACTTAAAAGCAACTAAAAAAATTAAAGAAATGCTCCCTGAGGCTGCAATTACCACGGATATTATTGTAGGTTTTCCAGGTGAGACTAAAGAAGATTTTGCTGAAACATTAAAAGTAATAGAAGAAGTTGAATTTGATATGGCTTACACTTTTAAATATTCCCAAAGAACTGGCACCCCAGCAGCTAAAATGGAAGAACAGGTAGATGAAGAGGTTAAACAGGAAAGATTACAACAGTTAATGGATTTACAAAGTGAAATCAGCAGGAAACAGAATGAAAAGCTAGTTGGCAAGAAAGTAGAGGTCTTTGGTGAGGGAGAAAGCAAGAATAATCCCGATAGACAGATGGGAAGAACCAGGAGTAATAAGATAGTCATCTTTGATGCCGACTCTGATTTGACAGGAGAGTTAATAAATGTTAAGATAAATAAGGCATCAAGTTGGACATTATTTGGAGATTTGGTTAAATAATCTCTAAATAATGAAGGAGATTAATTTTTTTTCTTGAAAAGTTGTCTATGGTAACAAAATTTGGAGGTGTATTAATTATGTCAATTATTGAAAAAGCAGAAGCATTGGGAGAGGAAATCGTAGATTCAGCTGAATATACTAAGTTGAAGAAAGCTGAGGAAGTTATGCATAGTGATGATGATGCAAAAGCATTATTAGATGAATTCCAAGCTAAGCAGAAGCAGTTACAGATGGCACAGATGAATGGTCAGCAGGTTACTCAAGAGCAACAGCAAGAACTACAAGCTCTTCAAGGTAAGATGCAGCAAAACGAAAGTATTAAGAGCTTCATGGAAGCACAACAACAGTTTGGTCAAGTTATGGAATCTATCAATAAAGTTCTAACTAACTTTATTGAAGGCAAAGATGCGGAAGCTGATGCTGGCGGTTGTTGTTAATTAATCAAGTTTTCAAATATTAGTACTTAACTAAGAGATCACAGGTAATCTATCCTGTGGTCTTTTTTCTTTATCTTTAATAGTACTTGTGATATAATGTTATGTTGAGAACACAAGGATATTACTGGTTTTACATAAATTAATAACACGGAGGTGCCAATGGTGGCTAAAAAATTAACTCCTATGATGCAGCAGTACTTTTCAATTAAGAATGAATATGATGATGCGATTCTTCTATTTAGATTAGGTGACTTTTATGAGATGTTTTCTGATGATGCTAAGTTGGCAGCTAAAGAGTTAGAATTGACTTTAACTTCTCGTAATAAAGGTAAAGGTGATAAGACACCCATGGCTGGTATTCCTTATCACTCAGCTGAACCTTATATTGCTACTTTAATTGATAAAGGATATCGAGTAGCAATCTGCGAACAGGTAGAAGATCCTAGTCAAGCTAGTGGTTTAGTTAAACGAGAGGTTGTAAGAGTTATTACTCCTGGGACAGTTATTAATAATGAATTTTTAGAAGAAAAAAGTAATAATTATTTAGCTGCGATTGCTGTTGGTAAAGAAGGTTTCGGTTTTGCCATTGTTGATATATCAACAGGTGAATTTTCAATTACTGAATTAACCGGCGAGGAAGCAGTAGATAATTTAATTGATGAGTTAGCGCGAGTTAATCCTACGGAGTGTTTAATTGATCCTCAACTCTATAAAAATTCTAGAGTGATGAGTTATATTAAAGAAGAACTCGATCCGATTTTAAACGAAATAGAAGAACGTTTTAGTTATAGCCAGGCCTATGATCTATTAATTGATCATTTTGATGTTTCATCTTTAGATGGATTTGGCTGTGAAGAGTTAAAGATTGCGGTTAAAGCAGCAGGTGCTATCTTAGATTTTCTTTTAGAAACACAGAAACGAACTTTAAAACATCTACAACAGATAAGTACCTATTCAACTCAAGAATATATGATCTTAGGTGCTAACACTAGACGAAATTTAGAGTTAACTAAGACGATGCGTGATCATGATTATAAAGGAAGCTTACTTTGGGTCCTAGACCACACAGTAACCGCTATGGGCGGGCGTAAGTTACGTAAATGGATTGAACAACCTTTATTGGATACAAACAAGATTAGCGCTCGTTTAGAGGCTGTAGCCCAGTTGCAGGATAATATCTTTCTTAAAGAAGAGTTAAAAGATAATTTAGATAAATCATATGATATTGAACGCTTAATAGGTAAAGTTACTTACGGTTCAGCTAATGGACGCGATTTGATTGCCTTAAAGAACTCAATATCTATCTTACCCGAAGTTAAAGAAATATTAAGCAACTTTTCGGCGCCTAAGTTAACAAGTTTACAAGATAATTTAGATACTTTAGAAGATATTCACGAAGCAATCGATAATGCTATTAAAGAAGAACCACCGGTTACTATAACCGAGGGAAGCTTAATCAAAGACGGTTATCATCAAGAATTAGATGAATTTAGACAAGCTATGAATGAAGGTAAAGATTGGATTACTAATTTAGAACAAGAAGAGAAAGCAAGGACAGGAATTAAATCGTTAAAAGTAGGATTTAATAAAGTACATGGTTATTATATCGAAGTAACAAAGGCTAATTTAGACCTAGTTCCCGATAATTATGAAAGAAAACAGACGCTTTCTAATAGTGAAAGATATATCACACCAGAATTAAAAGAAAAAGAATCTAAAATCTTAAATGCCGAAGAAGAAAGCGTTGACTTAGAATATGAAATCTTTACTGGATTTAGAGAAAAGATTGCTGAAGAGACAGAAAGAATCCAATTAGCCGCGGATATCTTAGCCCAATTAGATGTATTATCTTCTTTAGCTGAGGTAGCTTTGAATAATAATTATTGTCGACCAAAGGTTAATGCTAGCGATGTAATTGAGATTAAAGACGGACGCCATCCAGTAGTTGAGGAAATGTTACAAGAAGAGACTTTCGTTCCTAATGACTGTTATTTGGACTGTGACCAGGATAGATTTTCGATCATTACTGGGCCTAATATGTCAGGAAAATCGACTTATATGCGTCAAATTGCTTTAATTACTTTATTAGCTCAGATAGGAAGTTTTGTACCAGCAGAGAATGCTAAGATCGGTATTGTTGACCGCATCTTTACTCGAGTAGGAGCTTCGGATGATTTAACTACTGGACAGAGTACTTTTATGGTAGAGATGAATGAGGTAGCTAACATCCTAAATAATGCCACTCGTAATAGCTTAATTATTTTAGATGAAGTTGGTCGTGGGACTAGTACTTATGATGGACTAAGTATTGCTTGGGCAGTTACTGAATACATAAGTGATGAAAGTAAGATTGGAGCTAAATCTCTCTTTGCAACTCACTATCATGAACTAACTGAATTGGAAGATAGACTATCTGGAGTTAAGAATTATAATGTAGCAGTTAAAGAAGAAGGAGAAGAGATTGCCTTCTTACGTAAGATCATTCCCGGAAGAGCCAATGATAGCTATGGTATTGAAGTAGCTAAACGGGCTGGAGTACCTAGGCCAGTAATTGAAAGAGCTAACCAAGTATTAGCAAAATTAGAAGCAGAATCTGATAATTACCAGCGTCTGAATACTAATTTTAAAAAAGATATTAAAAATGATGATACCAAGAATGAAAATGATATGACAACAGATAATCTAACATCAGTTGTTAAAGAAACCGAAGCCAAAGAGATTCAAAAGCAAAAGATTAAAAAACGGAAAGATGAAGAAAAAGAAGTAAATAATATAGCTCAGCTACCCTTATTCACTTCACAAACCAGCGAAGTCTTAGAAGAGATAAGTGAATTAGATATTATGTCGATGACACCGTTAGAGGCTATGAATAAATTACACCAATTACAACAAGAAGCTAAAGAAGAATTACAAGATAAAGGACTAGCCTAAAAGATACTAGGGAGTGAAATCAATGACTAAAAGGATTCAGCTTTTATCAGATGAGGTTATTAATAAGATTGCTGCCGGAGAAGTAATTGAGCGTCCAGCTTCGGTAGTTAAAGAATTAGTTGAAAACTCCATTGATGCTAATAGTACTGAAATCGAGGTTCATATTGATAATGGAGGTAAAGACCTAATTCAAGTTATAGATAACGGCCAAGGAATGGTCCGTGATGATGCTAGATTAGCGTTAGAACGTCATGCTACTAGTAAGATAACCGAAGCTAATGACCTTTTTTCAATTCGTACTCTCGGCTTTCGCGGTGAAGCATTGCCTAGTATTGCTGCTGTTTCTAGGATGGAAATTAAGACTAGAACTAAAGAGGAATTAGGTGGTACGATATTAAAAGTAGAAGGTGGTCAAATTAAACAGGTTAAGGATATTGGTTGTTCAGTAGGAACTAATATTATAGTTAAAGACCTCTTTTATAATACACCGGTTAGATATAAGTACTTAAAGACTGCGGCAACAGAGATAAGTAGAATTAGTGATATTATTAATCGTCTAGCGTTAGCATATCCAGAAATTTCATTTAAATTAACTCATAATCAGAAGAAGATACTAGAAAGTCCGGGTAATGATAACTTATTAGACTGTATCCTAAGTATTTATGGTAGAGAAATAGCTAAAAGTATGATCAAGGTTAATTATGAAGATAAGTACATGAAGATTAGTGGTTACGTTTCGAAACCTAATATTAATCGAGCTTCTCGTAAACATCAATCTTTCTTTATTAATCGTCGCTATATTAAGAGTAAAGTCTTAAGTGAAGCAATAGGCGAGGCCTATCATACTCTATTGGCTAAAGGTCGACATCCAATTGTTATTTTAACAATTAAATTAAATCCAATCCTAATAGATGTCAATGTACATCCTACTAAGATGGAAGTTAACTTCAGTAGAGAAAAGGAAGTCTATAATGTCGTCAAAGATGGAGTAAAAGAAGCATTACAGAATACGGATTTAGCACCTCAAGTCAAATTGAATGCTCGGAAAGGTTCTGAGCAATTTAACAAAAACAAAACTAAAAAGACTAATAAAGAAAGTAAGAAGAGACAATCCTCTAAAGAAAAGTTATCTAATAAAAGACAGCCTAAGGATGAACAGCAGAGACTAAATTTAACTACGGGTGAAAAGGCTACGAATAGAAGAAATAAGACTAATAAAAGTTTAAGTCGAAAGAAAGAAGAAACAAAATCAAATCAGCAGATTAAGATTCAACCAAAAGAAGCAAAAAAAGAGTCTAAACAGAACGATAATAAAGATCATATTGAAGAAGAAAGAAAAGAACAAGTAAGAGATAAAATTACGCAAGAAAAGAATGATAAAGAACATAATAATCATAACAAAAATATTAATATTAGAGAAGAAAGCGAAGAATATGATGCTGTACCTACTCTTTTCCCTTTAGGTCAAGTACATAAGACTTATATTGTCGCCCAAGACGAAGATGGCTTTTATATTATTGACCAACATGCTGCGCATGAACGAATTCTTTATAATCAAATTTTAGAAAACTTTGAATCAACGACTGTACAGTCACAACCATTATTAATCCCTTTACAATTAGAATTAACGAGACCAGAGATTGAAATTCTTAAAGAACATCAAGATAATTTAGAGAAACTCGGTTTTGATATTGAACATTTTGGCGGACAGACTTATTTGGTTAGAGCAGTCCCTTATTTATTACACCAACTCAATACTAAGGAAGTAACTTTAGATATTATAGATAATTTGTTAGAAAAAGGTTCAGTAAAAGAACCAACTAAGATAATTGAAGATTTAATTATTCTTATCTCTTGTCGTAGTGCAATTAAGAGTGGCGATAAATTAGTACCAGGTGAAATGGAGGAACTATTAAAAAAACTAGAAAGAACAGAAAATAAATATACCTGTCCTCATGGAAGGCCAACAATTATTCACTTCTCCCAATCAGAATTAGCTAAAAAGTTTAAGCGAAACTAAGAAAGGGTGTTAAGTATGCAGGAACCATTAGTAGCAATTATCGGTCCTACTGCTGTTGGAAAGACAAAGTTATCATTAACTTTAGCTAAGAGATTTAATGCAGAGATTATTTCTGGTGATTCAATGCAAGTCTATAAAGGAATGGATGTCGGTACGGCTAAACCAACAGTAGAAGAACGAAATAATATACCTCATCATATGATCGATATCCTCCCTCCAGAAGAAGAATTTAGTGTAGCTGCTTTCCAAGCAAGGGTTGATGAGTTGATACCAAAAATAATTAACCGTAACCGTCTACCAATGCTAGTAGGAGGTACCGGTCTATATGTTAAAGCCTTAATCCAAGGTTTTATCTTTCCTGATATGGAGACCGACTGGAAATTAAGAGAGAGATTAGAAGCAGAAGCAGAAGAATATGGTACAGAATATGTACATAATAAATTAAAAGCGATCGATCCTCCTTTAGCAGAGAAATTACATCCTAATGATCTGCGGCGGGTTATTAGAGGTATTGAAGTCTATAAACAGACTGGTAAAACTAGTACTCATTTTAAAAAGGAAGCAAAAGAACGTCCTCCAAGATACAGAGCAATTAAAATTGGATTAAGGAGAGAGCGGGAAGAACTTTATGATAGGATTAATCGTCGTGTAGATATCATGATAGAAGAAGGATTAATCGAAGAAGTAAAAGAGTTATATGAAACCGGTTATGACCGAGATCTTCAGTCTATGCAGGGGCTAGGCTATAAAGAAATTATCGGTTACTTAGAAGGTGAATACGATCTAAAAGAAGCTATTCGACTAATCAAACGAGACACACGCCACTTTGCTAAGCGACAGTTAACTTGGTTTAGAAAAGATAAGGAGATTGATTGGTTTGATGTAGATAAAATGAAATTTGAAGATTTAATTACTCAGACTGAAGAACTAATTAGAACTAATTTACAGCCTGAAGACAAAAAATTAATAGAAGGTTAAATTAATATAATATTTTTATAACCGATATGTTTTTTAAACATGTCGGTTTTTTATATCTTAATTTCCTCTTCACAAATTAAATATATTTACATATAATAATTAGTGCTACTACTCTTTAATTTAAGGAAGGAGTGAGTAGTAAATTGAAAAGGAAAGATATTATTAAAGAGTTTGAGAATGGTAAGTTATCGATTACTAAAGTTTTACGTCTTCTGAATAATCAACAGACTACTTATAATAATCTTGCCTTGAAAACTAAGGAAGAACCCCCAAATACCTCGGAGAAAAAAATTAAAAAAATAAAAGATAGATTAGAAGGATTAATCGGTTTAAGAAAGATTAAGAACTTAGTTGAAGAATTAGAAGCTTTCGTTAAGATTCAACAAAAACGTAATAACTTGAACCTAGCTACTGAACCTTTAGTAATGCATATGGTCTTTAAAGGTAATCCTGGTACTGGGAAGACTACTGTGGCTAGAATCTTTGGTGAACTATTTAAAGAACTAGGACTTTTATCAAAAGGACATTTAAAAGAAGTAGAAAGAGCAGACTTAGTAGGTGAATACATTGGGCATACCGCTAAAAAAACAAGGGAGGTTATTGATGAAGCATTAGGAGGAATTCTTTTTATTGACGAAGCATATTCATTAGCAAGAGGAGGAATTAGAGACTTTGGTAAAGAATCAATAGATGCTTTAGTTAAAGGAATGGAAGATAATCGAGATGATTTAGTAGTTATACTAGCAGGTTATCCTGAAGAAATGGAATATTTCTTACAAACAAATCCTGGCTTAAGTTCAAGGTTTCCGATTAAAGTCGATTTTGAGGACTACACTATAGAAGAATTAATTGAAATTGCTGAATTAATGCTAAGGGAAAGAGAATATAAATTAAGTAAGGCAGCTAAGAATAAACTTTATCGTTTGTTAGATAAAAAAAGAGAATTGTCAGGTCCACAACAGGGTAATGCAAGAACAGTAAGGAACCTAATTGAAGAAGCAATTCGTACTCAAGCAATTAGATTAGTTAAAAATAAAAAGATATTAAAAGAGGACTTAATGACTATTCAACCTGAGGATTTTAAATAAAAGAAGTTTTTAATAAAAGGAAGGAGCAATTATGACAAAATCTTTAGTAATAGGGCAGACAAATGTAGGGAAGACCTGTTTTGCAATTAATTTTGCTGATTATTTAGGAATCAAAGAATTAAAGTTTACCATTAGACAACCGGCTGGTTTCTTATCAAAACAGACTTATGAATTACAGACAGCTCTAAAAGAATTAGTATGTCCTGAAGAACACACAACTAAAGAAATTCAAGAAATTCAATTAAAACTTCCAGCCGGGAAAGGATATCAAAGAGTAAATTTAATTGATAGCTGTGGTTTAATTGAAGGAATTCATCCTCAAGAAGAAATTAGATTAGCTATGGCACAAACTTTAAGAAAGATTCAAGAATCTAATATTATCCTTCATTTAATTGATCTCTCTAAATTAAATACCAGACGTTTAAAGGAGTTACCTGAATTAGATTTAGAAATATATAATTACTGTAAAACTAAAAAATGCTATGCTATTTTAGCCAATAAGATTGATCTTAAAATTGCTCGTAATAATTTAGAATTCTTACAAGAAAGATTAGGTCACGAGATTATTATTCCTATTTCTGCACTTTATCAACAAGGATTTAAAGAAGTTAAGAAATTTTTGCTTAAAAACCTTTAAATTCAAAGGTTTTTTTGACAGATAAATTAAAAATAGATTATAATGTATAGTAAGAAGAATAAATTAGTTTGAATCTATATAATATATTGAAAGTATTTGAGGTGAAAATATGAGTGAAGAAATCAAAATCTTAGTTGTTGATGATGACCAGAATATCCGTAAACTTATTGAACTCTATCTTAAAAAAGAAGGATATGAAGTAACCACTGCTCATGATGGATTAGAAGGATTTAATTTGGCTAAAACGGAAGATTTCAATTTAATAATTTTGGATATCATGCTACCTAAACTAAACGGTTGGGAAGTTTGTGAGAAATTGCGTAAACGATCAGATGTACCAATTATTATGTTAACCGCTAAAGGGGAAAAGTATGATAAGATTAAAGGTCTTGACTTAGGAGCAGATGATTATGTAACTAAACCTTTTGACCCTGATGAATTAATAGCTAGAGTACGAGCACGATTAAGAAGAACCGATAGCACTGACTTACAACAGGTATTAGAGTTTCCTAAGTTAGAGATTAATAAGACTGTCTATAAAGTAATAGTTGATGGTAAAGAACTTAACTTGCCTCCAAAAGAGTTCGATTTACTTTGGTATTTAGCTACTAATCGTGGACAAGTCTTTAAAAGAGAACAGTTATTAGATCAGGTCTGGGGTTATAATTTCATCGGTGACATTCGTACAGTAGATACTCATGTTAAACGACTAAGAAGCAAGATTGACCATGAAGTTGAGGGGATTAGTTACTTACAGACAGTTTGGGGTGTAGGCTATAAGTTTGAGGTTATTGAAGATGCAGATCTTTAAAGGCATCTTTGGTAAATTAATGGCTCGTTTTGTAACAGTCATTCTAATTACATTAATTGTTTTAGGAATCTTTTTGACCTATACCTTTGAAAATTATTATTTCAAAAGTAAAGAAGAGGAATTCATTAAACAAGGAGAAGAAGTAGCTAATTTAGTAGAAACTTCATTATGTAATGGAAATTATCAACAAACAGTACAGTATTTAAGAAGAGCTAGCCAGTTTCTCGAAGGGAAAGTATGGATTACTGATTCTAAAGGTTTAATCCTTGCTGCTTCGAATCGTAATCAAAATTGGCGTGGTGTCAAATTAGAAAAAGAAGAAGTAAAAAAAGTTCTTAATGGACAGATAGTAACTAGAAAAGGAATGTCTCCTCTTTTTGAACAGCCTGTTCTTTCGGTAGCTGTGCCTGTAACTATGGATAATAAGGTAATTGGTGCTGTTTTTGTTTATGCTCCTTTAGCGGGAATTTCTGGTATTATGGGTAAACTACAGGAGTTATTATTCTTTGCTACATTAATGGCTATTGTTTTAGCTATACTCTTAAGTTTTACTTTTTCTAAATCATTATTAAATCCTCTAAATCGGGTTAATCAGGCTGCATTAAGGTTAGCAAAAGGAGAGTTTAACACTAGAGTAAAGACTAAAACTAATGATGAAATAGCCCAACTAGGACAAACCTTTAATTATTTAGCAGGAGAATTAGAAGCAACAATAGCTGAGTTAAATCAAGAAAAGAACAAAATAGAATCTATTTTAGTGAGTATGAATGAAGGGGTTGTGGCAATTAATGAGGATAGAGAAATAATTCTCACTAATCCGCAAGCTGAAACCCTATTAAATCTTTCTCAAGATCGGTTAGGAGAGAAATTAAGTCAAATAACTGATAATCAAGATTTATTAAATATATTTAATTCAGCTTTAGAAGAAGAAGAGGTGGCTATTAATGAATTTACTTTAGAAAATTTCCAACAACCTATTCGAATTTTAGTTCATGTAGCTCCTATATTTGCTAATGAAGAGCTTTTAGGTGTAGTTGGAGTTATGCAAGATATTAGCGATAGATGGGAGTTAGAACAGTTACAGAAAGAATTTGTAGCTAACGTTTCCCATGAATTAAAGACACCACTAACTTCAATTCAAGGTTTTGTCAAAGCAATTAGAGATAAAGTAGTTACCGATGAAGAGTTAGAACAGGAATACTTAAATATTATTTTAGATGAAGTTAAGAGGTTGACTAGATTAGTGAATGATCTGCTTGACTTATCTCAGATTGAAAGTGGTCAAATTGCGATGAATATTGCTGAATATAATTTGAAAGATATTATTGAACAGACTGTTCTTAATCTCCAACCACAGATCGATAAGAAGAATCTTACTATTAATATTGAGAGTTCAGATGACGCAGAATTTAATATTTTCTTAGATCGTGACCGTATCGGTCAAGTTTTATTAAATTTATTAAATAATGCAATTAGCTTTACACCTGAGTCAGGTGAAATTAAGGTTCAAATTAAAGATTTAGGAGAAGAAGTTAAAGTTAGCATAGAAGATAGTGGACCAGGTATTCCAGAAGATGAATTAAAGTATATTTGGAATAGGTTCCATAAAGTCGATAAAGCAAGAACAAGAACTGGAAACGGTACTGGATTAGGACTTTCAATTGTTAAAGAAATAATCGAGCAGCATCAAGGCCAGATAGGTGTAGAGAGTAAATTGGGAGAAGGAGCTAAGTTTAATTTTATTCTGCCTAAAAATCTCCAAGAATCATAAGTAATTAAGTAAATTTAAATTATTTGTAATTCGTCATAATTTCGTAAAAAAGATAGTATATAATTATAGATGTAAGTTAAAGAGGTACTTAGTAAATAATAAGTCCTCTCCTCATTAAGTATTTTCTTGTTTAATCTTAGTTAATGGGATCAACTAAGATTAAACAAGAAATAAGTTAAGAGAATTAAATTTTAAATCATATGTTTTCCCTTTTTTACCCCTTAAAAACTAATATTTACCCCTTTAGAGTTAAATTACCCCTTAAAGCTACCTGTTAAAGCAGGTAGCTTTTTTCATATTTTTATATTAACTTAATATA
Organism: Candidatus Frackibacter sp. WG13; assembly: GCF_900114655.1. GTDB lineage: Bacteria > Bacillota > Halanaerobiia > Halobacteroidales > Acetohalobiaceae > Frackibacter. The sequence continues at coordinate 61,077 of NZ_FOTT01000005.1, forward strand.
TATAGAATATAACTTTAATTAGAAGGTGAAAAGTTGACAATTAATTCTTTATTCAATAATTTCATTGCCGTCTTTTTTGCAGGGATAAGTATTAAATTGATGGATGATTACCTAGATCAAAATTTAGATGAATTGATCGGAAAACAGACATTAGCTATTAAATTAAGGCGAGCTACTATCCCTTATGCTTTACTTTCGTTTTCTTTAAGTGTTATCTTGAATATTCAGTGGGCCATTTCATTATTTTGGGGTAGTTATATTATAGGGATGGGAAATGATTTAAGTAATTCTTTACCTTCTGGTTTGAAAGCATATCAAGAAAGTATCATACTCTTTAGTATAGGCTGTTTTTTATTACCTATTTATGAATTAATCTCTTCAATCCTAATTATATTTAATCTTCAATTAATAGATGATTTAATAGATGCTAAAAAGGATGAGCAAATTTTTCATCGAAATTTTACTCATATCTTAGGAGAACGTCAGGCTATTTTGTTAATATTAATTATTTTAGTTCTAAATCTTTATCTTCATTTTGAGAAAACTATATTAGTCTTTTTAACAACTCCTTTAGTTATCTTCTTATTAGAAGATGAAGGTGGTGAAGAAGGTGGAGATTAATCTTCTTATAATTGTAGCTATAATTTTTATATTAGGGATTGGCTATGCTATTGGTTATTATTTCGGCAAGCAAGATGGAATAAAAGAAGGAATATTAATAACTCCTATCTTATTAAGAGAAGAATCTTTACGAAAAGGTTCTTGTGTTCTCTGTCAGCAAGATAAAAATAGTGAATCTTTGCAGGTAAATAAGGAAGAGATGTAGAAATAACATATTAGGAATGTATAAGGAATATATACAAAGGAGGCGTTAGTAAATATGAAGTCTCAAATTAATCTCCAAGACAGCTTTTTGAATCAAATTCGCCGGGAAGGTACTTCAGTAACGATCTATTTAGTTAATGGCTTTCAGTTAACCGGTAAGGTAACAGGATTTGATAATTTCACAGTAATCTTAGACTCTAATGGTCAGCAACAGATGATTTATAAACACGCTATCTCCACTATTACCCCTCAAAAACCTATTGAAAGTTTATTTAAAGCCAATTGTGAAGATGAGAACAAGTAATTTTTGGTCGTTAATAAAGAATTAATTTAGGAGAGAAATGGTCTTAACGGTTGATAGAAAATTCTATCAACCGTTTCTACATTTTCTACACTTATAATCTATTTACTTCTTTCTTGATTTTTAAGGAGGAACTTCCGTTATTAAATAGAAGTAATTAAATAAGCAGTTATATTATAAAAGAACGATATAAATGATATAGAATAGGATGGTGTTGCAAATAATGAAACGTATAAGTATTGTATCTATTATATCTCTATTTTTAATAATTTCTTTATTCAACAGCCCAATAGTTGCAGAAAGTAAATATAAAGCAGAATGGCAAGAATTAATTAAAAATAATCAAAAAATCATAAAGAAGAACGATGAAAAAGAGGATAAAAAAGAAGATAAGAATATTAAAGCTCATTTTCGCTTAGGAGTTGCATATGCTAATTTGGGTAAGATAGACCGTGCTAAGAAGGAGTTTGATCTATTATCTGATTTAAATGATGGTCAGACAGCAAAAAGCATTATAAAGTATTATGAAGCAAGACTAGAAAAGAATCCTGATAATGCGATGTTTTTAAATTATTTAGGTTTTGCTAACTATGCCAGCCATAATTATAAAGTTTCATTAAAATTATTTAAGAAAATAATTAAAAATGATCCTAAAAATATTTGGTCTTATAATTATTTAGGAACTATCTATGGTAAATTAGAAAAGTATGATCAAGCTGAAAAGGTCCTGCAAAAATCTTTAGAATTAGAGGAAAATAGATATACCCATTTCTTATTAGGGGCTGTATATTATAAACAAGGACGTATATTTAAAGCATTATACCATATCGGACAATCAGGAAAAGTAGCAACTAAATTATTAGAGTGGTAATCTTTTTGAGGTGTCAACAATGGAACTAAATATTATTCATATTGATATGGATGCTTTCTATGCTGCCATAGAAATGAGAGATAATCCAAATTTAAGAGGAAAACCGGTTATTATTGGCGGTACTAGTCGACGAGGGGTAGTAAGTACTGCTTCTTATGAGGCTAGAGAGTATGGGATTCATTCTGCTATGCCCATGGCTAAAGCTAAAAAGTTATGTCCTAATGGGATTATCATTCAACCTAATCACCAAAAATACAAGAAGGTATCAAAAGCTATTCATGATATCTTTAATGAGTACACTGATTTAGTTGAACCTTTAGCTTTAGATGAAGCTTTTTTAGATGTAGAAGCTAATTCACAAAATAGCATCCAAGTTGGTCGAGAGATTCAGAGAAGAATTAAGAAAGAATTAAATTTAATAGCTTCAATTGGGATTAGTTATAATAAATTTCTAGCTAAGTTAGCATCTGATTTTGATAAACCTAATGGTTTTAAGATTATTTCTCCTCAAAATGTTAATAGATTGTTATCGAAATTAGATGTCGAAGCATTATGGGGGGTAGGTCCTAAGACTGCTGCAAATTTGAAAGATCATAATTTATATAAAGTCAAAGATATAGTTGATACTGACTTAGTATTTCTAATTAAGCAATTTGGCAAAAAAGGGTATCAGATATATCAATTAGCTCAAGGGAAGGACAAAAGAAAAGTTACTCCGCCAGGACTCCCTAAGTCTATCGGAAAAGAAACTACACTACGCATTGATACTAATGATAAAGTCCTTTTAAGCGAACATTTAAAAAAATTAAGTAAACAAGTAGCTGTTCGAGTACAGAATAAAGAAGTTCATGGTAAAACCGTAACTTTAAAATTAAAATATGAAGATTTTGAAGTATTATCTCGTAGTCAAACAGTTGATGATTACATAAATGAGGAGTCAGAAATTTATCAAATAGCAGACGGTTTATTGCAAGATGAAGAATTAACTAAGAAGATACGGTTAATTGGAGTTACTTTGTCTAATTTAAAGAGTACTATATACCAACAATTAAATCTATTTCAAAGTAAGAATTAGTAAGATGTGTTTGAGCAAAAGATATTGTTCAAACACTTTTTTTATATTTGTAGATAAATATTATGAATAATCGATAGTAATTATAAAAAGAATAATAGTAAATAAGTAATGAATTCTCTAGTGAAGGAGTTGTCATTAATGTTAAGCTATTTTATGCGAAAAATTTCTGATTCTATAATGGATACTTTTATGGAGAGGATAATGAAAGATAAGTACACTGATAATTTATACGAAGCAATAACAGTAGCTCAAAAAGTAGATCCTAAAAATTTGATTGAAACTACCCTTCGGGCGCAGACAGGTAAACCATTATCTCGACCACTAGGAAGTCCTATTGTTCTGTCAGAATGGGAGAAAATATTACTTAATCCGGTTCATTTATTTCGGTTTCCTACTGACGAAAAAGAAAAAGTCGAAACTAAGATTACGATCGGTCCTAAAGCTAAAAAACCACTCAAAATTGAAAATCCTATTATGATTGCTGGCATGTCATACGGAGGAGCACTTAGTAAGAAGATGAAGATTGCTTTGGCTAAAGCTGCTTCTAAAGTTGGCACTGCTACTAATTCTGGCGAAGCACCATTAATAGAGGAAGAGTGGAAGAATGCAAAATACTTTATTGGCCAATATAATAGAGGGGGATGGATGAATGAGCCAGATGCTTTAAAGAAATTAGATGCAATTGAGATTCAATTAGGGCAGGGTGCCCAAGCATCTGCATCAATGAAGACTCCAGATAGATTAATTGGCAAAGAATATCGCAGCAAATTTAGATTAGCCGAAGGGCAACCAGCTGTAATTCATTCTAATTTACCAGAGGTAGAGACTATTGATGATTTCATTAAGTTAGTAACTAAATTGAAGACTGAGTATCAAGTGCCAATCGGCATTAAGATTGCTGCTACTCATTATTTAGAAGAAGAATTAGAGGTAATGTTAAAGGCAGATATCGACTTCATAACTATTGATGGAGCTGAAGGTGGTACTCATGGAGGTCCTACTACTTTACAAGATGACGTAGGCCTACCTACCTTACATGCTTTAGCAAGAGCGGTAAAATATTTAGAAGATAAAGGAGTTAAAGATGAGATAACCTTAATTATTACTGGTGGTCTAACAACACCAGGACATTATTTAAAAGCATTAGCTCTAGGAGCAGATGCTCTTTATATCGGTACTATGGCTGTAATAGCTATGGTTCAAACTCAGATGACGAAGGCTACTATGTGGGAACCACCAACTGATATTATGCTTTATACCGGCGATCATAAAGATGATTTCAATATTGATGAAGGAGTAGAAAAGTTAGTCAACTACTTTAACTCATGTACAACAGAGATGAAACAAGTAGTACGTGCTTTAGGTAAAAGAAAGTTTATAGAATTAGACCGAAGTGACCTATGTGCTGTTGATAAAGATATCGCTCAATTAACTCGAATAGCTTATGCAGGATTGCCAGTAAATAAACAATCGCAAGCTTTTAGAGAGCGAATTGAACCATATATGATTGAAAAAGCAGATGATACTAAGGAAAAGAGGTTACATTAATAAATTTCTTAATTGCTTAATTTAGAATTCTATTTAAATCTTTAGCTGTAATCGCCTTAGTAATAATTAAGAGTAATAGATAAGTTAATAACCCAACAAGAATAGATAGTATTAGACTAGCTGAATCACTTTGCCATAAATTCCAAAAGTATTGATAAGTAGTTGGAATAATGATAGGTAATGATATTGCTGCTATAATAGGTTTGAGTATTAGTTGTTTAAAATCTAATCTAAAGCCAATTTCTCTACCAATTGCTAAAAAGTTTAAGATAGTAACTATTAAAAATCGAACAATAATTCCAATGACAGCACCTTTTAATCCAAAGTTCGGTCTACTAACTAAATTGAAAATAATTATCATTTCAAAAACAAGGCCAATGATCGAATTGATTACTACTAGATTAGGTTTACCTAAACCTTGTAGTACTCCACTTAGTATCTGCAATAAATAGAGGAAGATGGCGCCTAAAGATATTAATTTCAATATGTTACCGGCTTGAGGATAACCAAATAAAAGGTCACAAATCTTTGTTGGTAGTAAATAAAAGATTATTATAGCTGGTAAACCTGTATAAAATGTTAACCTTAAAGCTTCTTGATAACGATTTCTTAATTCATGATAATTAGCATTAGAAAGAGATTCAGAAACTGCGGGAATCAAACTAGAAGTAATAGCGATAGTAACGATAGTTGGCAAATAAATGATTTGTTGTACCATGCCAGATAATTGACCATAAAGGCTAGTAGCTTCTGTAACAGAGTATCCTGCTGCTTGTAATCTAGTCGGTATTAGGATAGCCTCAACGCTATACATTAAAGAAGCGACAATCTTGCCAATAGTAATTGGAAAGCCAAATTTAATTAGTTCTTTGCACAGTTCTCGTTTTCCTTTTAATCTACTATTTGTATTTAAATTCTGTTGATTATCAAGCTTGACTTTAAGAAAGATAGTAACTAAAGTAATTAATCCTATGGCTTCACCAGCACTAACACCAATAGCAGCGCCTGTAGCTTGATACTGCAAACTATAGTCTAATAACTTCTTAATTACAATCAAAGTTACAATAATCCTTGTAATTTGTTCTATAATTTGAGAGATAGCCGTTGGAGTCATCATTCGTAAGCCCTGGAAAAAGCCACGAAAGACAGAAGCAACTGAAACAAAGAATAGAGCAGGGGCTATTGCTTGTAGAATTAATTCTGTTTGTGAATTTTGCAACATATTATTAGCTAAGAATGGCGCACTAAAATAGAATAGAAACGAAAAGAAGATACCAGTAAATATAGTAAAACCTAAAGAAATCTTTAGCAACCTCAAACTTTCTATAAAATTATCTTTTGCCATTCTTTCAGAGACAAACTTTGAAAGAGCAACCGGTAGACCAAAAGTTGTAACTATAGCAAAGGTAACAAAAATAGGGAAGACCATCTGAAAAAGTCCAATCCCTTGGTCACCAAGAATTCTAACCAAAACTAACCTGAGACCAAAGCCTAATATTCGATTAATTAATCCAGCAAGCATTAGAACAAAAGCACCTTGTAATAATGTCTGTTTTTTGAAGAAGATAGGAAACGCCTCCCTTATATAAATAATATAATTAATACTTAATTATATTCATATAAAAGAGGCTAATTGCTAATTATAGTGGTTTATTTTCTAATTATAAATCAGGCATTTCATTAACAGCATTTTTTCTTTGGTCTTTATCTGTGTGAGTATAGATCTGTGTAGTAGAAATATTACTATGACCTAATAGATCTTGTAAAACTCGTAAATCTTTTGTTTTTTGATAGAGAAGTGAAGCAAAAGTATGGCGTAACTTATGTGGAGTTATCTTACTGGCATTACGGACGCCAGCTTTTTTAGCATATTTTTTTACCATAAGTTGGACTGTGCGAACATTAATACGATTGCCGCGAGTAGATAAGAAGAGGGCTTTTTCAGCATCTTTATTACTAGGTCTAATTTGATTTCTATAATTTAAATATTCTTTAATTGAACTCAATACATTGTCATGCAAGGGGACATAGCGTTCCTTGCTTCCTTTACCATAAAATTTAATAGACTTATCTTCATAATCAATATCATCTAAATCTAAATTAACTAATTCTGAAACACGAAGACCACAATGGATAAATGTTTTAACAATTGCAAGATCTCGAATCCAAATTGCTGAATTAGATTCACGAATAGTATTTATAAATCTTTTAGCATCATCTAAACGAAGATAAATAGGTTCTGCTTGCAGATTTGTTTTGGTAGATTCAATTGCATTAGTAGGGTTACTTTCTAACAGTTCTTGTTTAACCAGATAATTAAAGAAAGAACGAATACTATACAATTTACGATTCCTAGTAGCCGCTGCATTATCTTTAACTAAAATGATATCACCTAAAAATTCTGTAAGTTCATATTTAGATATAGTATCAATATAAATTTCATCATGGTTATAATTGAACTCCTTTTGTAAATAACGAAAAAAGAGATCAAGATCTCGCTCATATTCTTCAATAGTCAATTCAGAATAACCTCGTTCTGCAATTAAATATTTCAAAAAACTTTGTACAGCATTTTGATAGTGTATTTTTTTAGACATAAGAAAAAACCTCCTTCAATTATTTATTTCTTCTATAATAGTAGATTTCCTTTGTATTATTGAAAATTACCCATAATTTCGCAAAATAGATATTTTGCGAAATTATGGGGGTTGATTAGCTTCAATCGCAAAATAATATTTATTCATATAGTACTGTTCCTCCAAATTATGAAGAATTACTACTAAAAAAGCAACCGTTTTTTATTACGGTTGCCTTCTTAGTCTAATATTTTAGTCATACTTTATGTCTGTAATCTTAATAGCTTTAAAGTCTTCATCATCTTTGATGCATTTCATACAATTATCACAAATCTTATCGCTATCCAGATCACAAAAATCACATTCTCGGCATGCAGTGCATACTTTATGTTCTAAGACACACTCAGAAATTTCAGGACTATTCATTATTATCCAACCCACCCTTAACTTAAGATTAAGAAATGAATATAAATACTCTGTTTATTTAATTACATTGTATAACTATTATATCATATACTTATTCATAATCAATGATTTTGTGAAGATTTATTATCATTTTTTTACAACTCTTTATATGTATATTCTATGTTTTCTGTTAATTTCCTGCATATTATGTGAAATTATTTACTTTTTTATAGGCAACTTAAGTCTTTGATAGGGTTTTAAATTAGCAGAAGCTAAATTATTAACTTTTTTAATTTGATAGATAGTCCTTCTGATATCTACTTCTACAGAATAATGCCTTTGAACTATAGACCATAAAGTATCACCAGGTTTAACTTGAATTTCTTTTAACTCAACTGGTCCAGTGCTAATAACTGATTGTGTAATAAAAATGAACATAAATGTGCAAATAATCAATACTAAGCCTACATTTAAGATTGCTTTATTTTCGTTATTATTTTTGTCCCTTTTTCTTCGTGAACAAGGATAAGAATTCACATGGCGCTTGATCATCTTCATACTACCTCCTTTATAAAAATACTCTATAGAACATAAGTTTCTAGAACGTTCGTTCTAATTACATTATATACGAACACCTGTTCTTTGTCAAGAGGAAACGAACAAGAGTTTGATTTAAAAAAATAGATGTGATATAATAAAGTTAATCATTGTGGAGGTGAAAGTAATGGAAGATTTATCGAATAGACAACAACAAATTCTTAATTTTATTATGCAAGAAATAAATCAAAAGGGTTATCCCCCTTCTGTTAGAGAAATAGCTAAAGCAGTAGGATTGAGTTCTCCTTCTACTGTTCACTCACATTTAACAACCTTAGAAGAAAAAGAGTACATAAGAAAAGATCCTACTAAACCAAGGGCTATTGAGGTTTTATATGAACCTATTAAGAAGCAAGAAAATGATAAAGAAATGATTAACATTCCTTTAGTCGGAAGAGTAACTGCTGGAGAACCAATCTTAGCTGTCGAAAATATAGAAGATACTTTTCCTTTACCACTAGAATACATTAGTGATACTAGTGATAAATTATTTATTCTTACAGTCGAAGGTGAGAGTATGATAGAAGCAGGCATTTTAGACGGCGATTATGTAATCGTTAAAAAACAGAATACTGCTCGTAATAAAGATATTATCGTTGCTCTATTAGATGATGAAGCAACTGTCAAAAGATTTTTTAAAGAAGAAGATCATATAAGATTGCAACCAGAAAATCCAAATATGGAACCAATCTTTACTTCTGATTGTAAAATATTAGGGAAGGTCATTGGAGTCTATAGAAAATTATAATTTAGTCTCATGAATAAAGACAATATGCCCTTCATACCCTTCTGGCTAGAATGGTATCTACAGTTTGAAATTAAGCATAATTTCCTATATAAGTAAAAAAGACCCCTAAGTACTAACTGGGGTCTTTTAACTTATATCTATTGATAACTGAATTTATAATTATATAACTAGCATAATTAATCATTTTGATTTGCAGATTTAAACTCAATTGCTTGCGTAGGACAAGCACTATAGCAATGAGCATCTCCTAAACAGCGGTTACTATTAGGGTTATCAGCTTTTTGACCTTGAGGAGTATTGACTAATATATATACATCTTGCCCACAAATTCTAACACAATTTCCACAACCAATACATTTATTCCAATCTACATCTTCACTATAATTTAAGGTGTATTCTTCGCCAGCTTTATTAAATGCTTTCTTCTTCATAAGTATCACCTCAAGTTTATTTTTATTTATTGAAATCTTTTTTTACTTCTTATGAATAATAATAATGCCATTAACCCAATTAAATAAATAAAATAGTCATTATATCGATTATAGATAGTCTCCTTCTTTTTATTCGGTATTTTTAAATTCCAAATGGAGCTTGTAGCTTTAAATGGTTCTAACTGCATCTTTATTTTACCGTGAGCATTAATTATACCACTTATTCCTGTATTACTTACTTTAATAATCGGTATTCGATTTTCTACTGCTCTAAAAATAGCAGTTTGCCATATCTCTAATGACGCATTACTTTTTTTAAACCAAGCTTCATTAGAGGGGTTAACTAAAAAGTGATTATCTCTTGCAATTTTGCTTACTAACTCCGGATTTAATATCTCTGAACAAATAGGACTCCCCCATTTAAAACCATTTAAGCTAAAACTATTTATTTTTTCACCTGCACTCTTATCACTCATTAATTCTTTAATATTTGTAGGCATTATATTTCTAAGTGGTATATACTCTCCGAATGGGACTAAACTCATCTTATTATAACTATCAGTAATTTGTGCATTAGTATTAACTAAAAAAACTTGATTATATACCTTTCCGTCTATTTTGTTTAAAGCACCAGTAAATAAAGGGGTATTAATTCTGTTAATTTTTCTGAATAGATAATTTTGCCAAAACCCATTTTCTTCGTTTAATATAAAAGGAATAGCGGTTTCTGGCCAAAAAATTATATCTACATCTTTATTTTTAATTTGACCGGTTAATCTAAAATATCTATCAATTATATTAACTCGTGAATCTCTGCTCCATTTAATCTCTTGTGCAATATTAGGTTGTATCAACCCGACTTTTAATGATTTAACCTTTTCATTGCTAGGCATCTTTAAATTGATTAATCCATAGCCTACTACAAATAGCAAAATTAAACTAAAGTATATTATCTCACTCTTATTCAATATATTTATTCGGTCTAAAGAAATTTTATTTAAAAAAGCATCTCGCAAATATAAGATAAGTTTATATATAAAGACATTAATTAATATAATAAAAAAAGTTACTCCATAGACTCCAAATAAATCAGCTATCTGAATAAACAAAGGAAAATAAGCTTGACTATAACCAATAGCTCCAAATAGAAGATTAAAAGTTGACACACTTCTTAAGTATTCTAATCCAGTCCAAATCACCGGAATCCAAAAGATTACTAAACTTTGCTCTCTTTTAATTACATAATTACCTAGCAAAGCAAAAGCTCCTATAAATATAGCTAATACTCCACACAAGAGCAATGTAAAACCTAGTGCTAAATTTAAAGGCATATCGAAAATTAGTTGTGGATAGACCACCCAATAAAAAATAATAACAAAAAAGAATAAACCACTAAGCCATCCACTACCAAATGCTAACTTAGGACTCTGATTTTGAATAACTAACAAAAGTGGTACTAAGCTGAACCAACTGAGGAAATATAAATTAGGGAAATAAAATGGTAAACCAGTTAAAATTCCACTAACTATTATCATAATTATTTTAAATATTACATTCTTTATCATTCTTCCATCTAACTTTTTAAAATTAAAATTATTGCTACCAGTATTGCTACTCCTATTCCTAACCAAAGCATTTTATGCCTCCTTTTATATTTTATATATGGAATTCTCTTAACTAATAAATAGTATAAGACAATTATATCATAAATCTGGAAACAAATCTATCCTATGAATAAATCGATAGTAGGACCACTCTTTAGTTAATAAAATTAAAAAGGTTGCCTAAGTTTTTACTTAAGCAACCTCTAAGTTTATATATTATTCTATATCTTAGTTTGAATCAACTTAACTATTTATATTAACATTCTTTCCTAATGTATTAACAGTTAGATAAAGAATAACTAATCCAATAGGCAAAGTAATAATCGCTGGGACTCCTAATCCAGCCGGAATAAATCCAACAATTATTGCTACTAATCCAGCAGTAATAGCGTACGGAATTTGTGTTCTAACATGGTCAATATGATCTGCTGCTGAAGAAGTTGATGACATAATTGTTGTATCTGAAATCGGTGAACAATGATCTCCAAACACACAACCAGTTAATACCGCTCCAATAGTTGGAGTCAATGGTGCTCCTAACTTCACTGCCATTGGGATGGCCAACGGCATAATAATAGCATTAGTCCCCCAAGAAGTCCCAGTCGCAAAGGCAACAATACATGGTAAAACAAACATCATTGTTGGAATTAAGAACGGAGGTACAACACCTTTGGTAAGGTTAACAATATAATTAGCAGTTCCTAATTCTTCAATAACCCCTCCTAAAGACCAAGCCAAAGTTAAAATAGCCGAAGCAATCGCTAAAGATTTAGCACCATCTAGCCAAGCATCTGTTATTTCCTCAACTGATAAAACTCCTTTTACCAATGCTAATAATGCAGCAATCATTGTTCCACCAAATGATGACCACAATAAGACAATACTAGAATCAGCATCTCCAAAAGCTTCTCTTATTGTTGCCCCTTCTAAACCTCCACCGTTATACCATAGACCAATTATTGTAATAGCTATTACTGAAATAATTGGAATAAAAGCATCATACCAATTTAACCGTTTATCATCAGGAGATTTCATTTCAGTCAATTCTTTAGAAGCCATTGGCGTAGCGCCTTCTCTTAGTAACTTTCCTTCTTTTCTAGCTCTAATCTCTGCATCATACATTGGCCCGTAGTCTTTACCAAGTAAAGCTATTATTAGGACTAATAATAGAGCAAAGACACTATAGAAACGGTACGGTATTGTCTGCAAAAAAGTAGTATAGATATTCTGTTCAATACCTAATTTACTAAAGGCATCTTGAATTAATCCCATCTCATACCCAACCCAAGTAGAGATCAGTGCCATACTTGTCACTGGCGCAGCAGTACAATCAACAATATAAGCCAATTTTTCACGTGAAATCTTCAGTTTATCAGTAATTGATCGCATAGTCGTACCGACAATTAAAGTATTTGCATAATCATCAAAGAAAATTAATAACCCCATGAACCAAGTAGCAACTTGAGCTTTACGAGCAGTCTTAGCTTTTTTAGCTAAATAATCAGCTACTGCTTGTGTAGCCCCTGATCTACTAATAATTCCTACCATCCCAGCTAAAGTTAACAAGAATAATAAGGTTGCTATGTTCCACGAATCTGTCAATGAGTTAACCATATAAGTATCAAGAGTTCTCATAAACCCGATTAGAGGGTTAAATCCGTTTATAATAGTAGCTCCTATAAATACACCTACAAATAGTGAAATTAATACTTCTCTGCTCCACCAAGCCAATATAATTGCTAATAATGGTGGTAGTAATGCTAAAATTCCATATTCCATTTAATTATTCCTCCTAATAAAGTATTGAAATAAAAAATCCTCATCTTAATTAACGAGATAGCACTCTATTAAAGGTGTCTTTCCTTTAATAGCAGTTTAATACCTATTGAGTATTAAACCAACTCTAAAATTTAAGGAATTTTTAGAGTTTCGGCAATTAATCCTTTTCACTTTGGATCATAGCTTAACCTTAATCACTTCTCAAAGTTACTTGTAATTAATCGCACCTCTACCTCATCTAATGATGAGGTTAAATAATTATTATTTAATTTCCAGAGATAGTATAACACACATATGTCAGTTATGCAAATATATTTGAAAAACTATAAGTTATTATGAATTATAAAGTTATAATTCATAAAATATACTTGAAATTTAATTATAAAGCTTTTAAGTTATTTCTCAGCTACTAATACTAAAGATCCCGATTCTAATGGATTATAAGCACTAAAATCAAAACCACCATATAGACTATAATTGTTAAATCCGACCTCTTCCAAAATATTTATTATCTCTTGTGAGGTTAAGGGGTAAAGAGGAATAGAATTTTTAAATGTCTTTCCATCTACCTTCAAAGTAGTATTAAAGTCAATCCTATCTTTATATTTCCCTTCATCTATTAATTTATATTTACGAATGAATGTTAAACTTACTTCTTTTCGCTTAATAAGAGGTAATTCTTTAACCTCTTTCTTCAAAATGCGGTCATAATTAACAATCTGAACAATTAATTTTCCTTGAGGTTCTAAAAGTTTATACATCTGCCTAATTATATCAGCTATTTCATTAAAATTAGATAAATGAACTAAAGTATTACCAATACAGATAATGCCATTAAACTTTTCAGTTAATGTATCACTTAAATCTTTCATATCTAAATTCAAAATTTCCAAATCAACATCTGCTTTTTCAGCTTTCTGTCGACATTGTTCTAAGAGATCTTCATTTAAATCAATGCCGGTTAATTGATATCCTTTCTTTGCTAAGTTAACAGCATAAGTCCCAGTGGATGTACCTATATCTAAAACTGAAATTTCTTTTGAATCTCCTAATACTTCTTCAAAAAATTCTAATTTAGTCTTATTAAAAGGAAAAATATAGTCGTAATATTTACTTATTTCATTATAAAATCCCATAATAATCACCTTCTTATTATATATTATAACCAGAAAAGTCAATATGATTTCAAAGTAAATCGTCATTAAGAAATATATTGACTCTTTTAAGATATTAAATTAAAAAGCTTAAAAAAGTTTGAGCCAATCCTAAGAAGATAAAGAAGCCAAAGACATCAGTAAATGTAGTTAAAAAGATAGCTGAAGCCAAAGCTGGATCTATTCCTAAAACTTCTAATACGAGTGGAATCAAAAAGCCACTTAAACCTGCAATAACTAAGTTACCAATCATAGCTAAAAAGATAATCAATCCTAAATACGGATTACCGTACTTAAAGTATAAAACTACTCCAGTAATAATACCTATTACTGCTCCATTAATTAATCCAACCATTATCTCTTTAAAGACAATCTTCCAATCTTCTTTAATATTAAGTTTTCCTAAAGCAATTCCTCTAATTGCAATTGCTAGAGTCTGCGTTCCAGCATTTCCTCCCATTCCTGCTACAATAGGCATTGCCGCAGCTAATGCTACTACCTGCGTAATAACATCCTCAAATAGACTAACTGTAAATGCAGCTAAAAAAGCAGTTACTAAATTAACAAATAACCACGGAAGCCTCTTACGAATAGAGTCAATTAGCGAACTATCTATCTTTTCTTCTTCATTTACCCCTGCTAACCTAAACATATCCTCTGTATTTTCAGCTTTAATAACGTCTATGATATCATCAACAGTTATAATCCCTAATAACCTATCTTGTTGATTAATAACCGGAATTGATATCAAGTCATACTTAGCTACTAAGAAAGCTACCTCTTCCTGATCAACTTCAGGGTGTACGGAGATTACATTATAATCTGTTATCTCTTTTAATTGTTGATCTTCAGAGGCCACTAAAATAGAACGCAAACTAGTACTACCTACTAAGTGATTCTTATCATCTAAAACATAAATTGTTTCAATCACTTCAGTTTTAGGACTGATATCCTTAATTTTTGTTAACGCACGATCAATACTAATTGTCTCCTTTAAAGCAATATATTCAGTAGTCATTAACCCTCCAGCACTTTCAGGGTCATAATTTAATAATTTACGAATACTATCTGCTTCTCCAGCTTTCATCATCTGTAATAACTTCTTTCGTCTGTCGAAAGGTAAATTCCCAATAATATCTGTTACATTATCCGCAGACATATAAGATAAAATATTTATAATATCATTTAACTCTAACATCTTCAAAAATCTAATCTGAAGCTCTTCATCTGCTTGTTCAATAATATCAGATAACTTCTTATTTTCTCCTAAATTATAGACTTTAATTATCTCTTCATCATTTAAATCTGCCAGTAATTCAGCTAAATCTATTGGATGAGCTTTTTCTAAATAGTTATTAAACTTAACTTCATTATCCGCAGCTAACTCTTTCTTTAGTTCAATAAACAGCTCATTTGCCATCTGTCATTCCTCCATATAATACTTTATTCATAGATTACACAAAAAGGATAAAATTCATTCCAATTCTTATTATGACTAATTTAATAACTTAGATTCAAAAATAAAAATTATATACTATCAATTCTAAATATATCTCTTTAAAAGATTAACTGCTTGCTCAATAGTTTGTGGTAACTTATCTAAATCTTTAATATCTAACCTTTTAAACAATTTAGTAATAGTAGGTAATCCTAAATTAGCCTCCTTAACTAACTTTAAATTAGATAAGATATCTATTTCTCCATTAGCTAATACTTTACCATCTTTTATAATGATAAGTTCATCTGCCCATTCAACAGCAAAATCAACATCATGGGTTACTACCAATATTGTCTTCTCTCTTTGATGCAAATCATTAAGAATATTCATAAAATCATTCTTTCCTTTAGGATCTAAATAAGCCATTGGTTCATCAAAAATAATTATTTTAGGCTCAATAGCTAAGATTCCTGCAATAGCTACTCTTTTCTTTTGTCCGTAACTCAAGTTATGAGGTGGTTTATCTTTCAAATCTAATATACCAACAGTTTCTAAAGCCCATTCTACTCGTTTCTTAATTTTATCCTGATCTTTCCAGCCAAAATTTAATAATCCAAAGGCTACATCTTCAAAGACAGTTGTTGAAAAGACTTGATCATCAGGGTCTTGAAAAACTAGTCCTACTTGACTTCGAACCCATTCTTTATTATCCGATGTCACTACTTGTGAATTGACTTTGACCTGTCCTTGTTGAACCATATATAAAGCATTTAAGTGAAATAATAATGTTGATTTCCCTGCACCATTTGGTCCTAAAATAGCTACTTTAGAACTTTCTTCAACTGAAAGATTGATTCCTTTTAATGCTGTGGTACCGTCTTCATACTTATAAGATAAATTGTTTACTTCAATAATATTAGCCACTAGTTTCCTCCTTTTCAACAGTCCAAACTTAGGTAAGTAAGTGTAAAAACAAAACTTGATTATCTATAATTATTTATACATATTGATTCTATAACACGATACAATCTGGCTGTAACACTATATACCTAATTAGATATATAGAAAGAAATCCCTGCTTTTAATGAGAAAAGATTATTCTCATATCTATTTTAACTTTCATTAAACTCTTTTTTGAAAGTATCAGAAATAGTTAATAAACCTTCCTCGTCTTTAAGCATAGAAAGTTCTTCTGGAATTTCATCACTACTTTGCTCTAAATGGTGGTAGTATTCAGTTAAAATTTTAATAATTATCTCTTCGCGACTAACATCTCCTGAAAATGCTAAGTTAGAAATAAAATTATCAACTTCTGTTGGCAACTGCAGAGTAATTGTATTATTCATTTCTATCATCCTTTACTATAATTTAGTCATTATTATTTTAACCGATTAAGTAAAAAATATAACTAAGAAAGGAGTGATAATATGACGAAAAAGAAAAATACCTTAAAAACTGCTACTAAGAATGAAGACTTACAGGAAATATTAGAAGCAAGAAAGCCTTATCCAGTACAAGATTCTATTGAACTAATGGAAGACTTTGACCAATAAATGAATTAGGATAGAGCGAGAGTAATCTTGCTCTATCCTAACTACATAATTAAACATAGAATCAAACTTTAAACTGTTAGTTCACCAAGAGCTTCTTTAAACACAAAGATTCCAATTACAATAAAGATTACTCCAGCACCTAGTTGTAAGTAAACTGTGGGTACATATTTATTAATCCACTCTCCAAAGTATGCTGCAAGAAAAGTAACGGTTACTAGGGCAGCTGATGCACCTAAAAAGATAGGAATTGGTGATTTGTATTGAGTTACTAAAGTAAAAACTGCTAATTGAGTTTTATCACCTAATTCTGCTAAAAATAACATTCCATAAGCCATAGCAAATAATTTCCAATCCATAAACAACGCTCCTTAATTATAGTTTTTAGTAATCTTATTAATAAGATTACTAAATTATTAGTATTTAATACGAAAAATACATATTCTTTTTCTGGAAATATTAATTTTATTCCTGCAAAAAATAAAAAATAGTGTAATCTTTTAAAATTAAACAAGATTACACCATAAATTTAAATAAACAATTTTGTAAGTAGATTATTTTAAATATCTTTCTTTTAATCGATTAGAAACTTGCGTTAGTAATTTGAATCCTTCCTCTACTCCTTTAACATAATCTCCTTGTGTAATATTGCAGGTAGCAGGAGTTAATTGTGACTGGGCAATTATTCTTCTTTTATCTAAGCCTTTTTCAACTAATTTATCCCATAGTTGTTCTAATTGTTGAATCACCTTATCTGCATCTAATTTTTTTAACTGTTCTAACTTAGTCGGAACTATTCCCCAAGCTATCATCTTACCTGACTGCATAAATTCAACTAAACTATCGTATTTAACTACAGTTTCTCCACAGGAATAAGCATCAAATGATAGAATATCAATTTCTGAATTCAGTAAAAAGTCCCAATCTGGTTTACCACAGAGATGAATCGTAATTGGTATACCAGCTTCACTCTTTATCTCAGTTAAGAACTTCTTCATATCTTCTTTAGCCATATCTTCGGTATAACCAGAAATACTAGTAAAGATCATCTCTAATCCTGGTTCATCGATATGAATAGTTAAATCTTGATTCTCCTTCTTTAAATCATCATATTGTGCTAATAATTTCTGTTTAGTAAAATCAAATAATAAGATTCTAACTTCATCATTATAAATAATTGGTTTTCTATTTTCATCACAAATCTGCAAACCGAAACTAATTGGACCAATGATCTGTCCTTTAATTGCTGCGTAATTAGACAAATCTTTTTCTAAAAATTGAGAATAAACGACAGAATAATCTTTTGATAACTTAAAATAATCTAGATCCTCACTTTTAGCTAAAAATTCAGGTAATTGATTATAAAATTCTTCTGTATTTAAAGTAATCTTTGCATCATCTTCATTCACTGTCATTCCTGGAAAGTTCTCTGAAAATTGAACATACATATCCTCATAATAGTTTAACTTTGGTAACTGTGGCCAAAATGGTATATCCAAACTTAGTGCTAACTTCATTGCTTGCTCTATATCTTGATGTGGTAAAATTCCCATCGCTGTTGTCTTTAAATTACCTAACTTTCTCATAGTAATCTCCTCCTTTTCATTCCTTTAATTTACTATTTAAATTAATTATACCAACTTAGAATTGAATTAACTATGATATTTATAACATTATAGGAATTTATTTATATAAAAATTCAAAAAAGCTAGTTGATAACTTAAGTCATCAACTAGCCTTAATTATATTTATATTATTTTAACTTAACCTCAGTCTTAACTTTAATTATTCAATAATCTTAGCTACGATAACACTACCTTCGTAAAGCAAGAGTAAAGGCAAGGCCATCATAGTTTGAGTTATAATATCCGGAGGTGTCAGTATAGCAGCAAAAATAAAGATGATAATTATTACATACTTACGATTACTAGTTAAAAATTCAGAAGTAATTAAATTTAATTTAACTAATAAGGTAATTAATAATGGTAATTCAAAGACTAAACCAAAGGGAATCAAAATACTAATAATAAAAGAAATATATTTACTTAATGAAAACATTGCTTCTAAATTAGAAGAAGTAAAACCTAAGAAGAATTTAATTCCAAAGGGAATTACTGCAAATAAACCAAAAGATGCTCCACCGATAAAGAATATATATGATAAAGGTACTAGAATCAATAAATATTTCTTCTCGTCATGTTTAAGTCCTGGCAAAACAAATTTCCAAAATTGATAAATAATAATTGGTAATGCAATTAAAAAGCCAGTAAAGAACGAAACCTTTATCTGCGTAAAGAATGCTTCAGGAGGTGTTAAATAGACCAATTCTTTCCCTACTGGTTTAGTCAATATCGCTATTATTTCTTCTGCAAATATATAACTTCCTATTGAAAAGACAACTAAAGCACCAATAGAAATTAATAACCTCTTTCTTAATTCTGTTAAATGTTCGACTAATGACATTTCTGTATCTGGCATAAATATTCCTCCGTCCTAAGCGAATATATCATATTTCAAACACCTTAATTCTATCATTAATTTTGCTTAGTTTCAATCAATAACTAATACTATCATTCAGAATCCAATAATATGGTTTAACCACAAAAAGGTCATCTTTCGCGATAGAATAATTTTTTCGAACCATCTAAGGTTCATATCCGGCAAAAATAAGGCTTCCTAATCAATAGCACGTCCTGTGCTGTGATTAGCTCACCACTTCCTGTGGTTCGGCCTTATTTTTGCCTCCTACTCACCAAGATGGTGAGCGAAAAATTTATGATTTGCTCAATATAACCTTTTTGTGTTCTAATCATAATATCTTTTTCAAAAAATTATACCTGTTAATAACAGGTATAATTTAATAATCTTATATACGATTATATTATTCGTTATCATCTAATTTTTTAACATTTTCGGTTACATCTTCCTCTGTTGCTTTCTTAAACTCTTTTATTCCTTTACCAATCGATTGACCAATTTCTGGCAACTTGCTAGGCCCAAAAATAACTAAAGCGATTACTAAAATCAATATTAATTCAGGAATTCCTAAGCCAAACATAATTATTCCTCCCTTATCTTAAATTATACTCAATCAGTTACTATGTTTATTAGTTACTTAAATATAAAATTCTCGATTTAATTTTGAATTCCTGCAAAAACTTTTTAATTATTTATTAGAAGCACGATAAATTTATTCCATAAAATAAAAGCTCCTTCAAATTTGAAAGAGCTTTTATTTGAAAGGCTTGCTAATCAAAATAATAATTTTTATTAATCTAACATATGTGCATCTTCATGACATGGCTCGCAGTCCATTTTACCATGTGTAAATCCACCTTGGTCAAAGTCGCTCTTCATACTATGGCATCCTGTACACTTCTCTGCTACACCAGGTAAACTATATTCTGGAGCAAATTCTCCATCAATAAGCTTAGCATTTAATAGTTCTAGAGTCAGATTTTTTAATCTAACTCTCCAATAGATTTATATTTTCTTTTCTATTCATAACTTCAATTATTAATCACTAGTAATAGGCTGCCTTGCTTTAAATCAATTACCGCTAAATTTTGCTTAATAACATTACTCAACCCTAAAGTTTCTCCTCGTTTAAGAATACCATCATCTAATTCATATTTAAAGCCCGATAAAGATACTCCTGTTATCTGCTTAGTTAATGGTAATAAAGAAATAGTCTTCCCTTGCTGATTACTTATTACAGTCTTATTCTTAATTAATTGTAAAGTTTCATTAGGACTTACTAGTTTGATATTAGTCCTAGATGTATATAAACCTTCTAAAAGATATATATTACCTAAAGAATGATCAACTCTATCTCCTAGAGCTGCAAAGATTATAATTTCATCATATTCTTTAACTATTAATCGTTCTAAAAGCAGTTGTGTATCGGTTTTGTCCTTATTACTAGGAAATTTTTCAAACTTCACTCCATTACTTTCATAATATTTTAGAGTCTTAAAAAAAATAGAATCTAAATCGCCTAAGATTAAATCAGGTTGAATCTGCAAAGAAAGAGCATGTTCTGCTCCTCCATCAGCACAGACAATAGTATCATCGGGTTTAATATAATTCTGATAAAAAGATTTATCTCCTATTAATTCTCCATTGACAAAGACAACAGCTCTCGACATAATTTCACATCCTTATATGCAAAGCGAATTTCATAATTAGATTTCAAGCATAATTAATGCAGAATTTTAGGCATCAGCAATTAATTATGCAAGAGCCTTATACTATTTATGTATTAAATATCTTTAATAAATTCAGGTAGACTTCTAATTAAAATAATCATGACTACAATCGTAATAATAGCTTCTGGTAACATATAACTAAGATTATAGCCAGCAGAATATAACCAGATATTTTGTTCTTTTGGTGCGTATTCTGCAAAGAATAATACTCCTGAAATAGTATGAACCACTAATCGTAAAAAACTACCTACTAATATGCTAAGACTTATTAATATTAAGTTCTTCTTATTCTTTTCAACTTTAAGCCAATTATGTACTATTCCTGCTATACCTAATAAACCAAAAGCAAGTGGATAGTCTAAAATAGCCTGTAATGGGTAGTAAATTTTAGCTCCTAATATAAGTTGTAAAACCCCATAAAGACTACCTAAAATTAAACCTTCTTTCAACCCCCACCGTAAAGCAATAAAGAAGATAGGCAACATCTCTAAAGAGACAGATCCGCCTTGGGGAAGTTCGTATACTTTAACGAAGTTTAATATAGTAGCCAATGCCAAAGTAGCTCCTAGTTCAGTTAATCTTTTAATCTTTAAATTATCCATTATTAAATCCCTCCTAATAAAATAAAGACTACCCAGAGAGTAGTCTTTGAAATAATAGATTCAATTTGACCACTTCCCTACGCTAGTACTAACTAGTTCAGGTTTAAGGGTTAGCTAAAAAAGCTTCTCAGCCTAACAAGGCACCCCTAGTGCTTATTCTTTATTTTGCTAATAATTATACCATGTTTCTTCTTAACTAACAAGTAACAACTTTGGATTTTTATAAAAATTCTTTTTTAATTATTCTTTGTAAGTCTTTTATCATATTACACTTAAACATACGTGAATGTCTTTGGAAGAGTTCAACTGAAGTTCGATTTTTCCACGCTGATTTTGGTAAAGTATTAAGCCAAATTATATCTTTAACTTGTCGTTGTAGTAGATCTAATTTAAAGGCGGTATCTTTAATCCTAAGGGTCTTTGTATCACTAACAATAAATACTACTGTTCTATTAGTAAGTACTGATTGATGTTTAGTATTAAGTGTCTTCAAAGCTCGGTTTAAATTAGTTGAGCCTCCCCATTCTTTACTCTCAGCAATTATTTTGGACATCTTATCAGCAAATGAACTATTCTTATTAAAATAATCAGTAATTTGTTCTAAATCTTCTGCAAAGATAAAGCTTTCTATTTCTTTAACGACATTAGAAAGTCCATAAACAAATTGTAAAACAAAGGTAGAATACTTAACCATAGAATCAGAGACATCGCAAATCAATACAAACTTAGGCTTCTGCAACTTGCGATGACGATAACTTAGATCGATTAAAGTGCCTCCGTACTTGATATTATTTCTTAATGTACTTCTTAAATCTATCACTTTATTCTTCTTACTCTTCTTATAACGTCGTGAAAGTTTAGTGGCCAGTTTTCGTGAAAGGCGCTTAATAGTATCTGTTACCTTGTCCATTTCTTCATCAGCTATTTCACGAATGTCTTTAGCTAAAATAAACTCCTCTTCTTCATCTAACTTAGTCACTATTTTACGTAATTTTTTATCTAATTTCTCTTCCCCTGTCTTTTTGACATCTATAGCCGATTCTAAATCGATAAGCCCATCTCTATTCTCATTTAATTTAGCTTTCCAATACTTTAGACTACCACTAATGAAGTTTTTAACCATTGACTTTGTTTTAGGAGCATGTAATAGTACTTCCCCAAACTTATCTAGTACTTGTTCGTTTACTTTCTCTTTTACCTCAGAGTCTAACTGATCATATAACTCTTGTTGTTCATCATCTAAATCTAACTCTATATCTGGTTTTTCTTTATCATTCTGCTCTGGTAGATCTTTTCTATCGATTGGGTCGTGGATTATTTCCTCATCTTCTGACTCATCTATTTCTTCAGGCTCTTCATTTATTCTTTCTATCTCTTCTTGTGGTTGAAAGAATAACTCAAATGTCTTATCATAAATCCTTTTTTCTTCATAATTCTTTACTACTAATGAACGCAGTGCTACTTTAAACTCTTCTTTTTGTGCAATATCTATTAGATATAAAGAATTCATAGCATCGATTGCTTCTACTAAACTTACTCTTACTCCTAGACTTCTCAAAATTTGAATAAATTTGATTATATTATTTTCAATATAATCAGGAACTTCAGTCTGTTCATGCTCTTCTATTGCATTCTTAAATTCTGATTGCATTGGCTCGAATCCTATATTAAACACCTCCTTTTATTGCTCATTATTTTAGCTAGCTTCCTTAAGCCTTTTTATGACTGTCATAACACACTCTTTACTTCCAACGATAGTTAATATATCACCATATTCTAAATGATTGTAGCCATGAGGGATAATAAGTTCATTATTCCTTTCAATAGCCATTAATAAACAATCTCCAGGTAAATTTAGTTCTGAAACTTTATTACCAATATATGAACTGTTTCTAAGTTTAATCTCTTTAGTAATCAGTTTTTCTTCATTTAAGATAGAGAATGTTCTTGGGTTCTTAATTAATTTTTCTAAAAGGCCTACTGCAGCAAGAGAAGGAGTTACTACTTTAACTCCTAAATCTAATAACTTCTGTTTATTACCTATATTAAAGTTTAACGCTAATATATTTTCAATCAAAAAGTTCTTTTTGACTATTTTACATATTTTTTCATTTACTTGGTCTTTCCCTGCAGCAGTTAAAAATGCATCTGCCGATTTAATGCCAGCTGACTTTAAAACTGATAAATTAGTAGCATCACCGTAAATAACTCTATCAGCTAATTTTCTAGCTCGTTCTATTCTATCTTCATCCTTTTCAATGATTGTTACTATTCTTTCATCAGTATTCAATCTTTTAATTAATAATGAAGTTAATTCACCACTACCTACAATTATAATCCTATCTTTCTCTCTTTCTACTTCAGGATATAGATGGTCAAATAAGATCGGCGAAGCAGTACAAGTAAAGATTGCGGTTAGAATAATAGCAGAATTAATACTTTCATTAATAATTTCTAACTCCAAACCAATAGCTGAAGCTGCAATTATCAAACTCAGCCGTGATGATAATAGAAAACCTGCACTCAATGTTTCACGCCAGGAATAATCGCGTCTGAAGAGTAAAACAGGAATAAGTTTTACTATGTACGAAGCTAAAATAAGACAGATAGTAAACACCCAGATATTTGGAGTATTAAATAAAGTTGAAATATTAAATTTAACTCCTACCATAATGAAAAAAATCGGAATAAAGAAACCATAGCCGATAGCATCTAATTTATGGTTTAGATGGCTACCTTCATCATCAGATATTAATGAAATAATAGCTCCAGCTAAAAATGCCCCTAAGATAATCTCTAATCCCAGCTTTTCTGCTAAAGCAATAAATATTAAGATTAATGCAAAAGTAGCTCTAACTTTAATTTGAGAAGTTGCATGTGCTAGTTCATCGAAGATATGGCTATCACTAAAGAGAATTCCTGCTTTATGAAAGAAGATAAAAGCTAAAAATAGTACAAAGATTAATAAAATTTCATGAAGCGGTCCTGAAGAAATTACAATAACAAAGATTGTAATCATTAATATAGTTAAGAAATCAGCTAATAATGCTGACATCAATACCTGTTGCCCATATTTAGTATTGATTATCTCTTTTTCTTTTAAAGTAGGCATTACTATAGCTAGTGATGTAGTTGAAATTATTAAGGTTAATAACCAAGGACTATTTAATAAATTAGCAGCTACAAATAACTTTGCTATTACAAAGGAAATAATTAATGTCAATAAGAATACAAGTGCACTTATTATAAGTGGTCCATCAATTAACTTACTGTTCTTCTTACGCTGCCAAGTAGCACGTTTAATTAAATTAAAGTCAACTTCTAACCCTGATAAAAACATTAAGAATGCAAATCCAAACTCTGATAAAAACTTTAACCAAGAACCAGGTTCAATTAAATTTAAACCACTTTTCCCAATTATAACTCCTGCTAATATCTCTCCAACTACTACTGGAATAGGAATTTTAACCTTTTCAATTGTAATTGGAACTATAAAAGCTAACAAAGTTATGATTACTAAAGAGTTAAACGAAAAATGTTCTGGCAAATTCATCTCTCCTTTAATAATTAGTAGATGATACTCTATTTTATATCTATATCTTTTTATTTAAAGTTATTCCATATAAGTAGTTTATCCCCTCTTTTTTACATTGAAATTATTGATTTGTCTTGTAAAAAGTTTTAGTCATAAGTGACTAAGTTTTAAGTGGATTTGATTAGAAAATTTCAAACCCTCTAGTTTAAGAGGGCTTGAAATCAATAAAAGCATATTATAAAGATAAATTTTAGCTTCTTATTAAATTAATTATACAAAAATTTACCAATTAAAGGTTTTAATTTATCAAACTCAACTAAAAAAGCATCATGACCAAAATCTGAATTAATCACTTGATATTCTACATTGCCGCCAACTTCATTCAACCCTTTCACTACTTCTAAAGTCTCTTCTGGTGGAAAGAGTTGGTCTGAGCTAATAGTTATAATTAAGACTTCTGCCTTAACACGATTTAATGCCGCATTAAATGATTCATAACCTCGACCTAAATCATATAGGTCCATAGCCTTAGTAAGATAAATAAAAGAATTCGCATCAAAACGATCTATAAATTTGTCCCCATGATAATCTAAATAATTATTTATTTCAAATTGATTATCTAAAGTATAAAACTCCTGATTCTCCACTTCTTCTCTCCCAAACCTCTCTTGAAAAGATTGTGGACTTCTAAAGGTAATCATTCCAATCTTACGAGCTAAAGCCATTCCTTTCTTAGGCTGAGAACCAGTATTATAGTAGTGACCATTCTGCCAAGCAGGATCATTCTTAATAGCTTCAATACCAATTTGATTATAAGCAATACTCTGGGCTTTCAATCTGCCCGGAGTACCTATTGGAACGACTTTCTGCACAAACTCAGGATACTCTACTGCCCATTTGAGTGCCTGCATTCCCCCCATAGAACCACCGATGACTGCATATAGTTCATTAATTTCTAATTCTTTCAAAAATGCTTTCTGTAATCTAACCATATCGCCAATAGTGATTACTGGAAAGTCGGTTCCATACTCTCTTCCGGTTTCAGGATTAATTGAAGCTGGGCCAGTAGTTCCATAACAACTCCCTAAAACATTAATACAGATAACATAATATTGATTAGTATCAATAACCTTATTAGGCCCAATTAATGTATCCCACCAGCCACTAGACTCATCATCTACTGTATGCTTCCCTGCTACGTGGGCATCAGCTGTTAAATGATGGGCGATTAAGATAACATTATCTCGCTTTTCATTTAAATTTCCATAAGTTTCATATGCAATGTCGATTGGACCTAAACCAGCTCCAGACTCAGTTTTGAACTTTTGGTCGTTAAAAATAGTTAATTTTTGGGGAGAAACTAACCCTAAATCCTTCTCAATATAATCTAACTTCTCACTAGGAATACTCATTCTTCTCCCTCCTTTCCTAGTTAGTTAGCATTAATCTACGCAAGAGAATGCTTGCTCTAAATCAGCAATAATATCTTCTATATTTTCAATACCTACTGACAATCTTATTAAACCTTCAGTAATTCCTGCCGTTTCTTGTTCCTCAGTAGTCAACTGTTCATGAGTTGTCGAAGCAGGGTGAATAATTAAAGTTCGTGTATCGCCTACATTAGCAAGTAATGAACATAAATCTACACTATTAATCAATTTCTTACCTGCTTCAAAACCGCCTTTAATTTCGAAGCAGAGCATACCGCCGAAGTTCTTCTGTTGTTTCTTAGCTAATTCATGCTGTGGATGACTCTCTAAACCAGGATATCTAACCCATTCTACCTTATCATGTTCTTCTAACCATTCAGCTACTTGCTGAGCATTCTCTGAATGTTTCTCCATACGTAGAGACAATGTTTCTAACCCCTGAATAAATAACCAAGAATTCATAGGACTCAATGCCGGACCTGTATCACGATATCCCTCGGTTCTAGCTTTAAAGATAAAGTCTTCCGAGCCAACAATAATACCACCGATTGAACTCCCATGTCCACCAATATACTTAGTTGCTGAATGAACTACTATATCGGCTCCTAAACTTAATGGCTGACAGAGATAAGGAGTATTAAATGTATTATCAAAGACTACCATAATATCATGTTTATGAGCAATCTCTGCTACTGCTTCAATATCAACAATATTTAAAAGAGGATTTCCCGGTGATTCTAAATAAAATACTTTTGTATCCTCAGTAATAGCTTCTTCCCAAGCCTCTAAATCATCAGGGTCAACAAATTTAGTCTCAATTCCATACTTCGGTAAAGTTACCGCAAAGAGATTATAAGTTCCACCATAAACACATCGTGAAGAAACAATTTCATCTCCAGCCTCTAATAAAGTTAATATTGTTAGATTAATAGCTGACATCCCTGAAGATGTTGCTAAAGCTGCTTCGCCTCCCTCTAAGGCGGCTATTCTCTGCTCAAATACTGAATGTGTTGGGTTACCGATACGAGTATAGATATTTCCGGCTTCCTCTAAAGCAAATAAGCGAGCAGCATGGTCAGCATCATCAAATACATATGATGTTGTTTGGTAAATAGGCACTGCTCTTGATCCTGTCGCCTCATCTGGTTCATATCCTGCGTGTAAAGATAGTGTATCAAATCCTAAACTTCTCTTCTTCTCTTCTGTCATAATTAATTACCTCCAGTTATAATTATATTTAATTAAAAATCAAAAAAACCTCTTCTTTGATAAGAAGAGGTTTAATTTGCTTTATATAATAATATTCTACCTCTCTTATCTCCCAATGTCACAAATGACATTGCAGGATTTAGCACCTTTTCCCTGAAAATCAGGGTGGTTGCCGGGTTTCAATGGGCCAGTCCCTCCACCTCTCGTAATAAGAGTAATTTAATTACTATTTAATTTTAGCTTAATTAATAATAACACATCTTAAGTTAGATGTCAACAACTTTAATCTTCTTTTTCCGGATTCTGATTAAGATTTAGAATTTCTTGTGCTTTAGTCATTATTTCATCAGTTACTTTAGTAATCGGTTCACCTTCTAACCAGAATGCCTCATATTGTTGGTCTATCACTTGCTTAATTTGAGCTTCATACTTCATATTTTGAAACCCACTCAACTCTTGATAACTACCACGATTAATATAAGTTAAAATTTCTTCTTTAATTTTAGAACTTAAATCTGTTTCTTCTTTCCAAAGTTCTGCTAAAGATAAATAAACCGGTACTACATTTAATTTTTTGGCCACAAAGAGTTGTTTCTGTTGATTCATAAATTTAGCGAATTTATATACCGCTTTTGTATGGTCATCACCTTTATATTCTTCCTGTCTAAAGAGAAGTAAACTGGATACTTTTAGAGGTACTCTCTTTTCCTCCGGATCATTAGTTGGAATTGGCATTAAAGTTAATTCTACATCAGACTCTTTTTGATCTCTTTGATAAAGATTATTTAATAACCATATATTAACTGGAGCGATTATGCCGGCGCGATTTTGCCAAAAGTAAGGTAGTAATTTCTTATTCATCTCTTCTGGTTGATCATAAAAGAGTTCATGACTGCGCAAATCATCTAAAAAATCAAAAGTAGTCTCTAGTTGTTGAGAAGTTAGTAGTAACTCTCCTTCCTTAGAGATAAGACTCTGCGTCCCATTCATTCTCAATAATTGATAAAATAACTTAGAATTATAAGGATTAAAGATAATACAACTCTTACGATTTAGATCCTTAATCTGCTTAGCCCCTTGATAGAAAGTATCCCAGGTCCAACCTTCTTCTTGAATTCTAGTTAAGTCTAAGTTCGTTTCAGAAAGTAAACTTCGATTGCCAACCCATACTTGAGGCGCTAACCAATTAGGCATTCCCCATATCTTTTCATCATAGCTTAATGCCTTGATTCCTAATTGATTATACTCTTGAAATATATCTCTTTCCTTGGTGCTTTCCGCAGCAAAGAATATATCGACTGGAATCTGTAACTCCTTACTAATTAATTTTTTACTAAAGATATCATTATAAATATCCGGTGGTTTACCTTCCTCTAATTTTTCTTGCAATTTATCCTCACCATTGATAAAAGATAACAGCTCATAGTTCACTTTAATATTTGGATACATATCATTAAATTCACCAATAGCTTCTTGTAAAAACTCTTCATAATCTCCTTCTTGACCAATGAATAATGGATAATCCCAATAAGTTATTTGATACTCTTTATCTTCAACTAACTGCACTTGAGGATTGATCTTAAAGCCTTCTTCACCTTTAAGATTGAGATAGAAAGTTAAACCAGCAGTAATTAATATGATTAAAGCCATCATACCGATTAATAATGGCCAATTAGTATCCGCATCAAAAATATTTAACTTATCTAACATATTTATTTCCCCTCCTTTCTACTTAATATTTAAGATATAAAATGTATTCTCATCACCGCTTAAATCATCTTTTAAACCATAAATATACTTAAACTCACGCATAGCTTTCTTCGTACTATCACCAAATCTACCATCTGTATAGCCTGGGTCAAAACCATTTGCTCTTAACTTCTCTTGAAACAATAATACATCTTTACCAGTCTGACCCGGTCGAAAAGTGTGAGTAATCTTAATTGGATCTCTCCTGCCAATAATTTTAACTCGGGTGCCTACATCTACCCAATTATAAAGTACTCGTACATTGCGATTAAACATTCTGATACAACCATGACTAGCTGCAGTTCCTATCGAGCCTGGTTTGTTAGTACCATGGATTCCATAAATCCCCCAGGGAACATTCAATCTCATCCACCTAACACCAAAGCCACCACCCCAGTGAGCATCTTTAGCAATAATTGCCCATTCACCAATAGGTGACTTAGTCGAAGGCTTTCCAACGGCTACCGGAAACTTATGATAAGGTTCTCCATCAGAATAAACGATCATCTGTTTTTTATAAGCATCAATTAAAAGACGTACTTCACCTTTTGGCGGTTCTAACTTCTTATTTGCTACTTCTTGACCTTTATTTAAACTTTGAGCTAAATTTAACCAAGTATTTTGTCTTACTACCCCAGTAATTGATAAGTTATTGGCCTTTTGAAATTTTTTAACAGCTAAATATGTATTCCAATCATAAGTAGAATTTAACTCTCGCTTATAAAATCCTAACTTCTTTAATTCCTTCTGTAATTCTAAAATATCACTACCTGTCATCCGCGGACTCTTTAACGATAATATTCTTATCTCTTCACAATCACATATCGGGCCTACATCAAGTGCTAACGTGGGTGTTATTATAAATACAAATACTAAACTCAATAAAATAGTTCTATCTAACCTCAATTTTTATCCTCCTTTCACATAATTCTTAGCTCAACATATTGTGGGCTTTAGTAATGATAGATATGTTAAAGAATGAAGAAATATACTATATTCAAATAAAAAAACCTCTCTTAACGAGAGGGTAGTCATAACTTCTATTTAATAATATTTTTTATATAATCAATTGCTTCTTGACGATTATTTATCTTACCTTGAGCTTGGGCTGCTTCTATTTTTGCTAGTAGCCTTCCTATTTCGGGACCTTCGTCTAATGAGAAAATTTCTATAAGATCATTACCATCTAACAAAAGTTGAGATGTTCGTTCTTCTACTTGGTGATTTTCTTCTATTAATTCTCGAAGAAAACGTAGATTGTCGAAGAGATCTTCAGTTCTATCATTCAATAATTTAGTACTTAGTGTATCAGCTGCTGCTAAAAGACAGATATCAGCGACCCATCCCTCAGCTGCCTTAAAGAAACGATACTTTCCCTTATCCGTCAAATTTTCAGCATAATATAGAGCCAAAGGTCGCATATGGTACCTAATTAATCGTTTGATATAGAGTATTTGGCGGTTATTAAATGATAGGTCACTTAAGATAGCCTCAATATAATCTGCTCCTTCTTTATCATGACCATAAAAATGAACTTCACCATCAATAACTTCCTCAGTCAACAACTTACCTATATCATGAAAGAGAGCAGCAAATTTAATTAAAGGTAATTTCTCTTTTCTTATCTTCGTAAACCAATAAGCATCTTCTAATAATGCTTCTACTTGTTCTACAGTATAGAGTGAATGAGTCCAAACATCTTCTAAATGGTACTTACATTCACCAATAATCTTCATCCGCTCAACTTGTGGAATTAATATTGAAAACAGTGAAAATTCATCTTCTAAGTAAGTAAAGTTATCCGCAGCATTATCAGCTTGCGCAATCTTCATTAACTCGTCGTGAATACGCTCACTAGCTACGCTCTTTATTCGTTTTGCTTCCTTTCTTATTAAATATTCAGTATCTGGTTCAATATTAAAACCTAATTGAGCCTTAAATCTTATCGCTCTTAATAAACGAAGCGGATCTTTTTTGAATGTACTTCCACTCATTGCCCTAATTATCTTATACTTAATATCTGACTCGCCACCTAATGGGTCAATAATTCTTGCTGATCTATTATCTTTATGTAGTCTCCATAAGTCTATATCAGTTATTGGTATTGCCATAGCATTAATAGTAAAATCACGATAAAAGAGATCATCTTGTATAGAACCACCAGCTATCGGTGTGAAATCGTAGATCATATCATCATAAACTACTCGATAAATATCATAATAATCATCTAAAACTACGAAACTACCGTTTATATTATCGGCAAACTCTTTTGCAATCTCCTCCACTTCATTAGAAATTGCTATATCTATATCGTGACTTTCTTTATCTAATAGATAGTCCCTAACAAAGCCTCCTACTAGATAACCTCTAAGGTTATGTTTCTTTAAAATATCATTTAACTCATCTAAAAATTGCATCACTTATTTTCTCCTTATACATTTAATTTCTCACAATAGACTCTAGTACCTATAATATCTTAATCAATCCAATTATGCAAGATGATTTCCATTAAAAAAGCATATTCTATGCAATTGCATAAAATATGCTTAATAGGACATTAATTATTTTCATTATTAAAATATTCTTTTATTCCAGCTACTATTCCCTCAGCAACTTGCTGCTGAAAATCATGAGTGTTTAATAAATACTCTTCGTGCAAATTAGATAAGAAAGCAGTTTCAATTAAGAGAGCTGGCATTTCTGTCTCTCTTAATACAGCAAAGTTAGCTGCTTTTAAACCATTATCTTCAATCTGAATCCTTTTCATTATTTCACTCTGTACATACCATGCTAAAGCCCAATTCTTTTTAGAAGCAGACCAATGAGCATAAGTAGCTGTTCCACCAATTGTTGATAAGTTATTAGAATTAGCATGAATACTAATAAATAGATCTGCTGGCCATCTATTAGCCATTTCTGCACGTCCAGAGAGAGAAATAAATTCATTCTGCCCCCTAGTCATCAACGTTTTAAAGTTTTCTTGCTTTAATAATTTATTTACTTTTTTTGCTATTTGATAGACTACTTTACTTTCTTCAACTCCTGAAATTCCGATTGCCCCGGGATCTTGTCCACCATGACCAGGATCAATTACAATTCTTTTCTGATTTAAATTGCTATTTGAATCTGGTCTTTTGAGATTATAATCACTAGTTATTGAAGAAGTTACTATCCTATTCTTACTTTTAACTTCCAAAATTAACTTTGAATCTTCTTTTTTAAGATAATAACTACTCATCTGATTAATATCAGCAACGATTCTAACTGATGCCGGATTAACTTGATATTGACTGACTCTGATTTTTTTAACTATATTCTTATTAAGCGGAATTATATCTTTAGCATCACCTATGTTAATATTCTTAAGATCAAGAACTAGACGTTGTGGTTGATGATAAAGTTGTAATTCAGAGTCTGGTAGTGAATCAGTTTTAATAATCACTTGGAACTTATTTTTAGATTCATTAATATCTATATCCTCTATCTGATTAGAAGAGTAATAAATAGTCTTATCACTTGCTTGCCAGGCCAATTTACCACCATAAATCTTAGGTAGAAGTCTTAACGGAATCATTGCCTTATCATTAACCAGCTTAGCTTTTATACTTAGAGGAATAACTTCTGTATTAACAATAGCCACTCGTTCATTTAACGGTAACCTAACCTTAAATTTATTCCTATTAATCCTTAATTCATCTTTATAACGATCCCAAATTACTGTTTCTCCAAAGTAAGTCGATAGAATCTCTGCTGGAACCAAAGTTCTACCATCAATCACCATTAAGTCTTGATTAACCTGTTGACCATTAATTACTAAGTCTACACTTTCAGCTGCTACTGGAATAGAAATAAGTATCATTGCCATAGTCAGTACTATAATGTATTGGTATTTATTATTCAATTAATAACACCTTTTCTATATGTATTTTCACCTCTATAATTTTATTTTCTCTCTTTTTATAAATTCTAGATATTATCGGTAGTACCTTTTATCAAAATATGGCAACGGGATGTTAGTTGACAGTGAAGCCCAGAAAAGAGCT
This sequence comes from Candidatus Frackibacter sp. WG13, assembly GCF_900114655.1. Lineage (GTDB taxonomy): Bacteria > Bacillota > Halanaerobiia > Halobacteroidales > Acetohalobiaceae > Frackibacter. The sequence goes on from NZ_FOTT01000005.1 coordinate 94,755, forward strand.
TTCGAATTAGAAGTAGAGTCTATCGTAGGCTTGCGGCCAGCTTTGAAGTTTAAGCTGGGCGAGACAGTGAAGCCCAGAAAAGAGTTTTCGGATTAAAAGCAGAGTCTATAGTAGGTTGGGTGAGATAGTAAAAATATTTAGATATAGATTGAACATAGACTAAAAATAATTTTGAAATTGATAATTTAATAGTAGTCATAAGTGACTAAGTTATAACTGTACGTTGACTAACAAGAATCAGTGACACTTGTTAGTGTCAGTAGTTCATTTAATCACTGCATCTCTATAGCAAGAACGACATATTAGCTCTTAAATTTCTTAGACGCTACGTTTCAATCCTTGTTCTAGAACCCAACTCCCAACTCTCAAACTAGATGCTCCCAGCTTCCATGGGTTCATATCCAGCCTTGAACTTTAGGCTGGATATTGGAAAAATACTTTCTTTTAGAACCTCAGTTTAATAAACTTAAATCTTTCTATCATTTCCTTCATCTGTATTTCTTCTATTTTACAGAATTTATTTAATAACTTTAGTACTAATTCTTTAAAGCGATGATAATTTTCTTTACTTATAAATTCAAAACCATGGGCTAAAATACTTTGATTACGAGTATTAATAGTACTCATCATCCAACCCCAATCAATCACTTCACTAATTGGATCATCTAGTGCAGATAATAAGATATAACCTTTTATGCAACTAATTTTCTCCGGAAAAATTTCCATCTTATTAAGTGGTTTTACAGGAGCAATAATTTCATTCATCTTGTCTAGCAACTCCATTTTTTTAGACTTAGATAAAGCAGGAGCAGAAACATCTATATCATGACTGGCCAATCTACGTTGAGCTATCATCTCCAATATTCTATATAATAATAAAGAAGCTATATCATAGCGGTTATTATCTTCTTTTCTCACCGCACTGCTATATATTGAGAAAATTAGAGATTTTACATGTTCAATATTATCTAACTTTTCTAAACCTCTTTTATCTGTAACTTCTTGAAGAATTTTTAAAATACTAAGCTGTTTAGATAGCCGAGGAATCTTTTCAGTATATATTGAATACCTTTTTGCTTCATAAAGGCCCTCTTCTAGTTTTTTAATGGCCTTAATTAAATTAAACTTCTCCCAATTAGCATAAGCATCCGCCCACAAATTAAGAACTTTGTACTTTCGATCATCTCGTACCTTATTAAGTAATTCATTGAATTTTTTAGCAGCAGCCTGATAATTATGTTCATTCCACAATCCAAAAGCCTTCTTTTCATCTAAATCCCCAAAAACTTCATAAGGATTCTCAATTTTCGCTAACCTTTCAGTCCCCGGTTCAGCAGCTCTAAATTGCCGTAAATATTTACTAGTTATATAAAAAACATCTGCACCAATTAAACTTCCAGCCATAGCTGCTCCTGTACTCATGCTCTTTGTCCCACCTGTAAAATCAACAGCTAATTTAATCGGTTCTACTAAGTCATCATAAAGCTCTTTAATTTTCTGATAGACATCAATCGGACTTGCTTTATCTACCATCTTAGTATAACACTGACTAAATTTTAAATCTATAAAATTAAAAATCTTATCTAATTCTTTTTTAGTAGTTCTAGTTACTAAAAAGAGAACATTTTTAGGTTGTAAAGCTAAAATTGAAAGAACAATCGGTTGATAAGATTGACCAACTGTGACAATCAGGTAATCATAATCTTCTTCAAATTTATTTTCATCTTTAGCCAAAAATTCCTCAATTATTAATTCCATAATCTCATTATCATAGTAGTCATTCGCTTTTTCCCAATCGCTATTATTTTCTCTAGACATATTTTTCCAAGTGTTAATCTTCTTATATAAAGTTTCTTTGATTTCTTGTCTGTTCAAATTGATAATACCTCCCTCTTTGAATTAAAATTACTTTATAATCTTTAGTTAGCTATAAGTATTAACTTTTTTAAGTTTATCTATTTTAATATATGAATTAATTTTTTTTAAAATATCTGAGTTAAGTAAATTACTAACTTCTTCATAATACTCAGCACTATCTCTTATATCATTACTAAATACTCCTTTACTTTCTAAAGAACCATGAGCTATCCTATGTCTTATTTCTTTTATATTCTTATACATAGTAGCTAATCTTTCAAAAATATTCCATGATTTTTGCTCACTTATATCCTTTTTAAACCTTGTATAATTATCTAGTAAGAAAGCCATCATTCTTCTTTCACTTCGCTCTACAGGGTCTACCCCATATATTTCACATAACTTTGTTAAAAAAGCTTCTGTTAAACAGATATAGCCATTAGCATATCTTGTATTATCAAAATACCAACCAGCTATTTCTAATTGAAATTTAGCATCAGATTCTAGATTATTAAATCTATCAATAAAATTTTGTAGTTGCGGTAGTATATACTTTAACCCCTTCTTTATCTCTGATAAATCTTTGTTTTCTAAACTCTCTTTCAAACTCTTAATCCTATTCTTTAAATCAACCAAATAGTTTATATTAACTAACTCTGAGATATATTTTATATCACGACTCATCTGTCGACTATTAATTAAATCAGAAATTAGATAACCATTGCCATAATTAGTAAAGTCATAAACCCCTCTAATTAATTTTGATATATCAAATAAAGGTTTTAAATCTACTACTTGTGTATACCCTAGTTCTTTTTTCACTTCTAACATTCCATAATATATTCCTGCTAATTTTATTCTCTTTCTTCCTAACGTTTGAATAAAATCCATCATTAAATACATAAATAATGGAATTGAACGAAAAGCATGCGTAATATCTAAATATATCTCATCACCATCTTCTAATTCATCAATTAGCTGCATAAAAATATCAAAATTATTCCATAACTCTTCTTCCGAAAGACCATAATGAATCAAATGACAACTAGACCCACCTTGTGCATCAGAGTTAATAGAAACTAAATACTCATCAATGACACTAGTAACTTTATTTAAATCAGATTCATCAATCATACTAACTTGACTATTAGATACTTCTATCTTCTCTACTAGCTCACAGTAATAATCTAAATCAATTTCTTGTTTTGAATGACTAGCCTTAAAATAGTATCGATAAACTTCCTCCCACATCGAACCTTGAGTACCAACTATAACTATTTTATCAACTTCAAGATATTTAGCTAAAGCAGCTGCTACAAAAGAAGTCTCATATTCATTCTCATCACCATCAAACTTATATTTAGCAGTCCTATATTGCCTTAATGGATTATTATTTGATTCATCAAAATATCCTGCTCCTAAAGGAGACATTAACACTTTAGCCATTATTAATCCCCCATTCTATTAATTCAATATAACTATTAATCATGTAATCTTTTATAAGTCTCAAACTCTTCTTTGTACTGGTTATATGACTTAATTTTACCTCTACTTCTAGCTACAGCCATCCTTTTAAAGGCTTTCGCACCGTGTCTATCTTCAACAAACTCTCTTAAATTAGCATATTTTAGTTCATTTGCACCCTGTTTAACTTTACCTTTAGATTGATTATTATCATTTTGTCTACCTTGATTCGTGTCATATTTATTTTTTACCTCATTCTTAATTAACCTAACCCATCCTAATACCTCTTTAACTTTTCCATCATTACTAACTACAGTTCTAGTCTTAGGAAAAGGATCATGGTTACCTAAATTAGCATCTTTTCTTACCCTATTTAGTTCATTTTCAGAAAACAAGTTAGCAATTGAATTCTCAAAGAAAGTCTTTCCAGCACCTAAACGTAAGATTGCCCCTTCTTTAGTTTCCATTAATTCTTGTGCTTCATTGATTAATTCAGTATACAAACTAATTACCATACCAAAAGAGCCATTAGATGCTTTTAACTCTTTAATCTCTTTTTCTAGCAAATCAATATAGAACTTATTAATTCTTACTAAAATTTCATTTTCATTATTTTGATATAGATACTTAAATTTGTTAGTAAGTTGATGATAACCTTTTTGAGCTTTAGACTGGAGATGAATATTAGTTTCTAAACCTGATTGAATAACTTCTTTAGTTATAGGAATGTTATCTTTTCCTTCTTTAATATCTAATCGATAAGTTTTAACTACTTCTACCTCTTCATTTAATAATGGTTCACTATCAGATAAATGTAAAAAATTCATAATATCATTACCAGATTTATCGAAAAGATCTTCACCGATATAACTTCTGTTTCTATTCATTCTTTTAAAATTATATCCATCATCTTTAAGATGAGTATATAATAAAGCAGTACGAATAGCACCTTTTAAAGTACTACCCGGAATATAAGGACGATTTCCAGTAGAAATAGTTCTTTGAATTTCTTCACCTTTAATTTGACCACCACTTACAGTTACCTTTTTACTAACAAAATCCCTTAAACGCATTGAATTATTAACAAAGAAGTCTTCTAGCTTATATCTATCACTAGAATTACCGCTTGCTTGTTTTTTTATAATTGTTACAAATTGATTTATTAAATCCGTAGCATCTTCTAAATTAAAAAGATATTCTTCTAATTTTTGATGATCTATGTAATAAACTTCACCGCTTTGATAGATATAATCACTATAGGGTGATAAACTTTCTCCACTTCCAATATGAACAGGGGTAATTGTTTGTAAAGTTAATTCCATTATCTATCCCCTCCAAAACCTATTAGAAAGCTCTTACCATTTAATAATACATTATGCTGTTTAAAACTGTCTGGAGTAACATCTTTAAGTTGACCTTCAATTTTTTGTAATAAAACACTTCCTTCAGTCATTACTCTAACACTCTTTTTGCGATATGGTTGGCCTCCTTGAGAGTATAAATAACCACTTCTTTTAGCTAATTGATAGCTTATCATATTTTCTACTTCTTCTTTTTGTGGAAAAAGGGTAGAAAGATTGACATAATAATTTCCTGCTCTTGATAACCCCTTTAATTCATTTTCTCCAATTGCAACTATCTCTTCAAAATGCCCCATTCCTCGACTCCGTTTACCGCCAATTCCTTCTTCAACTAATAATCTAAAAATAGCTTTTAATTCTTTCTTCAAATCTCCTTCATATAAGAAAAACATAAAAGGTTTAATTTGATAATCATCAATTTCTGTATATATTAATTCCATATCATTTTGATAATAAAAGTTCTTTGCTTCACTATTAAATCTATCAACTGTCAGTTTAGGTCGTGATGACTTTTGAATAAACTTAAAATCATTAATCTTAGATCCTATTAAGCCTAAGTCCGCTATTTCCTCTTTTGTACAAGCAAATTGATTGCCAATTACTATTAAATCAAGAAGATTATAATTGAACATCTCTTCTTTTGGATTCCAATTATCTAATAATTTTTGATAAGCACCTAGAGATAGATAAGAAATCTTCTTAATCTTTTTATGAACCCAAATTTCATCATCGCTATCTACTTTTGATCTAATTTTTATGTTAGGTTTTGGTAAGAAGTACAGACTTTTCTTAATGTCAGCTTCTTCAGAAGTGATTATAAAATCTAAACCATAAAAAAGAGAAGAAATAGAAAAATCTCCAATCTCAAATAAATTAATAATTTCTTCTACTGTATCATCAGAATATAACAAAGCAGCATTATTAATAATTGCTGAAAAGAATTGATCAGATGAAAAGATTTCCTTTAAGTCTCCATTAGCATCACCAATATGAAATCCTGCTCGGTCTTCTATTAAAAACTTAATTCCCTGCATCTCTATTCAACTCCTAATTTACTCTGCATTTCTTGTCTTAACTCATTAAAATTGATTTCATCTAACTCTCCCTGGTAAAGATTCTTAACTTTATTATCTCCTTCATATTCTTTAATAGTCTTAATACCAATCTTTAAATCTTCAAATTTAATTCGACCATAACCTCGCGAACCATTTCCACCAATATAGTCATCTTCTAACATTCTTAAAGCTACTACTACCTCTTTAAATCTCTTTATATCTTCATCCATTAAAATGTTATAAACTAAATTCAAATCAAATTTAGCTCCTGCTGGTACTCGTTCTAGGTTCCGTAAGTTATCGGATTTAGAATTTTTACGATTAATAACATTCTCTACTTTACTTTCAGTATAATTTAATTCTAATTCAGAAAAAATTCCTACTTTATTTTTCATCTGTTTTTTTATAGTCTCATCTAAGTTTGCATCTCTAACATATAATCTAGTTGGTCCTATCTTTTCGTTACCAGCCCCTGCCCCAACTCCAAAAACAGTACATATTTCACATTCTTTTCTACCACAGTCACAAATTTTACTTCTTCCTTTCTTTTTTTCTATTAAGCTTCTTAACTTACCTTTCAAGGAAGAACCTGGTATATAAGGAATTCCTTCCGAAGTCTTAATTACAGTACTATCAAGTCCTCCAATTACCATATCAGTATTTGAACCACCAATAGCTAACCCCGTTAAAGATTTAATCTTTCCTTCTATAAATAATTTAGCACTTAATTTCATTTTTACAACCCCTTTCTACCATTTATTCTTTTATTTATCACCACCAACATATTTTCGATAAGCAACAACCGCTTCCATAAAATCTTTAAAGTTTTCTAAATGCATTTTGTTTTCTAACTCCATGTTCTTTGCAAGATAATCTAAGATATCCATAAACTCTTTTAGAGTACTATTATTTATATTTCTACCAGCAGTATAAGCAAATTGTGGTCTTAACATCTTAATACTTTTGCAATCCTCTTCCTCTGTACTCATAATTCTAGAATAAATTTTTCTAATCATTGAAGTAGTTACTTTTCCAGCTTCTTTATCTTTTAATCTCATTGCGTATTTTTTTACATTATCACAGAATTCATCATAATCTACTTCATCATTTTTCAAATTCAAAACATTTCTTTTAAAATATTCAACTAATTCATCTTCTATTTTCTCAACCTGAATAGCTTTATCTTTATCCTCATTGGGCTGTTTTTTTATTTTGAATTCTACATTATTTCCTTTTTCGAGTTCATCTGCATTTTGAGGTTTTACTACATTACTAAAATGTAAAAAAAAGTCCTCACCATTTTTTCCTCTAATAAATCCATATCCTTTCTGTTTTTTCAACTCTGTAATCCTTCCTTTCAATTTCTATTCCTCCTTTTCACTAGATACTTTAGTTTCTAATTCTGCCCATTTAACTGCCGCTGGAATGATCATAATATTACTGATCTTTTCATCATCCGATTTATCCAATAAATTATGGATAACAATTTCACGATAATAATCTATTAATTTTTCTGCATCTTCTTCATTCTTTTCTTTTACATCACGTAAATAATAAGATAAACGCCAAAATCTAAGATTATGTATGCTTTGGCCAGTAGAAGCCTTTAAAATCTTTTTAAATCCTAAGGTGCTTTTCATCACCTTATGTAATAAAGAACGACTATGATCTTTCTTAACTATCAATTTAACTAAGAAATCTTTAATTTCAATTACCTTGGCAAATTCAATCCAATTAAAAACTTCACCAAAGAGAGAGAGTTTATTCTTTTTTGGCCTGTCTTCGTCATTATCAACAAAATATTTTGCCTCATCTAAAGCTTCCTCAGTTAAATCAGCCGCCCTAATAATAGGATAATTAGGCCTATAAACTCCTAATCCTGCTGAAAAAGTAACTTGCGGATTTCTACAAGTATATTCTTCAAACTTATCACGAAACTTTTGAGCAAACTCAAAGACTGTCTTCCAAGCACCTACTATAAAAGTATCATCACCACCTGAAAATACTACATAAAGCTCTTGATCCCAACCTTCATCTTCGATTAATTGATTAATATACCCTTCAAAATAAAGGCCTAACATTCTACTCAAAGTGGTAACTCGTAAAATAGACCTATTATTTTCTAAACCTTGACTGAAAATAGCTCCTAAATTATCAACATCAAGCTTTAATAGACCTAACTTTTTATCTCCTATTCCTTCATTAACACTCTTTTTAGCTAATTGCTTGAAATTAATTTGCGTGTGCCCATCCATTGGTAACTGATAAGCCCCAAATTTGTAACCGGTACAACCATCATCAATAAAATCAGTAGAATTTATCTTATATACTTGTCCATCATAATCTTTGGTTGGTGGTCTTTTATTTAGATTAATTTGATAACCAAACAAACCAAAAATATCATTATAATCTTCAACATAATCTTCAAATTCATTTGTGCTTTCTGTAGTTTTAATATGGTAATAATTTGCTTCTTTTAGATTGTTCGTTAGATCAATAAAACTATTACATAAAGTACATATTTTAATCCCTTTCTCTTCTCCTTCTTCTAATAGTTTTAATTTTCTTTTACCTTCAGAAACACCACATACTTTACAATAATTATTCCCTTGATCAAAAGGTTCAAATATTTTATTAAAATTTTCTTTTAAACCTAACTCACTCCATTTTTTCTCCTTTAATTTTTCAATTTTTTCCCTAGCTTCACTCCATAACTTTGTGAAATCTTTGAATCCACTAGGAGAAAAAGCAATACTATCAATAGCAAAATATATCTCGCCATCATGTGCCTGCAAAAGTTTATTTAATATATTTTTTCTAACTTCTTTAATCTTATCTTTGTGGCAAGCAGGAACCAATAAATAAAAGTTACCTCCACCATTATAAAGTAAATTTGCTTCCTTTAAATTAAGTTCATCTAAGATATACTGCACAACAACATCAGCAATAAGATTCAGATAAACAGAACGCCCTTTCAAACTTTTGGCTGCTCCCTTGGAGGGAATATTAAATATAAAATCTTGAATACCAGAAATATCAGCACTAATTAAAAGAAATTGCTCTTTATCGCTTTTAATTAAATTTTCCAAATCATCATCAGTTAAATCTCCATTTTGATATTGGTCATAAAGACATAGCGTAATGGCAGCCTTAGTCTTTGTATAATCAAATAATGAAACATCTATCCCACCCTGTTTATGAGTAGCAGGAACACTCCATAAGTATTTTTGTAACAAATAATATAGCTGACTCTCGTTAGAAACTTTATCTATTTCTTTATGAAAGTTATCAATATGATTTTTATAATTACTCTCATAACCTTTTTCTTTCTTTTTAGGAAAGATATTTGTTAACTTCAATGGTTTTAATGGATAAATATATTCATCATTGCTTTCGTTATTATTTTTAAATAAATTCGCAAAAATTGAACTTAATGATCCATTAAAATAATCCTGATCTTTGTCTTTGATATCTCTTTGATTAATAGATGCTAACTGATTAGCCGACCTAATAATCTTTTGTGATTTATTTTCAGATTGATAGCTAGATAAAACATTATTAATATCTTCTTGAGAATCATTAATAAAGGAATAGTTTCCTTTTTGTAACCTAGCTAACAGTTCCAATGAATATTCTGAATAGCCTTCGGAGTCAGAATAGAACTCTCCAATTGTTCTTAATAAAGCGCTTATATATACCTCATTTCTCATCATAATTATACCAGCCTCTCTTTTGTCCACTTTGAATTGAATATAGTTATATCTTACTGAATTAAAATAATAATCTATCTTACATACCTATATTTTACTATTCGCTAAAAATATAGTATTTCCTGTAAAATTAATATTTAATTTTAACTTAATACTAAAAATAAAAAATAGTTATTAAACCTAAATTAAGTAAAAAATAGTTTTTTATTATATATATCACTTCAATCCTTGTTCTAGAACCCAACTCCCAACTCTCAAACTAGATGCTCCCAGCTTCCATGGGTTCATAGCCAGCCTTGAACTTTAGGCTGACTATTGGAATTTTACAGGAACCAGTGGTAGTTTGTCAGTCTCAGTAGTCTATTTAATTACAGCATCTCTATAGCAAAAAGACATAGCAACTCTTAATTTCATAGCCGCTACGTTTCAATTCTTGTTCTAATGGAATGTTGATCATAACAGGAGATTAATTATG
>NZ_FOTT01000005.1:107680-108531 GCF_900114655.1 Candidatus Frackibacter sp. WG13
TGTCAAGGATTATTGTTTCAATCCTTGTTCTAATGGAATGTTGATCATAACCTGACCAAGGACAGGATAACCACTGTTATGGAATTTTGTTTCAATCCTTGTTCTAATGGAATGTTGATCATAACCTTTAATTTCTTGACCATTTTTGAACAAATACACCAAAAGTTTCAATCCTTGTTCTAATGGAATGTTGATCATAACTAATGAGGAAATTCATTAGAGGAGATGGTGTTAATGAGGTTTCAATCCTTGTTCTAATGGAATGTTGATCATAACCAATATTTTTATTTTCACTATTACTATCTCCCGTACTGTTTCAATCCTTGTTCTAATGGAATGTTGATCATAACCAAATTGAACCACAACCTTCAGGTAAGTATATACAATAGTTTCAATCCTTGTTCTAATGGAATGTTGATCATAACTAGTATAAGATTGATACAAATACTTGCTAAGATGGGGTTTCAATCCTTGTTCTAATGGAATGTTGATCATAACTTAAAGCTAATCTTACTGCTAGTGTAGCATTTAAGACGTTTCAATCCTTGTTCTAATGGAATGTTGATCATAACCTAGTTGTAGTAAGAAGTGTGATAATTGTTCTCCAATGTTTCAATCCTTGTTCTAATGGAATGTTGATCATAACATAAAAAAGAAGCATTAGAAGTATTAGAGGAAATTGGTTTCAATCCTTGTTCTAATGGAATGTTGATCATAACCCTGCCCCACCTCCACTTGTGACTTGTGTATGTATTCGTTTCAATCCTTGTTCTAATGGAATGTTGATCATAACGAAAAAGAAGCAGATGAATTAGCTGAAAAGATCATGTTTCAATCCTTGTTCTAATGGA
>NZ_FOTT01000005.1:109300-128983 GCF_900114655.1 Candidatus Frackibacter sp. WG13
GTTTATCATTATGTTTCAATCCTTGTTCTAATGGAATGTTGATCATAACCAATTAGGGGAGGAAGGGTATGGAAGAAAAGATTTCTTGTTTCAATCCTTGTTCTAATGGAATGTTGATCATAACTTCCATTTTTTTCTATTATATTATTAGGATCAATGTAGTTTCAATCCTTGTTCTAATGGAATGTTGATCATAACTCAAATTCCTCATATTTATCACATAACTTATAATAGTTTCAATCCTTGTTCTAATGGAATGTTGATCATAACAAATTGAGATATAACATTTCCATTACTATCTAATTTAGTTTCAATCCTTGTTCTAATGGAATGTTGATCATAACTTGTTCTTCAACTTCTTCTTTATCTATAGTTGTTTCTTGTTTCAATCCTTGTTCTAATGGAATGTTGATCATAACTTTATTTTTATTTTTTATTGTTATCTTAATACTAATGTTTCAATCCTTGTTCTAATGGAATGTTGATCATAACTGAGGTTGATTTACGACATTTAGATTATGCTATAGAGTTTCAATCCTTGTTCTAATGGAATGTTGATCATAACAGGGAATGAGTCTTTTACACCGCGTGACAGACGTGGTTTCAATCCTTGTTCTAATGGAATGTTGATCATAACAAGTTATTTTTAATTTATTTTTATACTATTTTACTATCGTTTCAATCCTTGTTCTAATGGAATGTTGATCATAACCACTTGCAGATGGTGTACCCCAATCATTCCAACTTGTGTTTCAATCCTTGTTCTAATGGAATGTTGATCATAACCTTGTTAATGACTGACCCTAATGTAGATATAGAAACGTTTCAATCCTTGTTCTAATGGAATGTTGATCATAACCCTCTTTAGTGTCAGGGCTTTCAAATTCTTTTAATTGTTTCAATCCTTGTTCTAATGGAATGTTGATCATAACCCGTTTTTGAACCAGATTCCTATTATAACAGGCCTCATCGACATTTGCTTAGAAAGAAAGTCGCCGATTTTAGACCGTATATCTATACATTTAGCCCTCTTTTCGGCAAAATGCCGCGGATTTTCACCTTCCTTAAAGGCTATCACTATAGAAATTATCAAGGTTCGTATATTTATACATCAATAATTTTACCTCAGAATTACTACCTCTATACCATATATTGACCAATACAACTTTATTCTCCTGCATATTTTCTCCATTATTTAATACATATATTACGATAACAACAATCTCTACATCTTCTCTTATAAGATGTTGCCTTAGGATAGTAACCTTTATCTATTATTTGGATTATTTCTTTTAATATTCTTGCAACCTTTTTAAAATCATTCTGCTCTATCTTAATCTCTTTTAACTTATTATTACTTCTAATATAGACTAAGAAAGCTTTATTCACTTCTATATCATAATTATCGGCAATTAACATACTATACATTACTGCTTGATACTTATGCGTATTGTATAGTCTTCCTTTATCCTTAGCAAACTTATAATCTAAAGAAGCAGCAGTCTCATCTTCTAAAAATAGTATTTCATCAATTATCCCATGAATATTATACTTTTCAGAGCTTAGTTTTTGATCGATTAATTTTCTCTTAACTCCTATCTTCTTTCTTAAATAATCTTTGTTGATTTTAGTCTTCTTATCATGTATTTCTCTGCCTAATTGTACTTTATACCGGCGTTCTTCTCGTTGAGGAATCTTTAAATAGAGCATATAATAAATAAATCGCGGACAGTACATATACTCAATAACTTCCGAAGGAGTAATACTTATACTTTCATTCATAATTATCACCTACAAAAAGAGAGTTTTTAGCTCATTATTAGCCATTGCTTTATCAAAAGCTTGACCTAAAATCTCAATCTTCTTAAAATCTTCTTGGCACATTGGAAACATATAGACCGAATCCTCTTCTTCATTAATCATCTGATCAGAATAAAGCAATAATTCATCCGCAGTTGTCTCCTCTACATTACCTAAGAATACTGACTTTTGGACCCTTTGTAACCCAAGCTCAATAGCTTTTTCAGAAATCTTTCTTCGCGGCCTATCCTCGACAATATCGTAAACAAACCAAACTAACATGATATCCTCCCCCTTATTGAAGCTTAAATCTCATCCTCAATTAACCGATTAGCAATCTTATGCAGATCATATTGAATCGTATCCGCAATTTTTATATCCCGCCCATCATACCGAATCCGTTGGTCAAAATATTCATTTAAGTCTTTAATCAATAACTTCTTTCCCTCTTCATTTAACGTAAAACCACCGTAGATTTCATCAAAGTAAGCTTTACGTACTTTCTTTCTGCTAAATAACTTCATTACTACTCGGTCAATATGGTGTCGATAAGGCTCGATTACATCAAAAACAAAAGATTTTTTGTTATAACCATCAGTATGTAAAATACCAACATACGGGTCTAGCCCAGCAATAATACACGCCTTTTCAACTTTAGAATATAAAACTCCATATCCATAATTCAACAAGCAATTAAATTCATCTTCCGCTGGTCTAAAACTTCTTCCTGAAAATTGATATCTATCAGATATTAAATAGCTTAATCCTTTAAAGTATTTGCGTCCTACATTCCCTTCATATCCCATTAATCTATTTCTGACTTCATCAATAAGTCCTGTAACTTTATTTAACCTACGTTTCATCTCTTCCATTTCTTTAATTAGATTATTAATGTAGTCTTGCTTCTTTTCACTTCTTTTAATCCCTAAATCATGTAAATGATCGATACAATTACTTGCTTTTTGAAGTGCTAATTCTTTAACTAACCGGGTACCTTCTTCGGTCTCAGCTATCTCCAATTGTCGTCTTCTAATATAAGTAGTACTACCTAATTTTGAATGCCAGACCTTACCTACGGAGCGTCCATATTGATCAAGAAACTGAATCTCAATATTATTATCTAAAGCTAATTTAATGGCATCACTACTAACAGCTGCGCCAGTAGTAATCAAAATAGAATCTACCTTTTTCGTAGATATCTTCATCTTCTTATCTTCAGTTTTAAGTTCAAAGCATCCTTTATCGCGATGGAGATAACTACCATACGTATTAATGACTAATTGCATATTTACACCTCAAATGACGATTTGTTAAATGATTTCCTCTTTAAATATCGTTCCAAATCCACGAGCTGTCGATTTACCTAAGCCAATATATTTTGGTAGTGAAACATTAGAATAGAATTCACCAACAAACCCAATCATATCTTCGTTCTTGAATTGTATATCTATCGGTTCTAAATTTGGAACTACTTTTATATCTTCCTCAATCCACCAATCCATTCCCTTAGCAAAAGTTAAGATATTGCCGATTAATATCCTTTTAAAAAATTCTCTCTTTTGATTATCCCCTTGATCTTTTATTTTCTTTAGATACTTTCTGTGATTTTTCTGATTAAGTCCCATCCATGGAGAATAAAATTCATACTTAAATTTTGGCATTTCTAAGCTACTTATTACTTCCAAGTCTTCATCAACTACCTCTAATCTACCTTCTGGTTGAATATATTCTTTTTCTCCTAAAGTCAATTGATTTATATCTAAAAAGTTATTAATTATCAACTCCGCTCCTTTAACTAATCCAATTACTGTTGGCTTGCCGCCAATAATCTTATATTGAATTAGAGGGTAAGCATACCTATAGCTCCCATCTTCCTTATGATTATGGAATAAAACATCTGCAAAGTTATTAGCGAAGAAACCTCGTAACTTATGTCCATAGCGTAATGATAAGTCATCTTCAATATTAAATTGTAAAATAGCTTTTTTAATCTGTGGCATTGTCGATTCTCTCCTTTTAAAAGAAAGTATCTACTTCTGTTTTATCTCTTTTAAATCCTGTTCTTTCATCATAAATCGTTTCATATTGATCAAAATCAACTAAATTAAAAGTATTTTCTAGCTCTTCATCTTCTAACTGTTCCCTAGCTACTTGTGTGGGGATAGTAATTACATAACCTAAAAATTCTCTCTTAATTTCTTCAAATTTAGCTTTACGCTTACTATAGTCGTCAACTCTATTAATCTCCATCTCATTAATACTTCTATACTGCCTCCAAATTTCATGAGCTTTTTCATCCAACTCAATAAATATATTAACCGTCTCAAAATCTTGTTCAATTAGATTAAATACTTCACCTTTTTCATCTTCATCATTCCAAAACGCTTTCTTATACTTTAATTTTTTAATCTTATCTAGTAAATTTATAGAAACATCATTGCTCTTAACATCATCAACCTTTTTAAAATATTCTTTGTTTATTTTAAAGAATTCTTTTTCTTTTACTATATCTGGTAGTTGAGATAATAGCTCATCGGTATTTCTAAGTAATGTTTTTCCATAAATATAACTAGCGTATAATATATCATCATGATCCTCATTAATTAACTTAACTAAGGTCACTACTCCCTTTTTATCAGAATCAAAATTACGATTACACCTCCCACAGGTCTGATTAATAGCATCTAATGGTCCAAAATCACGATAGACCCTATCTAAATCAATATCAACTCCTGCTTCTACCATTTGTGTAGAAATGATAATCTGTCGTTGATTACTATTGCCAATCTTTTTAATCCTCTTCTCTCTTTCTTTAGGCACAATATTACTAGATAAATAGATTGTTTCCCCTTCTATTATCCCGTCTTCTACTAACTCATTAATATATTCATAGATTTCAATTGAAGTCTTAATTGTATTTAAAATAATCAAAAAGTTCTTATTAGAATAATCTTCTAGTTCCCAAATAATGAATTCCTTAAACTCATCTAATGTTTTTTCATCTTTCATCTCTGATAAGTCAAGTTTAATCCGATCAAAAAATTGGAAGTGTTCTCTTTTATTAATAGCTAATTCTTTAATTTCCTTCTCCTGTTCACTATAAATTAACGGCATAGTAGCAGTAATAAATATAAAATAGCAGTCTAATTTATAAGCAATCTCTTGGAGCATTATTTTAACTAACTCCCAATACCTATGCGGAATATTCTGTACTTCATCTAAAAGAATAATTGAATTGGAGATATTATAAAATTTCAGTAAACTTCTATTTTGATTAGAAAAGATAGAATGTAATAACTGCACAAAAGTAGTAACTATAATTTCTGAATTCCAACTTTCAATTAAATGTTTAGATATATCATATTCCTCATCATCGTAATCATCTTTGCTATAACTTTTAGGCGTTAAATAGTGATGTTTAATTAATAAAGAATTATCTACTTGAAGGCCCGTCTTAGAAAACACATCGGTAAAAACATCAAAATTTTGATCGATAATCGAGGTGAAAGGAAGAGTATAAATTAATCTATAATTCTGTCCTACTCTCTCCCGCAACTTTAAGCCAGTTGCCAAAGATGATAATGTCTTTCCGGTTCCAGTTGGAACGTTAATTGATAGAATCCTATCTTCACTTAAATCAGCTGTCATTCCATTTTCTATTACTTCATCATAAATTTTATTTCTCTGTTCATCCATTTTATTCTCAGGTTCATTCCAACCCTTTAATCTCTTATATTTATCAATAACCTCAGAATCAACCTCTCTCCTACTTAATACTAATTCTTCTAACTTATCATAACTTAATCCTTTACTATAAAAGATAGCTTCTGCTTTATCAGAAGAGATAAGGATAGAGTAAATTAAATTAACAATTAAGTAATTGCTTTCTTCTACTAAGATCTTCTTTAATTTTCTTACCTTACGTCTAAATCTATAGCTATCTAACTTATCTTTAAATTCATCAAAAGTAAGGTTTGTAATATCAACCTCAAGACTAACGCGGTCTAATATCTCTTGTAATGATTCTAAAGGTACAGTAACGAACTGTTCTTCTAACAATCGCCAATCTTTAACTCTAATCATATCCCTAAAGTCATTAAGATTACCATGGTGCCGATAAACAATTATCATTCCAAACAAGCTCAATAAACTATCATCTATTAATTCATCCAATATATAATAAGCAAATAAAGCTGATAATAAACTATGGTTACTTTTATTCTTACCTTGTTTGGTTAACTCTTGATATTCTTTACATTTCGTTTTTCCTTTAGTAGACAGCTGTAGTTTCCGTTGAAAGAATTCATTAGCTTTACCAAAGTCATGACTGATTAAAATAACCTTAGTCATCAACTCAATTTCATCTACATTATTAAAATTCAAATTTTTACTTCTAAACTTCTCCATTCCTAACTTATAAACATTATATAAATGATCCTTTAGCAATTTATCTGGATGAGAATATAATTGTCTCATCTCTATTCCTCCTTAGCTATAATAGAAGACACTTTTCACCACTCTCTAACCTGTAATACGCCTTAGGTTTAGCCTTAATCGTTTTCCCGCTTCCTTCAAAAACAATCTGAGCATAATCTATTACTTCCCGGTCTGGCTTCATCTCTAAAGCAACTTTATCAGAATAATATTCTCTATCAGATTGACTAAAATCAATATCTCCTTTATTTAAATAACCACTATCTATCCTCATTACTGTTTTCAAATCTACCCAATCCTCATTATTATCTACCCTATCCGCCTCATACTCACCAACAAACTCAAAATTAGCTAAATTCTCACTTAGACCTAATGATATAGAATATACTGCCTTATGTTCTATCAAATGTTGCTTTAATTTATCATAGATTTCATCAACCTGATGTTGAAAATAAATTCTATACTTCACATCTTTAAGATACTCAGTTTTGATTTGAGTCCGGGTATCTATCCTAGACATTAACTTAGCTTTTTTAGTGTCTATTAAGTTTAAATTGATTCTTGTCTTCTTAATTGGCTTCTTAATTTCAATTCCTATTTGGCATTTTCCTTCTTGAAAAGACTCTAAATATTCTTCTTTATCTAAGCCTAAAATGGCTCCAATTAGTCCATACAGTGTTGTCTTAGGAGGAATAGCAAATGTCAAGGGCGAAGTAGTAGTATAATATTTTTTAAAATGAGCATACTCAGCCCAAATATCAAAGACTAATACCTTATTCATAATTATAACCCCTTTCTAAATATGGGAGATGAACCTAAAGTTCACCTCCCATTATTTAAAATTATAATTTGATTTTTGTAAATTTATCTAAATCTTCAAGCTCTACATCATCTCCATCATTTATAAACTTAATCCGTGGATTAACCAAGTAATCAATACTATCTACTTTATCTTTATTAATTTCCAAAATATCAACTAAAGCCGTTATATCAAGTTTATAATCACTTACGTCTCTAATCTCTTCTTCTCTCTTATCAGTAGCTAGATTAATATATTCTTTTAATTCACCAATAAAGAAGTTCTCTTCACTATAATTTACCTTTAACAATAATCGCGGCGTTTGTCCCATCTTGCTACGAGTAATTAGGTTTTTAGTTCCTTTCCACATTCCTTCGATTAATAGTTCTACATCATCTTCACTTAAATTAGTTTCTTTAGCAGCATTTTCATTTACAATTCCATAAAATCCAATTAATGAATAAGGAACTACATATTCTTCTCTAAATGTCTTCTTACTCTTTCCTGAACCTGAAGCAAAAGCACCAGTCCCTTTAATATACTTTAATTCTACTGGGTGTAAAGAACGTCCCATCTGAAATTGAACTGGTCCGGTATATGTAATTGAATCTCCAGATAGAGGAATAACTCCACCAAATAATCGTACATCAATACAACTTTCTAATACTTTTTCTGGGTCTTCTTTGAAATCTTTAGCTCTCATTTTTCCATCTTGAATCGTTCCATCATCTGCCCCTATTTCCCTTACAAAAATATCCTTATTATCTTCGCCATTATAACCTTTATATTCAAAGAAATAATCCCTAATTGTTCTCTTTAGTCGTACATCAGTAACTAAATTAATACCCGTTTCTTCGTCAATTCTAGGCTTATTAGCATCTAAAGGATCACCGTTAGGATTAGCATCTTTAATATCATATAAAAAGACTAATTCACTTCTTTTATCAACAACACTCATTATTCATCATCCTCCCTACTGTTATTTTCAAACTGAAATTTATGGGCTTGATTCATCCCTGTTACAAAATAAAACGAAAGCTCATTATTAGACACAGCTTCAAAATTACTTTCTAAAATATAATCAGCTATCATTTCTTCTAATTGTTTATAATAATTCTTATCATACTCTTCTAACTTATTAATAATCTCAGAATATAATCTTTTAATTATCTTTTCATTCAACTTCAATCCATTTAATCTTGCCCTAAACGGAGTAGCGCCATCTCTTTCTCTTCTCTGAATATTAAGTAATTTTTGTGCTAATACTCCTTCTAAAAAGACCATTCTCTTTACATTAGAATTTAATACATCAGAATGCTGATCTAAAAAATTATCTATTCTCTTTCGATAGTCACTTTTCACATTTGTCACTCTTATCTCCTCCTCTCCAGTCTCAGATAATAGACATAAGTTCATTAAAAATTTAAGAATCATTAACGCCTTTAGGTTATCATAACTAGTTACTTCATTATTTCTAAACTTCTCCTGTAAATGCGAAATAAATCTATCAATCAGTAATTGATATGAAATTTCCTGTCCTCTAAAGATACTATTAGTAATCTCTAAAAACTGTTTAGTAAAATCAGGCTTATTTATTTGTCCTACATAGAAAAAATTAGAAATTAAGTTAAACTTAAATTCTAAATTAAACATTTCATCTTTTCCTTTTAAACCTTTAAAAACATCTTCTTTATCAACATTTTGCTTAGCTTCAAATATATTTTTAATATATGAAGGAAGCACATCCTCTATATAGAGTAAGATTCTAAAAGCACTATTCTGCTCTTCATAGAACATTAAATTAAAATTAACATAGTTATCAAATTCACTCATTACTTCAAAAATATCATCTTGAGCATTAGTTAAAGCTTCTCTATTATCTTCTTCTAATGACATCTTTCGGCGTTCTTCTAAGTCTTCTAATATATCAAATAATTCTTCTCTATCTATACCATCACTACTAAAAATTGTTTTAGGAATAATAAAGTAATTAATTCCACAAAATCTAGCTGATAAATTTTTTTCTAAATAATCTTTGCCTAAATCTAATGTTTTAGCGCATTCAGGGCAAACAGGATAGTTTTTCCAAGCTTCTCCCCGTTTAAACCCCCCAGGAGTAAAACCTTTCTTATCCAAAGTATAAAAGGCAAAGGTACTAACATAACCATAAGTTCTATCTGCCTCTTGAGAACAGATATAACAAATAGCATTTTCACCAATAGACTCTTTTTCTGCTTTACGATAAGAACTCTTATAGTAAAACTTCTTTTCATATTTTTCCATTAAAGATTGCGTGAAATCTTCAAAATCTCCAACATATCTTAATTTGTCCTTATTATTTTTGAGTCCAATTGTTAGTACAGCATTATCCTCATAATCTATTGCTTCCAATTTATCATAAATACTCTTACTAATTTCATCATTATTGATAATATCATTAATAGATGCTATTATTTCTTCATCTCTTGTTTTACTATCTAATTTTTTACATAGTTTATCTAATGGCCTCTTAATCCTTTTAAAAGTTTTTTCTAAATCAGTTATTTTAGAAGTAGGAGTTAAATCTCCACCTCGAGGACTCCCATACTTATATGCATACTTGTCCAATTTCTGTTTTGTAAACTCTTCAACTCTAATTTCATCAAATTGTACTTCACCATCTTCCTCTTTAAACACAATAACTAATACCGTATTATACTTACCATTAGAATTTGGATTATCTACTACTTGAGATAATAGACTTTCATTTGAATTTTCTTGTACATAATCTCCCATTGCTTTTAATGCTTGAATCACCTTAACACCTCCTCTTAATACTTTATTGATTTTCATTCTTTAAAAGATAATCATTACCTCACACAATAAAAAATAAAACTAAAAAATTAATTTATCTCAACTTTAACCATATTATAACAGACTATGTGGAAGTAATCATGTCACAAATAAGAATAATTTAGTTTTTTGCTAAAATTCTCCTAGCTTCATCTTTTACTCGTTGCTTTAACTCCTCAGGCTTAATAACTTCAACACTACTTCCTAAACCTAATACCCAATTTACAAGATCATCTAACCCAGTCATCTTAGCCCTGAAAATAATAGAATTATCCTCATTAAAAGTTATATCTTGATTTTTAACCCATATTTTTTCACTCACCTTAATTGACATTGAAAAATCAATCTTTAATTCCACATCAAACTTTTCTTCATCATAAACTATCCCTACAGTATCCTCTAAATATTTACCTACAGAAAAGTCTTTAGGTCGTTTAAACTCTTGGTCTAATACTTCTAAAGTCTTTATCCTGGATAGCTTAAACTGTCTAATTGCATCTCTTAACTCGCAATAAGCCATAACATACCAAAAACCTTGATAAATATACATCGCATACGGTCTTATTACTCTAGTATTAAGACCTGAAGTCAGAGAGAAGTATTTAATCTTTACTTTATTCATCATAATTATAGCTTCTTGCATATTACTATACTTTACTTTCTCTTCTTCTAAATCAACATTAGGAATCGAATCTAATACTAAATTCCCTATACTTTCAATATCCTGTTTCTTTTGCAAATTAGAATTTATCTTATCTAAAATTAACTCATATTCATCAATAAACATAAATCCATTTTGTCCTAAATATTCCTTAGCATTCTTTAAAATAGAAAACTCATTTTCATTAATACCTAGATTTAAAATTGTATTATCACGCTCTATATAATAACCCCCATTCCTTCCAGGGATAGATCCTATATAAATTCCTACTTGCTCAAACTCATCTTTATACTGTCTAACCGTTCTAGGTTTAACTTCTAATATTTTAGCTAATCTTTTTGTTTTAGTTTTACCTCTAGATCTTAAGATCATTAACATATTTAACATATTTGCAGCTTTACTCATGATGGCCTCCTCATAAATATGTAAAAATAATTGAATTTTAACTTATATTACAATTAATTGTATATTAATCCATCAATCTCCTTTTTGAAAGCTAATTTATTTTTGCATTTGAGTCCTTGGAAAATGATAAAATCAATATATGTTAAAAACATTAACAACTCTGCAAAGGTATCAAAAATTTTAACAAAAGAGTGCTTTGATGCAAAAACTAAAGATATAATTAAAGCTAGAATTTATAATATCTTACTTATATCAGTTATTTAATTATGTATACTAGTATAATAATCACAGAACACACCGATCATTAGGTTATCTTACCACTTTAGAATATAGGTGTGAATGTCCGAAAAAAACGCCTTAAAAAGAGGTGCCAATCATAACAAAAAAAGACAACCACAATAATATGATTGTCTTTGTATTATTTATTTCGACTTTTAGTATATGTACCTGCTCCCCAACCTCCTAAAAATCCTAGACCAATTTTTAGTACGTCTAGGAATATATCCTTACTATCTTTAGCTAAATAAACAGTTAAAAATACAAATAAAGCTATACTTAAGAGAACATATATTAGTTTGTGATTTTCTCGCTTATTTTTCAAATCAAATTCTCTATCTTCTGTTTTATCAGATATCTCTAATAATTTATCAATATGTTTATCATTGATACTATCAAGAAATTGTGGAGGAAAAGGTGAAGAAGTCATACTCCTTTTAGATATCATTAGTTGCTTTAATACTTTCTCTTCTTCTTCTGGTAATTCTTCTAATATTTCCCCCATCTTTTCAGGGTCAACTTCTTCAGAATCTGAAATATGCTCATCCCCTTTTTCAGTAGTTTCAAATTCTTTAGTTTCTTCATTTTCTTCTGAATTAACCAATACTAGTCCCCCCTAAACATCTTATATATAGTTTTCATTAAATATTTATCTAGTTTTTCTTCAAACTCATTATATATATAGTTTGAAATAATTGTTCTAGATAATATTTTGTATTGATTTTGACTTATCTTTTTTTTATCTAATAAGTTTTTTAAACTTTTAGTTGCTAAAGTTAAATCTTTATTATTAATTTTAATTTCATTATAATTATCTTTCTGTAATTCAAATATATATTTGATATTTTTATCAATATTTTTTAAATCGTTTTTATCAATTATCAAATCCATACATACCCCTCCTCGAAATAAAAAGAATACTGATATAATATTATTATATGATAAACTTAATAATATTACACAACTAATACTCACTTTTTATTTCTCTTAATTCTAGTCTACATAATTTATTCTTAAAAGTCAAGTCAACTTCGGCTTAACCCCCTAATAATGGAGAATATCTTTGTTATACTCAGTCATTCGTAGTTTTTCAATTTATGCAATAAAGGCTTCAGGCTTCAATTTCTTTATTTCTGATAGCTTTATAATAATTGGCTGGTGATTTATCACCAAGACTACCATGTCTATATCTATTGTTATAATAATCCATATAATCGCTTACTACTTCGCCCAAGACTATAACTGCTTTATAGTCTCTATTTATCCACTTTTGAGCAACCTTAACTCTGTCGGTTACTGAGGGTTTGACTGATCCCTCAAATCTCTTAAAATAGCTAGTTCTAGTTCTTTTTCAGCTAATAACTTTTTAAGTTGATCATTCTCAGTACCTAACTTATTTAATCGTTTTTTAATTTCTTTAAATTGTTTGTCTTTATTCTTGGGTAGTGACTTAACAGAACCATTTTTCTTAGCTTTATTAACCCAACTATAAACTGTATTCTTAGAAATATCATGTCTCCTAGCAACTAAAGCAATGTTACCAATTTCTCTACATTCTTTAACGACTTGTGCTTTTAGTTCGTCTGAATATTTTCGTTTAGCCATATTAATTCCCCCTAAATTTGATTATATTTCTATTATACCACTAACACACTTTTTCTCCAATTCTGTTAGGGGGCTATATAGCTCTCTATTATTAGTTTAGATAAAATTTCCTATTCTCCTGCTTATAATTTCATTATTCGCATTTTTTACTCCTCCCTTATGACTAACTACTTTTGATCATTTTAGTATAAACTTAATACATATAACTTAGATAAAAGTTCTTAGTATTCTGCTTTTTACGATATTATTTTTAAAATCAATAGTTATATTTGTTAGTATATTATTTGGTCATAAGTGACTAAGTAATAAGTGTACTTGATTTCTACTAAAAAACTCCTAACTTTTTAACAGTCAGGAGTTTTTTAAATATCATTTCTTTTAATTCTACATAATTTATTCTTATTCTAATTACTTATTTAGCTCTTTTGTCGAGCAAACCTTGCTCCCATTTCAAAAGCTTTCTCACAATCCTTTGGGAATACTTCTTCCTTACGCTTTGCTTTTGCTTCCTCATCAAATGCTGTTGTAACATACTTAGAATAATCTTCGAATTGATAAGTATCGGTCACCAAAAGTGATTCTGATGATCCAAAAATCCTCTCTAACATCATTTCTGTACTCTTAAAGTTTTGTTCATACCCTATTTCTTTCATTTGCTCCTTATTAACGTTCATCGTATAAATAAAACCTGTCAATATCTTCTTTTCTAAAAGGTTAGAGTGTTCCTGATCATACACTAAGTATTGAAATAATAGCCGTTCCAAAAAAGATCTCATTTCTCCAGTGACCCTCCCAAAATAGATAGGAGAACCAAAGATAATGGCATCAGCTTCTTCAGCTTTTTCTAAAACTGGAGTTAGCTCATCTTTTACAGCACACTTTCCATAACTATTACCGTCAATCTTTTTACAAGCAAAACAACTTATGCAACCTTTATAATCTAGCTCATAAAGATGTACAAGCTCTGTCTCTGCTCCTTCGGAATCTACCCCTTCAAGTGCTTCATTAAGAAGTGTTGCCGTATTCCATTCCTTTCTAGGACTTCCGTTGACCGCTAATACTTTCATAGAATATACATCTCCTTTTTATTTTAATTATCAATTATTCCGGAACTCATCCATAATCTCTAAATTATCTTTAATAAGCTCTGGAATCTCAAGATTATAAGGACATCTTTCTATACACTCTTCACATTCTATACATTTCTTAGCTTTTTCGAAGCCTCCATAAATCCAACCTTCTTCATCTGTAATAGCTTCCTTGGGCATCCGCGTGATAAATGATTTAGCTCTAATCACCATTGAAATCGGAATATCCTTGGGACAAGGCTGACAATAGTTACATCTCCGACAGAAGTTTTCTCCTAGTTCTGCTTTAAGCTTTTCCATTACCTCTGCTTCCTCATCTGTATATTCCCATGATCCTTTTGCAATTTCAATATTCTCATTAATTTCTTCAACACTTTCGATACCTGGAATAGGTACTACTCCATCTTGTCTAAGTATATATTTAAGAGTTACTGGAGCATTATCAAGTGCTCCTCCAGCAAAAGGCTTCATCCCAATCATTCCAATATTATTTTCGTGACAATAATCAATCAATTCCTCCTCACACTCATCTTCTATAAAATTATAACAGAGCTGAACCGTATCAAACTCATCGGTCTTTACTAACTTCATAAGTAACTCTGTAGAATGACCAGTTACTCCTATATAATCAATCTTTCCTTCTTCCTGTGCTTTCTTCAAACCTTCTAATGCTCCACCTTCACTCATGCGTTTCTCAAACTTCTCCTCTGTATCAACATTATGTAACTGATAAATATCTATCTTATCTACACCTAAATTTTTGAGACTTTCACCTACATCTGCTAATGCTTCCTCTTTTGTACCTGCTGGTGTCTTAGTCGCTAAATAGATTCTTTTATCTATGCTCTTAAGAGCAGCACCTATCTTTTCTTCACTATCATTATAAAGTCTAGCAGTATCAATAAAATTTAAGCCACCTTCAATTGCTCTATGAATCACTTTTACAGCTTCCTCTTTACTTAATCTCTGAATCGGAATACCGCCAAATCCTAATGGAAAAGTTTTAATTTCTGTTCTTCCTAATTCTCTGTATTTTAATTCCGTCAATATAATTCCTCCTTACATTCGTTTGTATTATTAATTTCTACTTTAATCTAAAATTTCCTTGTTTTAGTCTTGCCCAAAACTTAACTTATTTCTAATGAACCATAAGTTTAGTGCTAATATCCCAACTATCACCGGATAGCTTAATGCCGAATACCATAACTTCCATGCTATTCTTCAATATATCTTCTCTAGTCAACTTATCCCACCTAATCAAAAACAAGATTTAGATGGAGGTTCCTTGCTACATTTTAGATGAATAATCATAAGTTATATTCTGAATACTAATAAAGAACAAGCACAATTAGTAATTATATTTTTTTCTCTGTAATTATTATTAAGGAGCTCTAATATGGACAAATCTAAAAAATTATTACCTCGCCGTCAAAAGGCTTTTATCGGCACAATAAGTGCAACCCAGATTCATTTACGAAACCCATTTGTAGTTGCCTGGTGGTCTGCTGCCTATCCAGGCTTTGGACATATCTTATTATCAAGGCACCTACGAGGATTCTCATTATTCATTTGGGAATTTATTATAAATTATAACGCCAATATTAATCGTGCGATTCTTTATTCGTTTACAGGTAGATTTGAAATGGCAAAAGAAGTGCTTAACACTAAATGGCTCTTACTTTATATTCCAACCTATATCTTTGCTATTTGGGATAGCTATCGTGCAACTGTTGATCTTAATCAAGACTACTTACTTGCCGCAAGAGAAGATGCTGCAATAACGCCATTTAAGATGACTTCCTTTACGATTAATTATTTAGATAAAAGAAAACCTTGGGTAGCAACAGCATGGTCATTCTTGGCACCTGGCACCGGACAACTTTATGACTTACGACTTTTCCCTGCTCTATTTGGTCTCGCTTGGTGGATGGTAAATGTCTATTTTTCTAATCTACTCCCAGCTGTTCACTATTCCTTGCTTGGGCAGTTTTCACAAGCTAAATCGGTTATTGAACCACATTTTTTCTTAAATATTCCTTCTATCCTTCTATTTGCAACGTATGATGCGTATGTAACTACTGTAGAAAGAAATAAATTGTTTGACTGGGAACAGAGTAAATTTTTAAACAAGAATTATCAAGATCAAAATTTTGCAATACCCGTTAATAAAGAAGTTATTAAAGGTGATAACATGTATATTTTCTCTACATTTGAACATTCAAAGCATTTAGAATTAGCCATTACTGCAATCGAAGTGAAAGGTATTGCTAAGGATAAGATTCTTGCTGTGCCTATGGATAAACGAGGAGAAGAACGAAAACTCTTTGATACACTACATAGTTCTGATGGATTAAGTCTATTTGACTTACCTGCTATTTTAGGTACTATATTTATGCTCTTTGGTAGTATCTATGGTTTTGTCCTAAAATGGGGACCTATCTGGTGGGGATTAATCGGTTTAGCTACTGGTGCTCTTTTAGGATTGATCATAAAACTAATCATAACAAATAAATATTCAGAAAGATAGAAGAACAAAAAAGCATCGGAAGTTATTGTAATTATCGAATGTAAAAAAGAAGAGTTAGAAATGATAAAGAATACACTTTGGGAACACTACGCACTTGGGGTTAGAAAATTAGACTTAAGTAAGGGTGATCAAAAATCTTAGAAAAAGGTAAGATATCTCATAAACAGTTACAGTGGTTAATTATTAGTGTTATACTTTCAACGCTTACTCTCTACTTTCCGTCAATTATTATTAAGTATGCAAAACAGAATAGCTGGCTTTCAGCTATTATCGCTACCTTCCTAACATTAATATCAGGATATATCATCACTAAGTTAGATGTTCGATTTCCAAATAAAACAATAGTTGGGTATAGTCCTTTAATCGCTGGCAAAATCTTAGGAAACATCATTAGCCTTATTTATATAATATTCTTTATATCGGTCAATGCTGTCATTATTAGAGAGCTAACTGCAATCTTGAATGGTATCTTTTTGAGTGAAACCCCGATATTAATAATAAGTATATCGATTGCAATAGTTACTGCTTCGGCAGTTCGTAATGGAATTGAAGTTATTTCACGAGTTAATGAACTAATCTTCCCTTCTATCTTACTAATAGGAATTATTCTATTCTTTTTTATTACACCTGAACTAGACTTATCTAATTTCAAGCCAATATTAGCCGATGGATTAAAACCAATTTTAAAGGGAAGCTACTTATTATGGCTCTTTTTATCAGAGATAATTATATTAACTATTATTATACCAACTGTAAAGCAACCACAAAAATCCTTTAAATCAGTATCTACTTCTATCATAGTCTTAGGAATTATGTTTATGGCAACCATATTTGAAATAATCGGTTTATTTGGGATTTACGAAGCAGACAATTTTGTTCTACCATTGTTATCGGTAGTCCGCTATATTGAAGCCTTTGAATTCATTGCTAGAATAGATCCTTTTATAGTAATCATTTGGTTAGGCGCAGGTTTTATGAAGGTTATTGTCTTTTATTATTGTTCATCAATCTCTACTGCCGAATTCTTTAATCTAAAAAGTTACAAACCAGTAATTTTACCCTTAGGAGTTATTCAAGTTGCCTTATCAATAATTCTTTTTGGGAATATTAAAGAGCTATTAAAGTTTGTTTTTGAAGAACTACATTTAATCTTTCTATCTATCGAAGTAGTAATTCCATTAATCTTATTATTAATAGCTATCATTAGGGGCGTAAGTGGAAAAACTGCCTAGATTTGATATAAAAAAACACCCTATTATTAAGGGTGCTTTTAAAGTAATGCTCATCCTGCAAAATTAATCTTATGTTTTACTATTACTCGTAGTACTACATAGACCGGAATTGCAAATAATGCTCCTAATATCCCAAATAATAAGATAGAAATCACGATTACAAAGAGCACAACTAGAGGATGAATATTAAGTTTCTCTCCTTGTACTAAAGGTCGTACTACATTTCCTTCTAAATACTGAGCAATGATTAATACTATAAATAATTTTATCACCACCAAAAGACTAGTAGTTAAAGCAATAAGTAATGCCGGAAGAACACCTAAAGTTGGACCTAAGACTGGAATTAAAGAAGTAACCATCGCTATTAAAGCTAACCCTAATGGATTTGGTAAACCAATAATTAGATAACCAACAAACATTAAGATACCTAGAACGAATGCTACAACTAACTGGGAACTAATATAAGCAGATAAGATCTGATCAATCTCCTCTAACATCTCTTTGGACTCACTCTTATCTTTACCTGGAAAGAGCGCTAAAATTAATTGATAAATCTTATGGTCATCCTTAAGTAAATAGAGTAATACAAATGGAATCATAACTATAATTGTACCTAAGTTAGTTAGCGAAGAAAAAGCTCCCATAAAGTTATAGTTACTTATCTTGTTTAGAAGACCTTGGATAAAAGTAATCAACCTTTGCTGCAAATTGAAATCTTTTAAAAATCCAAGATGCTCATTATTAAAATCAATTATCTTATTAAGACTTTCTCTTGTAATATCATAATTAAGAGAGAAATACTTAACTAATTCTTTAATTTCACTATAGATTATACTTCCGCCAAAATAAATTACAGCACCTATGAAAAGAATGACTATCATAAAAGTAATTAAGATAGCTAAAGTCTTATTTTTGACCTTAGGAATAAAAAACCTCATTATAGGTCGTAATAAATAGTATAGAAAACCTCCTAATAATAACGGGAGTAAAGTAATAGATAATACTTTTGATAACGGATCCATTACATAAGGAATCTGGCCTGCTAAAAATATTATTACTAATATTAAAAGAATACCATAAGCTATTTTAAAAAATCTTCCTTTAAACATGATTTATTACCTCCTTTACTTTAAATTGACAATTAATAAATAATCTGATACATTATAATTATTATATCCAAACAAAGTAACTGATAAAATACATATCTTCAATGAGGTGAAATTAAATTATGTTTATATACGTCTTTTCTATTATTCTCATAGTAGTGGATAGGTTATAATTAATTGTACAGAAATTTCTCGGACATGATATAATAGTAAGATAAAATCAATAATATGGAGGTATATATATCATGCCGAAAAGATATAATGATGAATTCAAAAAACAGATAGTAAGCTTAGTTGATAATGGCAAAAAGATAAGTGAAATAGTCAAAGAATATAATATTTCCAGATCTACTGTTCATAAGTGGGTAAAGGACTTTAATAATTCAGGTTCATTTAAGGCCAAAGACAATAGAACTGATAAAGAAAAAGAATTAATAAAATTACGCAAAGAAAATCAACAGCTAAAGATGGAGAATGATATTTTAAAGCAAGCGGCGCTGATACTAGGACGAAAGTAGCTGTTATTAAGGCAAATAGGAATAAATACAGTATTAGCGCCATGTGTAGAGCATTAAATGTATCAAGAAGCCTTATTTATTATAAGCCCAAGAAAAAATCATCTGACAGTGATCTAGAAAACAAAATTATCTCTATTTTTAAAAAGAGTAGAAATAATTATGGAACAAGGAAAATCAAAAGAAAATTAGCTAAAAAAGATTATAAAGTATCTAGAAGAAGGATTGGCCGTATCATGAAAAAATATGGTCTGGTTTCTAGCTATACTGTCAAACAATACAAGGTTCATTCAACAAAATGTAATGAAGAAAAAATAGAAAATATTGTTGATAGAGAATTTAACAGAGAGCAAACTCTAGATGTTGTAGTCAGTGATTTAACTTATGTAAATGTTAAAGGTAA
>NZ_FOTT01000022.1 GCF_900114655.1 Candidatus Frackibacter sp. WG13
CAAGCCCGGCTCTATGTCTGTGATGGTGCAAAATTGCAATGTAATCAAGGCGATAAAAAGAGCACATTTAAAGTAATCGATATCCATAATGTCTATATTCAAGGTAAGCCGATGGCTACTATCCAAGATAGTAAACCGATGGTCAATATTAAGCCCTTCGGCAAGTGCAAGAGTATGGCGAATCCTACGGTAGCAGCAGCCACCGCAGCTAATCATGGTAATTTAAAGAAGATGCCTTGTCAGCCGAATATATCTGCGCCATGGCAAGGAGGAAAAGATGATGTAACAATCACCGGCATTCCAACTGTATTAGAGACTTCAAAATTAAACTGCGCTTACGCTGGGGTGATAAAGGTGGTTGACCCCGGGCAGGATTTAGTTAGAGAGTAGGAGGGCAGAAACTTGCTGCTCTTTTGTTTTATTTGAAAAGTAAATAACATATGGTATAATAGTAATGATGAAAAGCAAAACGTATGATTCAGAATTGGAGGCCAAGTAATGAGGAAAGTTTTAACAGAAGATTTGGAGCCGGGGATGAAGGTTGCTAAGACTCTTTACTTATCTGATGGTAGAGTATTATTAAATGCGGGAGTTATACTTAAAGATAGTTATATTGATCGATTAAAAAAGAAGGATATACCGGCTTTATTTATTGCTGATGAGTCTTTACCGGAAGTAGAGATTCCTGAGGTTATTTCAGACCAGACGAGATTGGAGACTTCTAAATTATTACGAGAATGTATGAACGATATTGAGCTAGGGAATGAACTAAATTCACGCAAAATTAAGAAAGCGGTCAATGAAATGGTTGACGAGTTGACTTCTAAGCGCCATGTCATAGTACACTTAAATGATATTAGAGCTTATGATGATTATACTTTTGGACATTCAGTTAATGTAACCGCGCTATCTATTTTAACAGGTATCAGTTTAGGTTATAATAAGCTAGAATTACGTGATTTAGGAGTAGGCTCTCTATTACATGACGTCGGGAAGACATTTGTTGACGACTCTATTCTATTGAAACCAGGTCGCTTAACAGATGAAGAATTTAAAGAAGTGCAAAAACATTCTAAAAAGGGTTACGATATTGTCAAAGATGCTGAAGGGATTAGTATGCCGTCGGCACATATAGCCTACCAGCATCATGAAAAATATAATGGGACTGGTTATCCTCGAGGACTAAAAGGTGATGAAATAATTGAGTTTGCACAGATTGTTACTGTGGCTGATGTTTATGATGCGATTACGACTGATCGAGTCTATCGTAATGCAATGCCCGCCCATGAAGCGTTACATGTACTAGAGGATATGATGCAAGCAGAACTTAACCCCGATATTGCTCAGACTCTATTTAAGAATATAGCAATTTATCCAATCGGTAGTTTAGTGGAGTTGAATACAGGAGAGGCAGGATTAGTAGTAGATGTAAATAAAGAAGACTTATCATCGCCAGTAGTACGGATTATTAGTAGTAAAGGAGATAAATCAGATCAGCAAGAACATGATAAAATTATTGAAGTAGACCTAATGCACAATGAAGAAGTAGAAATTAAAGATGTAATTACAGATAGAACGAGAAAATTTTAAAATAACAAATTATTTAGGAGGAAATTGAGATGAAAAAGAAGATTGTAATTTTTACATTAGTAATGGCTTTTATGTTAGCAAATACTAGTATGAGTTGGGCAATTCAACAGGCTGAAATTAGACAAGGTAAAGATTCGATAGCCTATAATGTACAGAAGTTGAATGGAGAGATTAAAGCATTGAATTTAGAAGGTGATTTTGGATTAACACCGACTTTAGGCGTAAGCACAAACTTCTCTTACTTAAATGATGATGATAATATCTTAGACATTAATCTAAAGTTAAAGATAGTTGACGAATATGATTTTAACTTAACAGGTTTGGTGGGGTACCATACAAGGTTCAATGGTGAAGGAAAGAATCAGATTGGAATGTTATTTTCTAAACGACAATCAGAATTTGTGAATTTAAACGCTGGTTTTAATGTTTTATTAGATCAACCTCATGATTCATTAGGTTACGAAGTAGGCGCTGACTATATGCTTTCTAATGATTGGTTTTTAGAGTTTGGCTTTAAAAAGATAGCAGGTGAGGAAGATACAGGTGGATTAACTTTTGGATTAAGAAATTATTTATAAAGAAGATTTAGGTTAATAATTTATATTAATAAGGAGAATTAAGATGGATACAGATAATGTAGGAGTATTTATGGATCGTGATGGAACTGTAAGTAAAGAGATAGGTTATGTTAATCATGCTGCCAGATACGAGTTACTACCAAGAACAGCATCAGCTATTAAGTTGTTGAATGAAAACGGAATTAAAGCGTTCTTAGCGACTAACCAAGCTGGAGTAGCACGAGGATATTTCCCGGAAGAACGGATTCATGAAGTACATGAAAAGTTAGAAAGACTACTAGAAGATGATGGTGCATACTTGGATGCTATCTATTATTGCAAGCATCATCCAGAAGTTGGCGAAGGTGAGTATTGTAAAGATTGTGATTGTCGCAAGCCTAAGCCAGGGATGCTAGAAGAAGGTGCTGAGGAATTCGATTTAAATTTAGAAGAATCGTATATGATTGGTGATAAGATCAGTGATGTAGAGACAGCTAAAAGAGTAGGAGCTAAAGGAATATTAGTTTTAACCGGTTATGGACGAGGAGTCTATGAATATGAACAAGATTCGTGGACAGTAACCCCCGAGTATATAGCTGAAGATCTATATGATGCAGTAGAATGGATCTTAGATGATTTGAATAAAGATATAGAGATTACGACCTCTTGAAAATAGTGACCATATTTAGCCGATAATATTTGTATTTTAGAAAGGGGTTAAGACTAAAGATGGAAGAGTTGTTAGCTTATTTACCGGAATTTTCACAGCAAAAGATCCTAGTTTTAGGAGATATGATTGCTGATGAGTTTATAGTTGGCCAACCAGAACGATTATCACGAGAAGCTCCTGTACTTATCTTACAGCATGATGACCATTCTATTCTACCAGGTGGAGGAACTAATGCTGCTAATAATGTAGCTGCATTAGGGGGACAGGTCCATGTAGCTGGAGTTATCGGTGATGATAATGTTGGTCAGCGATTAAATGATTATTTACAGCAACAGAGTATTAAGACTGAGGGATTAATTATAGATAAAAGTCGTCCTACGTCAGTCAAGACTAGAATTTTAGCCGGGGGAGGACAGACTGTTAAACAACAGGTAGTAAGAATTGATAAGCTAGAACAAGATGATATTGACCAAGAGATTGAAGATCAATTATTAGCATATATTGAAAGAATTATTCCTGAAATGGATGCTATTATCTTATCTGACTATGGTAATGGTGTCTTTACGCCACGAATTAAAGAGGAAGTTATTCGCTTAGCGAATAAGTTTGGTAAGATAACAGCGGTTGATTCTAGATATGAATTATTTACATTCAAGGATATAACAATTGCGACGCCTAATAAAGAAGAGACTGAAAAAGCATTAGGAATGAAGTTAGATAGTAAAGAGAAAGTGAGTGAAGCAGGAAGACGACTACTAGACGAAATGAATGCTGAGGCAATGTTAGTAACTCTCGGTGGAGATGGAATGACTATCTTTGATCGAGAAGGATTAGAAGAACATGTGCCAGCATCGAACTTTACAGAAGTCTTTGATGTTACCGGAGCTGGAGATACAGTAATTGGTACTTTGGCATTAGCATTAGCTAGTGATGCCGATTTAGTTTCAGCCATGAAGTTAGCCAATTATGCAGCAGGTATCGTAGTCAGAAAGACTGGAGTAGCAACGACCAATCAAGAAGAATTAAGTGCGGTGCTTAGTGAATAGAGAAAGGATGCTATTGATGCTCAAGAAAGTAGTTGAATTAAGAGAATTAAAAGAAATCTTACAGAGTAAAGTTGATAAAGAGATAGTCTTTACTAACGGTTGTTTCGATATCTTACATGTAGGTCATGTGCGTTATCTACAAGCAGCAAAAGTTAAAGGTGACCTCTTAGTAGTAGGATTGAACAGTGATTCCTCTGTAAAAGAGCTTAAAGGTGAAAAGAGACCAATTGTCCCTGAAAAAGAAAGAGCAGAAATGTTAGCAGCTTTGGAGGTCATAGACTATGTAGTTATCTTCGATGAATTGACTGCTAAAGGAGTAATTGGAAAACTGCAGCCTGATATTTATGTTAAAGGTGGCGATTATCAAGTAGAAGAACTTCCAGAAGCAGAAGTAGTCTATAAATATGGTGGTAAGATAGAGTTGGTTAAAGAAGTAAAAGGTGCTTCTACTACTAATATAGTAAAAGAAATTTCAAAAAGGTATTGAAAGCCAAAGTCTGCATCAATATGGTGCAGACTTTTTTATTGAAGTATATTTGCGATAATTTGTTGACAAGAGTCGAAAAATACTATATAATCTACATGAAAACAGTTGTGAAAGTTATCACAATAACAAAATGTTTGAAATTTAATCTTTTTTCAGACAATTATACAATTAGTAATGAAAAATTACCATGCTTAAGAATTATGCAAGAGGTTTAATTATATAATTTACTCATAAATTTAGTTTTGAATGAATTAAATAGTTTATGTATCTATATTACTTAACAATTAGTTCAAGGAGGCGATATTAATGAAATCATTAGCAGAATTACAGAAACTAAAAGAAGAAGTCGAAAGCAAGATTAAATTACGACATCAAGAAGAGAGAATTAGAGTAATAGTTGGGATGGGGACTTGTGGTATAGCAGCAGGAGCTAGAGATATAATTAATAAGTTATCTGATGAGATTGATAAAAGAAACTTAGGTGATATAACTCTAACTCAAGTAGGTTGTATGGGGTTATGTGAGAAAGAACCGATTATTAAAATTGAGAAAAAAGATGGTTCTGAAAGAACTTATGGTAATATTAAGGCAGATAGAGTACAGAAGTTAGTTAGTGAAGAGTTAGTTAACGAACGAGCAGTTGAAAATTGGTTAATAACTAAGTAGAAATTAGTATTATAAATGCTAGCATAATTATTAGATACAGTTTGTAAGTTTGATGCCATCTTTCTTTGATTTAAAGATACAACAGTAGATTAATGTTTTTAAAATTGATAATTGTCAACTGTCAATTGATAACTAGCATCCATTCCAGTAATAGCAATTTAAATCAAATAATATAGGAGGTAGTGAATATGGAATTCCAAAGAGCCCATATTTTGATTTGTGGAGGAACAGGCTGTAACTCTTCTGGCTGTAAAGAGATAGAAGAAGAGTTTAAGATAGAGCTACAGGAGCATGATATGGAAGAAGAGATTAAATTAATTCAGACCGGTTGTTTTGGTTTTTGTGAAATAGGACCGATTGTGGTAGTCTATCCGGAAGGAGCTTTTTATTGTCAGTTAGAAGCCGATGATGTGTCAAGAATTGTAGAGGAACATCTTTTAAAAGGTAGGATTGTGAAAGATTTATTATTTACAGAGCCAACGACTAAAGAACAGGTTGCTGAATATAAGGAGATAGGATTTTATAAACACCAAGAAAGAATAGCGCTTAGAAACTGTGGGAATATCAATCCTGAGGATGTCGAAGAATATATTGCAGCCGATGGTTACCAAGCCTTAGGAAGAGTAATAACTGAATTAAAACCGCAGGAAGTTATCGATATAATTAAGGATTCGCAGGTCCGTGGTCGCGGTGGTGGTGGATTTCCTAGTGGGCTTAAATGGCAGTTTACTGCGGATGCAGATAGTGAGCAGAAGTATATAATCTGTAATGCTGATGAAGGTGACCCAGGTGCTTTTATGGATCGGAGCATTTTAGAAGGAGATCCTCATAGTGTTTTAGAAGCTATGGCGATTGCCGGTTATGCAGTAGGAGCAGACCAAGGGTATATCTATGTTCGGGCAGAATATCCGATAGCTGTAGAAAGATTAAGAATTGCTATTGAGCAAGCCCAAGAATATGGTCTATTGGGAGAGAATATCTTTGGTTCGGACTTTGACTTTGATATTGAGTTAAGGTTGGGAGCCGGAGCATTCGTCTGTGGAGAGGAGACAGCCTTGATCACTTCGATTGAAGGTAACCGAGGAGAACCAAGACCAAGACCGCCTTATCCAGCAAGCAAAGGTCTATGGGAAGAACCGACTCTAATTAATAATGTGGAGACCTATGCTAACATACCTTTAATCATCTTAAAAGGAGCCGATTGGTTTAAGAGTTTAGGAACAGAAAATAGTAAAGGAACGAAAGTATTTGCTTTAGCTGGAGATATCAATAATACCGGTTTGGTCGAAGTACAGATGGGAACTACACTACGCAAAGTTATCTATGATATCGGTGGTGGGATTCCTGAAGGAAAAGAATTTAAAGCTGCTCAGACTGGTGGACCATCGGGTGGTTGCCTGCCGATAGAATATTTAGATACGCAGATAGATTATGATAATTTAATGGATGCCGGCTCGATGATGGGTTCCGGTGGTTTAATCATCATGGATGAGGATACATGTATGGTAGATATTGCTCGTTTCTATTTAGACTTTACTAAAGAAGAGTCCTGTGGTAAATGTGTGCCATGTAGAGAAGGAACTACTAGAATGTTAGAGATCTTAGAACGAATCACAGAAGGAGAAGGTCAGCCCGGAGATATTGAATTATTGGAGACACTAAGTGATATGATTAAAGAGATGTCACTTTGTGGCTTAGGTCAGACAGCACCTAACCCAGTATTGAGTACTATTGAACACTTTAGAAGCGAGTACGAAGCCCATATTAATAATCAAGAATGTCCAGCCGGGACTTGTACAGCTTTAGTGAAATATGAAGTCATAGAAGACTTATGTAAGGGCTGTGGATTATGTAAACAGGCTTGTCCAGTAGATGCAATTAATGGAGAGAAGAAGGAAACTCATCTTATCGACCAAGAGACTTGTATTAAGTGTGGAGCCTGTGTTGATAAATGCCCGTTTAATGCAATAGATTAATAAAGGAGTGTTGATTGTGGTAGTTAATATAACAATTAATGATCAAGAGTTTGAAGTTGAAGAGGGAAAGACGATATTAGCAGTAGCTCAAGATTTAGGGATTAAGATTCCAAAGCTTTGTTATCTTAAGGATAAAAATGAGATTGGCGCTTGTCGTGTCTGTATTGTAGAAGTGGCAGGTAACGGTTATCAGCCGGCTTGTACTTTTCCTGTAACTGATGGCTTAGAGGTTAAGACTAATACCCCACGACTTAGAGAATTAAGAAGGTTAAATATGGAGCTCATTTTGGCTAATCATCCTCAGGATTGTTTACATTGTGAACGGAGTACGAATTGTGAATTGCAGAGTTTAGCTAAGGAATTAGGGGTGGAAGAGGTAAGATTTAGTGGAGAGACTATCGATTATGAACTGGATGATCTGACACCTTCTATTGTACGTGACCCTAATAAATGTATCCAATGTCGGCGTTGTGTAAGTGTCTGTGATAAGGTGCAGGGAGTAAAGGCTCTTTTCCCTAATCATCGTGGGTTTGATACTTTAATTTCACCGGCTTTTAATAAGTCTTTGGATGAAGTGGCCTGTGCACTCTGTGGACAATGCATTCATGCTTGTCCGGTGGCAGCAATTAAGGAGAAGGATAGTACTGAAGAGGTCTGGGAAATATTGAATGATGAAGATAAACAGGTCGTAGTTCAAGTAGCACCAGCAGTAAGAGTCTCCTTAGGTGAAGAGTTTGGATTGGAACCGGGGACTTTGGTAGCAGATAAGTTAGTAACAGCCTGTCGTCGATTAGGCTTTGACCAAGTCTTTGATACCGTCTTTGGAGCTGATTTGACTATTATGGAAGAGGGTAATGAATTATTAGCTCGTTTAGAAGGTGAAGGTCCTTTGCCGATGTTGACTTCCTGTAGTTCAGGATGGATTAAATATATCGAACATTTCCATAGTGACTTTTTACCTAATCTATCAAGTTGCAAATCACCACAGCAGATGTTCGGGGCTATGGCTAAGAGTTACTATGCTGAAACGGAGAATATTAATCGAGAAGATATTGTTGTTGTATCGATTATGCCTTGTACAGCTAAGAAGTTTGAGGCAGCTAGAACAGAGATGGAGGTAGACGGAGTTAGAGATGTAGACCATGTAATTACTACTCGAGAATTTGCTAAGATGATAAAGATGGCAGGTATTGATTTTGTGAACTTGCCTGGTGAGGAATTCGATGCACCGCTAGGGATTACCACTGGAGCTGGAGATATATTTGGAGTAACCGGTGGGGTGATGGAAGCAGCTTTAAGAACTGTTTATGAAGAAGTAACCGGAGATGAATTAGCTAAATTAAAGCTTACAGATGTTCGTGGCTTTGATGGAGTTAGAGAAGCAAGTATAGAACTTAACGGACAGGAAATAAAAGTAGCGATTATTAACGGATTAAATAACGCTAATGAAGTATTAGAAGCAGTTAAGAATGGTAAGAAAGAGTATCATTTCATTGAAGTAATGGGTTGCCCTGGTGGGTGTGTTGGCGGTGGTGGTCAGCCAATTCCAACAAATGATGAGATTATAGCCAAACGAGGTGCTGGATTGTATAGTATTGATGATAAGAAGAAGATTAGAAAGTCTCACCAAAATCCAGTAATCAATAAAATATATAACGATTATCTAAAAGAACCAGGTAGCAAAAAAGCACATCATTTATTACACACAACTTATAAAGCAAGAGATAGATATTAAAGGAAATCTAGCAAAGGAGGTAATGATGATGACAACAGTTAAAGATAGATGTCCAGGATGCGATGGTAACGAACAGGATGAAAGATATGATGAATTAGATAAAGTAATAGCTGAATATAAGGGTAAGCCAGGCGCTTTGATTCCAGTCTTACATGCAGCTCAAAAGATATTTAAGTATTTACCAGAGGAGGTACAGGATTATGTAGCGCGAGGGTTAGAAATGTCTCCAAGTGAAGTATATGGAGTAACTACCTTTTATTCTTTCTTCTCGACTACTCCCCAAGGAGAGTATAAGATCGGTGTCTGTATGGGAACTGCTTGTTATGTAAAAGGTGCAGGCAAATTAATCGAAGAGATCGAAAAAGAATTAGGTATTTCAGTTGGTGAAACGACACCAGATGAAAAGTTTACACTAGTGCAAACCCGTTGTATTGGAGCATGTGGATTAGCACCGGTTTTAACGGTTAATGATGATGTCCATGGTCGTCTCACCCCCGATGAGATTCCAGGAATTTTAGCTAAATATCGTGATTAAAAAGAAGCACCTACGGATAACGTAGGTGTTTTTTCGTCGTATAGGGAATTATACTTAATTTCAAATTGCGGATAACTTCTAGTCAATATACCTATATTGACTTTGTTCTTATATAGGTATACTGACTTCCTTCTAAGTATGCATCTCAATTATTATTTATTAATTTTGTAGCAGGAAGATTGATGATTAGAATAGAATTAATTTGAATAAGAGCGAAAAATCAAATTATAAAGGGGCAAAGATGATGAGGCAGATGAGTAAAAAAAGGTTATGGTTAGTAATTAGTGTTTCTATTAGTTTGCTTATCATCATTACTTTTTATTTAGGTTTTTTTAATAATTTAGAATTAATGACTATCGACTATAGATTTATAGGAAAGTATTTATTAAGTGGTTCGAATTTTAATACAGATGTAGTCTTAGTAACTGTTGACCAAGCATCTTTGCAGCAGTTAGGAGACTGGCCGTGGTCAAGAGAGAAGCATGCTAAAGTAATAAATAATTTAACAGCAGCTGGTGCCGAAGTTATTGGAGTAGATTTTATTTTTAGTAATGGGAATCCAAAAGAAGAAGCAGCGGACCAGGAATTAATAGAAGCTACTAAAGAAGCAAAAAGAATCGTTTATCCTGTTATTCTAGATCTAAAGATTAGTCGCGGCTGGTTACCTTTCCAAAAGGACAACTTAAAGATAAAAGAGATAAAGCTGCCATTTAAAGAGTTATTTAAGCAGGCAGATAACTTAGGATATATTAATTTAATATTAGATAAAGACGGGTTAGTTAGAAGAATACCTTTAATTACAAGAGGGAAAAATGAATATCGTTCTTTTAGTGCAGTGATAGTTAGAGAATATTTGCAAAGTGATAAGTATTTAGATAATAATTTAAATGAAGGGGATTTAATTAATTATTTAGGACCTGCTAAGACGTTTCCCCAGTTATCTTATTATCAAATTTTAAATAATAAATTTGCAAAGCAGTTAGTTGAAGATAAGGTTGTTCTATTAGGTGCAACAGCAATAGGGTTAGGAGATAAATATATGACACCTTATGCTAATTTTGGTCCTATGTCTGGAGTTGAGATTCATGCAAATCTAATTCAAGCACTAATAGATAAGAATCAAATTAATAAGATGAACTCTAAAGTAACTGCTTTCATAATATTACTTACTGGAACACTAAGCACTTATATATTTATAAGATTAAAGCCTAAAATAGGGATATTAA
This sequence comes from Candidatus Frackibacter sp. WG13, assembly GCF_900114655.1. Lineage (GTDB taxonomy): Bacteria > Bacillota > Halanaerobiia > Halobacteroidales > Acetohalobiaceae > Frackibacter. The sequence goes on from NZ_FOTT01000022.1 coordinate 10,489, forward strand.
TTTTAGTAATTGAAATTGTTCTTTTAATATTCACATCATTCTATTTATTCATATATAATAATATTTTGTTGAATATAGTACCAATCTTAGTTAATATGTTATTAGTCTATTTAGCTTCATTAGGGAGCCATTATTTTCTAGCCGATCCAAAGCGATTACAGTTAAAGGAAATCTTTAATCGTTATTTGCCAGAGGAGCTAATAGTAGAGGTCTTAAATAATCCAGCGGCCATTAAATTAGGAGGACAACGAAGAGAAGTGGCGATCCTATTTGCTGATATTAGAGGCTTTACTGCTTATACAGAAAGACATGAGCCAGAGAAGGTAGTCAGACAAGTAAATCAATACTTAACAGTAATGGCTGAAAGCATTTTAAAAAATGGTGGAATGTTGGATAAATATACTGGTGATGGAATTATGGCTGTCTTTGGGGCTCCATTAGAGGATGAAGAATACTTTATAAAGGCGATTAAAACAGCATTAGAGATTCAGAAGAATAGTCAAGAATTAGAGTCTGAATTTGATATAGGGATTGGAATCGGGGCCGGAGAGGTAGTGGCTGGTAATATTGGTTCTCAAAAGAGGATGGACTATACCGTTATTGGAGATCCTGTTAATTTAGCAGCTAGATTAGAAGGAATGGCTAAATCAGGAGAGATTTTAATAACAGCTGAAGATTATAATAAAGTAGAATCAGATGTAAAAGGAGTTAGCTTAGGAGAGACTAAGCTTAAAGGAAAAAAGAGAAAGGTTGAAGTCTATAATTTAATAGATTTAAAATAGGTAATTCTTAATGGAGGGAATAATAGTGAAAAAGATTATAATGTTGTTCTTTATATTAACCTTATTAGGAGGTCAAGTAATTAGTTATGCCCAAAACGAAGTGCAACATACTGAGTTTGAGGCTAAAGTGATTGAGGTAAAGAAAGATGTTAAATATCGTAAAGCTAGAGATTGGTGGAAGTTTTGGCAATGGGAAGATTTAAGTTCTGAAGTTAAATTAAAAGCTGGAGCTTTATTGAAGGTAGGAAAAGATAGTCAATTAGAATTGGAATTTATAAATGGTACTAGAGTTTTAGTAAAAGCTAATAGTAATTTAGAGATAGCTAATGGTAAGGCAGGCAAGAATAAATCACCTTATTTTAGAAGTCAATCTCTAAAACTGACTTTAGGTGAAGTTTGGGTAAAGACGATCGAATCATTATCTGGAATTACTAGATTTGAGGTTAGGACTCCTAATGCAGTTGCTGGAGTGAAAGGTACGCTGTTTAATGTTAAAGTTAATTCTAAACAAGAAACAGAGGTAAGAGTAGATGAAGGAAGAGTCTTAGTTACTAATAATAATGATGGAAGAATAGTTGATAAACTACAAAGGCTAAAGGTAAATAGAGAAGGTGAATTTGAGGAAATAAAGAAAGGTCAAGAGGTGTCTAAAGATTGGAAGAGTGTTAAACCTTGGATGAAAGAGTTAGAGGATTGGGTTGAAAAGAAGAAGCGTGAAATTGAAGAAAAGAAAGAAGATTGGAAGGAAGAAAGAGAAGAAAGAGAAGAAAGAGAAGAAAGAGAAGAAAGGGAAGAGCAAAGCGAAGAAGAAGGGCATAAAGATAATGACCAATATGAAGAACGAGATGAAGAATTAGATGAGGATGATAGAAATCATGATAAGAATGATAATGAAAGTAACAATGATCATAGACGGGATGATAATATGAGCGATGATGATCATGATAAAGATGATCGTGATAATCATGATAGAGATGACCATGACAGGGCTAAGCACGATAGAGGAGATAATGTAAGTGATGATAATCATGATAGAGAGGGTCGTGACAGTGATAATCATGACAAAGATGATGATTAAGAGTCTAAAGAAGGGGGGATGTAAATGACAACATTAGATTTTTTATCAGAAACATCTCTTTTTTCTAACCTTTCGCAAGAACAATTGAAGAAGATTGAGATGATAACTTCAACTAAAGAAGTCCCTGCTGATAAAATGTTATTTTTTGAGAATGAACCAGGGGATGTTGTATATTTAATAGTTAGTGGTAGAGTAAAGATTAGTAAGATATCAGCTAGTGGACGAGAAAAGACATTAGCTATTTTAGAAGACGGTGATATTTTTGGTGAAATCTCTTTATTAGATGGAGGGCTTCGGTCTGCTACTGCCCAGGTATTAAAGAATACGAAATTATTAATTATTCATCGTCAAGATTTTTTAAAAGTAATACATAAATATCCGGAGATAGGTAGTAAAATTATAGCAGTATTAAGCCAAAGATTAAGAGATACTAATCGTCAGTTAAGTAATGCTCATTTTAAGACAGTAACTGAAAGAACTAAAGATTTATTACTTAAGTTAGTTGATGAAGAAGGTAAAGAGGTAACAGAAGGAATTATGATTGAGAAAAGCCTGACTCATGAAGAGTTAGCTGGTTTAATAGGAACTTCACGGGAAAGTATGACGCGGACTTTAAATAAACTTCAGAAGCAAGGGTGGCTTCGAACTACTAATAAAGGAATAATAATATTCGATTAAATGTCGAGTATAATCTAAAATAAATATTTTTTCGTAAAATTAGTTTAAATTTTCCAGATTATGTGGTATAATTAGTTTAATGATAATTGTCATATTTTGAAGCAGTGGGTTTGTTTTATTCCTTTTTCGTGATAAAAATCACAATGACAGATTAAGGTAGATGATAATAGTATGGATGAGAAATTAGGTGTTAACTCTTTAGACCAAGTAGTGGATAAGATGGTTACAGCTATTGATGATAGCCAAGGTGAAGTCTTTGAGATTGCGGAAGCAGCGAGACAGGAACACGAAGCAGCAGAAAAGGATTTAAAAGACATTAAAGAAGAGACTGTTAATATTATTCAGAAAGTAGATGACTTAAGAGAAGCTAATCGAAAAGCTAGGATGAATTTAATGAAGGTTAGCCAAGATTTAGACGATTATAGTGAAACTGATATTAAAGAAGCTTATGAGAAGGCCAAGGATATTCAAGTTGAGTTATCTTTATTTGAAGAGAAAGAGAAACGAATGCGGCAAAAGAGAGATGAACTAGAAAGAAGATTGAAAGGAATTGAAGAGACTGTAGAGAGAGCTGAAAATTTAGTTTCTCAAATTAAGATTATGAAAGATTTTTTAGCTAATGACTTACAGGAGTTCTCTTCACAAATGGAAGGTCTAAAGCAGAAAGAACAGTTAGGAATTAAGATCATTAAAGCACAAGAGGAAGAAAGAAAGAGAGTTGCCCGTGAGATTCATGATGGACCAGCCCAATTACTAGCCAACGTTGTTTTCAAAGTCGATTATTCACAAAAATTATTGGATAATGATGTTGGACAAGCTAAGGAAGAATTACAAGAATTAAAGAAGTTGGTTAGAAAGAGTCTTCAGGATGTGCGAAAGATAATTTTCGATTTGAGGCCAATGACCTTAGATGATTTAGGATTAATTCCAACAGTTAGAAAATATATTGAAGATTTCATGGAAAAAACAGGTTTAGATATTCAAATTAAAGTTTTGGCTGAAGAAGTAGATTTAAAGTCTTCACATGAAGTAGTTATCTATCGAATAATACAAGAAGCGCTCAATAATATTAACCAGCATGCTCAGGCTAAGCGAGTTGATATTAAGTTAGAATTAAAACATAATTTAGCTAATGTAGTTATAAAAGATGATGGTTGTGGCTTTAATGTGGATGAAGTTTTGGAGAACCAAGTAGGCAAGAGTTCGTTTGGCTTGTTAAGTATGAAAGAGAGAGTCGAATTGGTACAAGGAAGTATTAAATTTGAGTCGCAAAGAGGTAAAGGGACGAAAATAACCCTTAAAATTCCTGTTTAACCTGTTGCTTTAACATTGTAAAATAATTGCATGTGAAAACAGGAATTTGTAGGTTGCTGTAGAATAATATAATATAAGGGTGATAATATCAATAAGGGGGGTGAAACCATGTTACAATTACTAACTAATTTATTAAGAGATGAAGAGGGGCAGGGCATGGTAGAATACGGATTAATTATTGCTTTAATTGCAATTGCAGTTATTGCTGCTTTAACAGCAATGCAAGGAAGTCTAAGTGATGTTTTTACACAAATCTCTAATAGCTTATAGGTATGGGCTTACATAAAACCCTACTTGATCACATCAAGTAGGGTTTTAATGCCTAAATAAGTTAAGAAGAGGGGTAAAGTTAGATGTTAAATTTATTCTTAGGCATTAGTTTATTAATTCCGTTATGGACTGATATTAAGGAAGGAATCATTCCTAATTATTATACTGGGTCTTTAATTGCTTTTGGAATTATAATTAATTTATATTTACATAGTTGGTCAGGAGTTATATTTAGTTTAAGTGGTTTTTTTGTGGGGCTATTTATATTCTTAGTTCCTTATGTACTAGGTGGTTTAGGAGCCGGAGATGTGAAGTTATTAGCTGCCATTGGAGCAGTAAAAGGGGCTAAATTTATCTTTATAGATTCTTTGGTAGTTGCAGTAGTAGGTGGTTTGATTTCACTCTTTATTTTGGTTATGAATAAAAGATTAAATATCTTAATTAACAAGTTACTATATAAAAGTTCTTTGGAAGATTTATCACATAAGAATGGTAAGAATTCTTTTGCTTATGGTGTAGCGATAACAACCGGAACGTGGATAATTATTCTTTATGATAAGTTCCAATTGTAATATAAGTAAGGTGGTGGCTGCTAATGGTTATACAATTATTAAGACAGAAGAGAGGTCAAGCTCTAGTTGAATTAGCTTTGGTTTTACCGGTTATATTGTTGATTTTATTTGGTATTGTAGAGTTTGGGCGGGTCTTTCATGCTTACTTAGTAATTACTAATGCAGCCAGAGAAGGGGCTAGAGAAGGAGCAATTAGTAATAGTGATTCACAGATTCAAAGTACTGTTGAGACGGCAGTTGATCCTAGTTTAGATTTAAATAATCTTAATATTAAGATTAGTCCTAGTCAGGCCAACCGTAGTCGTGGTGATTCAGTAAAGGTAGAAGTGAAATATAATGTTGACCTCTTTACTCCAGTGGTTACACAATTATTACCGGACCCTTTTCCTATTAGTAGTGCGTCAGTAATGAGGATTGAATAGAAAATTAAGGCTAAAAAGCTGTTAAAAGGAGGGAGCTAGATGGATTTTTTTAGGTCAGAAGAAGGGACAGTTATTGTGTTGGTAGCTTTATTATTAACTATCTTTTTGTCTTTTTTGGCCTTGGTAGTAGATGTAGGCTTCTTATACCTAGCTCGGAATAGATTAATTAATGCTTTAGATGCAGCTGCTTTAGCCGGAATACAAAAGTTACCAGATCATCCAACTGAAGCGAAACAGGTTACTTTAGATTATGCTGATAAGAATAACCTAGATACTAATAAGGTGTCTATTCAAATTACAGATAATAATCATCAAATTACAGTAGGGACTAGTCGACAGGTAGAAATGAATTTTGCTTCTGTCTTTGGTGTTGACCAAGTAAAAGTTACAGCTGAATCAGGGGCAAAGGTAGGACAAGTAACTGCTATTAGGGGAGCAGTTCCTTTTGGTATTGTTAACCAACAGTTTAGTTATGGTGAAGAATATTATTTGCGATATGGCTCCGGACAAGCAGATGAAGAGGATGGGGCTAGAAACGGAAACTTCGGTGCTTTAGCTTTAGGAGGACAAGGGGCAAGGAATTATGAGCAGAATTTAAAGAATGGTTATGATGGTCAACTAGAGATAGGTCAGGCAGTAACTACTGAACCTGGTAATATGGCAGGACCAACTTTGCGAGGAATTAATGAAAGGTTAGATGGTTGTCAAGAATTAATACCTTGTACTTATAATACAGTTGAGAGAGGCTGTCCAAGGCTATTATTTGTACCGGTTATTGATCAATTGGGGAATGGAAGAAGTGAAGCAACTATTGTAGGTTTTGCTGCTTTCTTTCTAGAAGGAACAGATAGTAAGCAACAAGGGAAGAAAGGTAAGAGCAAAGGACAGAGCACCTATGTAGAAGGTAGATTTATTAACTGGTTATCGACGACCGGTCAATTAGGCTCAGAAGGTCAAGATTTTGGGTTAAGAACGGTTAAATTAGTTGAGTAAGAGTAGCGTCTAAGAGGGGGATGGAGATGAAACCAAAAGTTATTCTAATCATAGCTCTTGTTTTAGGATTAATTACCTCCGGAGCAGTCTATTTTATGATGGATAATATGCAAGGGGAGCCGGTAGCTAAGAAGACAGTATCGGTAGTAGTAGCGACTAAGGATATTCAACCGAGAATGACAATTGAAGAAGGTTTAGTGAAAGTTAAACAGATGCCAAAAGAGATGGTGCATCCCCAAGCAATAAATTCACTTTCGGAAGTGAAGGGTAATTTAGTATTAAAGAAGATTATTGCTGGTGAACAGATTCTAAAACCTAGATTGTTAAATGAAAAAGAAGATAGTCCAGGCTTAGCTTTTAACTTGGAGCCTAGCCAAAGAGCGGTCACCGTAGCTGTCAATGAAGTCATTGGAGTAGCTGGATTCTTAACACCTGGTGACCACGTTGATGTTGTTGGTGTTTTTACTTCTAATTCAGGTGATGAAGCCATAGCTAAGACAGTATTGCAGAATATAAAGGTATTAGCGGTAGCTCAAGATATGGTAAATGGTAAAGATCAAGAGCCAAAGGTAACAAAGAGTGTTACTTTAGCTGCTGACTTAAAAGATGCAGAAAAATTAATCTTAGCTGATGCAAGAGGTGATATCAGATTGGCATTACGCTCAGTTAAGAATAAGAGTAATGTAGTAACTGATGGAATTAAAATTGCAGAAATAATCAAACAGGAAGATGAGCCTACCGAACGATACCAAGAAGTAAGTCCTAAAGTTAAAGATGCACCTATAAGCAAGGAAGTAAATAGGGACCAAAGCACCAAACAAAACGAAGAAGTCACTAAAGAGAACCAAGCTAAATCATTTGCTACTAAAGTTAGAAAGAAAAGAGAGATAAAGAAAGAGATAGAGATAATTCGTGGTGCTAAGAAGAATTACATTCAAGTGCCAATGCAATAGAGGGAGTGATGCTGATGAAAAAGAGGGTCGCTATACTTTGGCTGATTATTATAATCTGTTTATTATTAACGACTAATGTAATTGCTCGTCAAGGTACAAAGTTAAAGATCCCTACTGGCCAGTCTCAGTTGCTAAAGATTAACGGCTTAAAGAGAGTGGCAATTACTGAACCGGAGATTGCTGATGTAATAGCTATTTCTACTGATCAACTCCTAGTCAATGGGAAGCAAGTAGGCGAGACAACCCTACATATTTGGGATAAGCAAGGGCATAAGGTCTATCAACTACAGGTTATTAAGGATGAACAGAATATAATTAATAAGGTTGAAAAATTAATCAGTATAGATACAGTTAAAGTTGCTAAGGTTGACCAGTCTATTATTTTAACTGGTCAAGTAAAGAATCAGAATCAACTACAGAGAGCTAAGGAGATAGCTAGTGTTTTTGGGGAAGAGGTAGTTAATCATTTAGTTGTGCAGAATCCACAACAAATTTTATTAGAAGCACAAGTATTTGAAATCAGTAAAACGTCCAGCGATGACCTAGGCTTTGATTGGTATAGTGTTGATGGGACAGGTGCAAACTTAGGTTCAGGAACAGCCTTGTTAGGTGAAAGACTATATCATAAGGACGCTAATGATAATATTATTCGAAATTCCACTCCTCGATTTGGGTTAGGATACTCAGAACGGCTAAGTGAATTAAGGGTCAAACTAAAGGCTTTAGTTCAATCAGGAGATGCAACATTATTGGCTAAACCAAAGCTAGTAGCGAAGAGTGGAAAAGAAGCTAAATTTGCTACTGGTGGAGAAATTCCGATTGTAACTACTAATAACTCAGGAGAGCAGACAGTGATTTGGAAGCAGTATGGAGTTCAGTTTAAGATAAAGCCAACTGTGACTAAGAACGGAAGATTGAAAGCATACTTAAATCCTAAAGTTAGTCGGTTAGATTGGGCTAATGCTGTCGAATACGGCAATGGGAGGCTACCGGCTATTAAAAGTAGTGAAGTAGCTACCGAAGTAGTTATAGATGATGAAGCTACATTAGCTATTGGCGGATTAATCCAGCAGTATAAGTCGCGCGAAGTGAATAAAGTACCGCTTTTAGGAGATTTACCTATATTAGGAGCTCTCTTTAGGAGTAAGTCATTTAAAGAAGGGAAATCTGAGTTAGTTATATTAGTAACACCTAAGATTATTGACTCATCTTTAAAGAGTAAAGAAGCGATAGGGTTAGATAGCACATTCAATAAAAAAGAGAAGTTGGAAAAGAAGGTAAAACATAAGGCTGAGGGTAAGGGTAAGGCTGAGGAGTGAAGCTCAAGTGATCTTATTTAGCTGATAACATTTTAAGTTTAAAGTGAGGTGATTTGTAGGTGTCGAAGATGATTAAAATTCTATTAGCTGACGATATTGATGAGACTAGAGCTAATATAAGAAAGCTGATAAGTTTAGAAGAAGATTTAGAGGTAGTGGCTGAGGCAGTAGATGGTGAAGATGCGATAAAGAAGGCTAAGAAGATTAAACCGGATATAATATTAATGGATATTAATATGCCTAATATGGATGGTATTCAAGCGACGGAGATAATTAGTCGTGAGGTTCCGGGTTCTCCTATTATTATGATGTCGGTACAGGAGGAGCAGGACTATTTACGCCGGGCAATGATGGTGGGGGCAAGAGAGTATTTGATTAAGCCTTTTGGTGATGATGAATTGATTAATACGATTAAACAGGTCTATGATTTAGAGTCTAAAAGAAAGAGTTATCAGACTCAATGTGAAGTAGAAGTAGAGTCTAAAGAAGAGAGAGTCATCTCGGTGTTTAGTAGCAAAGGTGGCGTAGGCAAGACACTTTTGGCTACTAATTTAGCAGTTGCCTTACAACAGGATGAAGAGAAAAATGTAGTCTTAGTAGACTTAGATTTACAATTTGGTGATGTAGCGGTGATGTTGGATTTAACACCGCGAATTACTATTTCTGATATGGTTAATGAGCTGCAGAGTCTTAATCCTGATAATATTGATGATTATTTATTAAGTTATGAAAATGGTTTGCGAGTATTGGCATCGCCACTAAGACCAGAACAGGCTGAGATGATCAGTGGTGAAGAGATTAAGCAAGTGATTAGCATCTTAAAAGAGAGGTTCGATTACATTATTATCGATACTGACCAGTCTTTTTCGGGAGAGACGTTGACAGCACTTGATAATTCGGATTTAATATTATTAATTGCAATGTTAGACTTACCTACGATTAAGAATGTCAGGCTCTGTTTAGAGGTTATGGAAAACTTGAATTATCCAGAAGAGAAGATAAAGCTAGTTTTAAATCGTTCCTCTAATGATGTAGGAATTAAAGTTAGTGATTTAGAAGATAACCTTAATTATTCTGTTGATATTCATATTCCGAGTGAGGGGAAGGTTACTGTAGATGCTATTAACCAGGGGGTTCCATTTGTAATCTCGAGACCACAAGCAGATATCTCTAAGCAGATTAATGAACTAGTAAAGTTAGTAACAGGTGATGAAGAAGTTCCAGAGACTAAAGAAGGTTGGTTGAAGAAGATAAGTAGCTTTTTGAATAAAGAGTAGAGATAGATTAAGGTGGTGAGATGATGTCTTTACTAGAACGTTTAGCACAAGAACAGGAGAAACAAGCGAAGGAAGAGTTTGAGCAGGAGAGTAGTTCTAAGGGTAGTAATTCTGTTTTACCACAGGATCCTTACCGGGAATTAAAGACGAAGATTCATAATTATTTACTTAATGAACTAGATCTACAGATAATCTCTAATGCTGATGCAGATGACTCGAATGATCAATTACGGGAAGATATTAAGGAATCAGCAACTGAGGTAATTGAAGCAGAAGAAGAGAGAATCTCTCCTGGTGATAAGCAGAAAGTGATTAAAGAGATTATAGATGAAATTATCGGTTTTGGCCCGATTAATGGGGTTCTAAATGACCCAGAAGTATCAGAAGTGATGGTCAATGGTCCAGATCAGATCTATGTAGAACGTGATGGGAAATTAGTTTTGACCGATGTTAAATTTCGTGATGACGACCATGTGATTCATATTATTGAGAAGATTGTCTCTCCTCTCGGGAGAAGAATAGACGAGAGTAGTCCGATGGTAGATGCTCGGTTGCCGGATGGCTCAAGAGTAAATGCTATTATCCCGCCTTTAGCTTTAAACGGACCGACAATTACTATTCGAAAGTTTTCAGAGGATCCTTTTACGGTTAAAGATTTAGTTAATTTTGGGACCTTAACTGAAGAGATGGCACAATTTTTAGAGGCTTGCGTTGAAGTAAGGCTTAATGTAGTCGTTTCCGGAGTAACAGGTTCTGGTAAGACGACTACGCTTAATGTTCTTTCCTCTTTTATTCCTGATGATGAACGGATTGTAACTATTGAGGATGCAGCTGAGTTGCAGTTAGCTCAGGATCATGTAGTCTCCTTAGAAACAAGGCCTCCAAATGTAGAGGGTAAAGGCGCTATCACTATGCGTGAGTTGGTTAAGAACTCACTACGAATGCGTCCCGACCGAGTTGTAGTCGGTGAGGTTCGTGGTGGAGAAGCTTTAGATATGTTACAGGCGATGAATACAGGACATGATGGTTCTTTGACCACCGGTCACGCTAATAGTCCACGGGATATGTTATCTAGATTAGAGACGATGGTAATGATGGCAGGAATGGAGCTGCCGGTTAGAGCAATTCGTGACCAGATTGCTTCGGCAGTAGACTTAATTGTTCAACAGACTAGATTAAGAGATGGAAGTCGTAAGATAGTTAAGGTGACAGAGGTACAGGGTATGGAAGGAGATGTAATTACTCTCCAAGACATATTTTCATTTGAACAAGAAGGATTAGACCAAGACGGTAATATTATCGGTGAATTTAAACCAACAGGAATTAGACCGAAATTTATTGAACGTTTCAAAGCAGAAGGAATAGAGTTGCCAGCCAATATTTTTGCTGCTTATTAAGTTGAACGGGGGGGTAGGGATGGTAATAGCAGTTATTATCTTAGTCTTTTTAACGGTTACTTTAGGAACTTTAGCTCTTTATAGCCTATTAACTGCAAAACAGGAAAGATTAAATAATCGATTGAATAAGTATTTAGAAACAGAAGAGTATATTATAAATGAAGCAAAAGATGCTAAAGAAGAATCAGTTGATGGTCAAAAAAGGGTTTTGGACTACTTAAGTGGTTTTAGTAAGGTCTTTGCTTCTTTTTCATTAACTAGCGGTTTAGAGGATGAATTGAAGAAGACTAGTCTCCCAATTAAAGCTTCGGAATTTATAACTCTTAATTTAATAATAATTTCTGTCTTAGGAATTGGTGGTCTATTAATTCTTAAAAGTTTAATACATGTTGTTCTATTGGCAGTAATAGGTGCAATAGGGCCTTACTTATACTTAAGATATAGTCAAAAGAAGAGATTGAATAAATTTAATGACCAAATAGCAGATTCACTTACGATTATTTCTAACTCATTAAAGGCAGGTTATAGCTTCTTTCAAGCATTGGAGATGGTAGCTAAAGAGATGGCACCGCCTATTTCCGAAGAGTTCACTCGAGTATTAAAGGAAGTAAACTTAGGTGCTCCTGCCGAAGAAGCACTGGTAGCGTTAACAGAACGCGTAGAGAGCGATGACCTTGATTTGGTAATTACAGCCGTTGTTATTCAGCGCCAAGTAGGAGGGAACCTATCAGAGATTTTAGATAGTATATCACATACTATTCGCGAACGAATCAAAATACAAGGTGAAATTAAGACCTTAACAGCACAAGGAAAAGTTTCCGGAATCATTATCGGTATCCTACCTGTCGGTTTAGGCTTAGTCTTAGGCTTAATCAATCCCGGTTATATGTTACCGTTACTTACGCATCCATTAGGTAAGACGATGATAGGTATAGCTTTGATTTCACAGTTGATAGGCTTACTCTTCATTAAAAAGATTATTAGTATTAAAGTGTAAATGAGATAGGGGCTAAAAAATGGGAGTGATATCACGATGTTAATACCAATTGTAGTCTTCATAGTAGTAGTCGGGTTGACCCTATTAATAACTAATTATGCTAATCTTCGTGAACGAAAGATTAAGGATAGATTACAGAAGTATGCTCAATTACAGAAAGAAGTTTTACCACGGGAGGTTGAATTACAGCAGTCTTTTTGGGAGAGGTTAATTAGACCTATCTTGCAGAAGGTTGCTGTAATTTTTGTAAAGTTGACTCCTATTGGATTCAAGGATAGCTTAAGAAAAAAATTGGTCTTAGCAGGTCATCCTTTTGACTTAGAAGCAAAAGAAGTTTTAGCAATTCAAGGGAGCATGATGGTGATTTTGCCGATTGTGGTCTTCTTAATAGTAGTTCAATTTGCTTGGCAACAGGCCATCTTATTAGCTATTGTATCTGCTGTGGCTAGTTATTTAATGCCGCAATTCTTATTAAGTAAGAAGATTACAGAGAGGCAGCAAGAGATACAGCAGACACTACCAGATGTTTTGGATCTATTAACTGTTAGTGTCGAAGCAGGATTAGGTTTTGATTCGGCTTTAGTTAAGGTTGTAGATAAGATTAAAGGGCCTATTAGTGAAGAATTTGAAAGGCTATTACAAGAGATTAGAATGGGTAAACCACGGCGAGATGCAATGCGTGATTTAGGTAATAGAACTAATGTGGAAGATTTAGCAAACTTCATAACGGCCATCGTGCAAGCAGATAAATTAGGAGTGAGTATTGGTAAGGTATTGCGAGTGCAGTCTAATCAAATTCGCCTTAAACGAAAACAGCGAGCCGAAGAAGCGGCAATGAAAGCGCCGATTAAGATGCTTTTACCTCTAGTATTCTTTATCTTTCCTACAATCTTTATCATCCTTTTAGGTCCGGCTGTCATTAAAGTTATTAATTCATTTACAAACTTGAATTAAATGAAAATAAAGATAAGGAGTTAATGAGATGATCTTACTTAACCAAAGTAAAGACTTAATAGTAGCAGATCAGGTGAGAGAAGCTAATACTTTTAGGCAGCGTTTGATTGGGCTTTTGGGTAGAGAAGAGCTTAAAGTAGGAGAAGGTCTATTAATTAATCCTTGTAAGATAGTGCATACCTTTTTTATGAAATTTGCTATAGGGCTTATATTCTTAAATGAAGATGATATTGTAGTCGAAGTAATACCTTCTTTAAGACCAAATCGCATCTCCTCTTTTGTATCATCAGCCACTAAAGTTATCGAATTAAAAGCAGATAGGGAACTAAAAGAGAAGGTAAGCATAGGAGATACGGTTAATTTACAATAAGGTTTGATTAAAATGGTCTAAGCAATGTATAATAAGGGTAGGAAGTTAAGTGGCTTCTAGCATAATTATAAATTTATTTAGGTTATGAAGGGAGTATTATTTAGATATGAGTACTGTAGCATCGATTAGTTGCTCAAAATATGAAGAGGAATTGGTGATTAAGGCTGTAAAGCGGGCTGTGTCAGAGTTAGGTGGCTTGAGTCAGTGGATCGATGAAGGAGACCGAGTCTTAATTAAACCTAATCTTTTAAGCCCGAAAGCCCCAGAACAAGCTGTAACAACTCATCCTTTAGTATTAAAAGCTACAATTCAGTTAGTAAAGGAAGTAGGGGCTATTCCAATAGTAGGTGAGAGCTCAGGAGGTTTTTTAGCAGAGGAGTCTTTGACAGCTAAGGCATTTGATAAAACAGGTACTCAGACTGTATGTGAAGAGATGAATGTTGAAATGATTAATTTTGATCGAGTGGAGACTGAAGTAGTTGCGAATTCAGGTAGCACTGTTGCGGAGTTTAACCTTCCCTTGCCGGTCTTAGACGCTGACTTTATTATTTCTTTGCCTAAAATGAAGACTCATAGTCTAACTCTATTTACAGGAGCGGTTAAGAATTTATACGGTGTTATCCCTGGTTTAAAGAAGATGGAATATCATCGTCAATTTCCTAATCCGAATAATTTTGCCGAAGTAATTGTTGATATCTTTGCTACGGTAGGAGCAGACTTAGCAATTATGGATGGTATAATCGGTTTAGCTGGCGATGGCCCAGGTAGCTCTGGTGTCCCTTGTGCTGTAGGGACTATCTTAGCTAGTGATGATTTAGTAGCTCTAGATACAGTAGCTGCTAATTACTTAGGTTATAAAGACAAGCAGGTCCAGATCTTAAATTTGGCTGCTAAGCGAGGCTTAGGTAAGGCTTCATTAAGAATGATTGAAATTAAAGGTGATTTTGAGCAACCGGATTATAGGCGTTATGACTTGCCATCTAATGCTTTTTTGTCACATCTACCTAACTTCCTTCTTAAGCCTTTTTTAGAATTGATGATGTCTAAACCGATTATCAATCAAAAAAATTGTACTCACTGTAGGACCTGTCTTAAAAGCTGTCCACAGTTAGTGATCGAAGAGATAGACCAGGGCGAAGACTATCATTTAGAAATTGATCAAGAAGGTTGTATTAAATGTCTTTGTTGTCAAGAAGTATGTCCTTATGATGCAGTTGATTTGAAAGAACATTTATTAATTAAATTAATTCGACAATTATCCTGAAAGTTCGTGCTGGTTCTATTTTGACGAGCCCTATAAATTGTGGTATAATGGTAATGGTCAAAAATCGCACAGGGGTGGGGATAACTAAATGGGTAAGCCTAAGAAAAAATTCAAAAGTAAATTTGATGATATGCCTGAGCAACAAGTAATTGATTTAGCCCAGAATGGAGACAAGCTGGCTGAGGAGTATTTACTAGACAACAATATTGACATCGTTTATGCTAAGTCTAAGTTATTCTACATTAAAGGACTCGACAAAGATGATGTAATTCAGGAAGGTTTAGTAGGGCTTTACAAAGCAATTAGAGATTATCGAGAAAAACGGGCGGCTTCTTTTCGGGGTTTTGCTCATTTGTGCGTAAGTCGACAACTTATATCAGCTATTAAGACTGCTAATCGTCAAAAACATATGCCTTTGAATACGTCGACTTCAATCGATAAGAAATTAAAGTATTCTAAAGATGATGGAGGTCGAGGGCGAACTTTATTAGATGTACTACCCGATGAGAATAATGATCCAGAGAAAGACTTAATTAATCGGGAATTAGTTGACGAAGTTACATATGAATTAAGAGAGATGTTAACTGAATTAGAATGGGAAGTATTCAGTAGTTATCTACAGGCAAAGTCATATAAAGAAATAGCTGATGAGATCGGTAGTAGTGTAAAGACTGTAGATAATGCTTTACAGAGAGCAAGAAGAAAGATCGATGAATTAAAAGCAAAATTACAAGACGAAGTGGATAACCACTAACTTATGTTTTTTAGTATGCGCTAGGAGTTGCCTTCTTAATAAGATTAAGGGGGCAGCTTTTTTTAGTTATAGGCTAAGGCTAAGACATAAAACCTTAAAATAACTGGACACAGACTTACACAGACAAACACAGACTAAAGATAATTGATAATTAAAAGATTTTAAAACTTTAAACGATTAGATTTGAAAATAAGGTTGTGGTTGGGAATTTCATGAATAAAAATTATCACTTGTCAATTAATATGAAATAAGCTTACATTTAATTATTTTTGAAAGCTAATTATGAAGTTTGTTTAATTTAAAAAGTCTTGTGTATAGTCTTGTGAAAGTCTCGTGTCTAATAATTTTATAATTTTGACTTATTTTAATATTATTTTTAATAAGTAAGTAGGGGATTAAATGAAGGGAATAGGGTTTGTTATCTATATCTTGATAATTAACAACAAAGAATATCGGGTTGGTTTAACTTCTGACCTTGAGGTTGAGTTGAGTTATCTTAAGAGGCGAAGGGGCTTTACAGATGAAGAGTTACAGGTTTATAGCTTAACGAAGCCTTTGCCGATTGGATTAGCTAAATATATTTATGAGGAGATTACTGCTAGATATGAAAGACAAGGAGCTTTGATTGATGATTTAGCAGGAGGAATTAAGGCTTTGTTGCTAGAATATAGTAAGCGGGTAGAAAGATTGTTAGAGTATTATTCTTTATTGGATTATAGTCAAGTTGAAGAAGTAGAAGCAAGTGATTATAATAATCTACCTGATTTACAGGAGTTAGAAGAAGTACATAAGATTTTAGCTGGTAGATTACTTTATTATAGTGAGATTAAACAGGCGCTAGCAGAGAACCAGGTTCTTCTTAAATCGCCATTAAGATTATTGTTACAAGGATTAAGATTGGAATCTAAACTAGAAATTGGAGCAAGCCTAGCTTATCAAGATAGGAATTACTTAGTATGTCAGCGTTGTGGAGAAGATGAAAAGTTAGTTGAGATAGATTGTAATTATTGTGGTTTAACTGACTATTACTGTGACTGTTGTCTTTATATGGGTAAGGCTAGAACTTGTCGACCATTATATGCTTTTAATTCAGATTTTCAATTAAGTGCAACACGATTAACAGAAGAAGAGCAAAAAGTAGAACCTAAATTAGAGTTTTCACTGACTGCTGCTCAGAGAGATGCTAGTCAACAGTTAGTTGATTTTATAGCTAGTGATGGGAAAGAGGCATTAGTTTGGGCGGTATGTGGAGCTGGTAAGACTGAAGTTTCGTTTCAAGCAATTGGTGAGGTCTTATCCCAAGGAGGAGAAGTATTATTTGCTATTCCAAGGAAGGATGCGGTAGTTGAGCTAGCACCGAGATTAAAAGCTAGCTTTCCTGATTTTGAGTTTAGCCTCCTTTATGGTGGCTCAGAAAGAAAATACAATGTAGCACCAATCACTGTAGCAACAACTCATCAGGTTTTGCGATTTATTAATAAATTTGATTTAATTATATTAGATGAGGTAGATGCTTTTCCTTATCAAGGTAGTAAGATGCTTGCAGGAGCCGTAGAAAGAGCTTGTCATCCGCAAGGGAAGATCATAAATATGACAGCTACTCCTGGGGAAGAGTTAAGTAGATTTAATGATGATAAGCAAAGAAGATTAATTAAGATCCCGGCACGTTATCATGGTCATCCGGTACCAACCCCTAAGCTCTTAACCGCAGAAATAAGTTATAATAAGGAGAGTAAGAGAGTAGATATAACACAAAAGGTATTAAAAATAATTAAGGATTCAATCTATAGAGACTTAGCTCAACTATTCATCTTCTTGCCGACTAGAGAATTAGTAGAGATAGTTGGGAAGAAGTTACAGAGGTCTCTGCCAGAGATAGAGGGAGAATCATGGGTGCAATATAGTCATGCGCAAGACGCGCATCGTGATAGAAAACGAGAAGAATTCTGTCAGGGGAAGTATCCGATTTTAGTCTCTACGACAATTATGGAAAGAGCTATCACAGTTCCCAAGGCTAATGTATTAGTTCTATTTGCTGATTGGGACTTTGTCTTTGACGTGCCGACTCTAATTCAAATGGCTGGTCGAGCCGGTCGCTCTCTTGAATATCCACAAGGAGAAATTTGGTTCGTAGGACAGATGATAAGTAAAGCTATGAAAGAGTCTAAAGAGCGAATTGAAGATCTAAATCAAGAGGCGGATAAGAAAGGATATCTCAAGAGTGGAAGTTAATAAAGAGGTGAGTTTTATGGGAGTATTAAATAATATCTGGAATGGCTTTTTAGGGTTAGTCTATCCAGAAGTAGAAGGTTGTCTCTATTGTGAGGTAGACGAATTAGTAACAGATGAGGTTCAGCTCTGTGAAGACTGCTTAAGTCGAATTAATTATATTACCGACAATTATTGTGAGAAATGCGGCAGATTAATAATTGATGAAGAAGAGTGTAAAAATTGTGAGGAGTATAATTACCAATTTAATAAAGCAAGAGCGGTAGCAACCTATAATCAAGCATTAAGTGATTATATTTATGATATGAAGTATCAAGGTAGACAGGCTTTAGCCAAGCCATTAGGACAGATATTAGGAATCTATGGTTTAGAATTTTATAAAAGAGAAGACTTAGATGTAATTATTCCTGTGCCATTAGCTAAAGAGAAGTTAAAGACGAGAGGTTTTAACCAAGCATACTTATTAGCAAGGGAAGTGAGTAAAAAGCTAGACCTGCCAATAAACGACCAAGTCTTAAAACGAGCAGTGAATACAGTTAGTCAGAGCAAGTTATCTCCATTGAAACGGAAAGAGAACGTAAGCAACATCTTCTATTGTGAACCCGAATATGTAAAAGAGATTAAGGGTAAGTATGTACTGTTAATCGATGATATCTATACCACCGGAGCTACGGTTAATGAATGCTCCAAAGTCCTACTGCGCGCAGGAGCTAGGGATGTATCAGTGTTAACTTTGGCAACAGGAGAGCAGGGGCAATAGCCCAGAAAAGGGCTTTCGAATTAGAAGTAGAGGTGTTGTGAGGTTAAGTTTGTAGATGCCTATCGAAAAAGATGACATTATTAGTAACTCAAGCAGGAAATATGCATTCGTTTGGCGAATTATGAAAGTAAGGATTAAGCATATAAAGGAAGATTGAAATATAAGAGGTGAATGCAGATGGGGTTAAGAAATTGCAAGCTTTGTGGTCAAGTCTTTGTGTCAGATTCGTATAAGATTTGTTCCCAGTGTAGGGAAGAAGAAGAACAGGATTTTTTAACGGTTAAAGAATATATTTATGATCATGGGAAACGATCAATTCCTGAGATTCATGAAGGGACTGAGGTAAGTGTTAAGCGAATTAAAAAGTTCATTCGTGAAGGAAGATTAATGGAAACTGGTGTTGAATTAACAGTTGAATGTAAAAGATGTGGTGCTCCGATTACTGAGGGAGACTATTGTAAAGAGTGTAGAGATGCTTTGACTAATAGTTTAAGTCAAGGGAATAGTAAAGATAAAAAAGAAGAGCCTAAGAGAAAGAGTAATAGTAGGATGCATACTTCCATATGGAGGGATGATTAAATAACCCGTAAAACTAAGTAAGACATAGTTAATCACCTTAGATTAGAAATAAATATTGTTAATAGTGTATTATGGCATTTAAGAATAATTCATATTTTATCGAAGTATGTAATAAGATGTTCAGTTTAATATGAGAGTTATCCTATCCTTTTGCAGACCTTAAAAACAGTGTCAAAAAGGTTAGGTAACGGGATGAAGTAATTTCTTAAATGTGAGATTCTCTAAGAAAGCAGGTGGTTAATTATGAAAATCTCTAATGAACAACTCCATCGAGTATTAAAGACTTATAATCGTAATCAAAAGACTAAAGAAAATCTGGAATCTAAGCGAAAAGGCAAAGGAGACAGATTATCACTTTCCGATGAAGTAAAAGAAGTACAGGTTGCTAAGAAGGCATTAAAGAGTCAGCCTAGTGTCAGAAAAGAGAAGGTAGCGGCTTTGAAGAAGGCTATTAAGACAGGGAATTATAATGTATCCGGAGAAGAAGTGGCGGAAAAGATGTTAAATAGAACAATTGTCGATAACCTGGTTTAATTAAGGAAGTGATCTGATGAATATTGAAAGGTTAGTTCAAATTTTAGAGGCTGAATATAAAATGTATCAAAAGATTTATCAATTAAGTGGAGAAAAGAAGGAAATAATAGTTGATAATCGTGTAGATGACCTTTTGAGTATTATCGAGGAAGAGAAAGAAGAGATTCTTAAGATTGATGAACTAGAAGCAGAACGGGTCGAAATTTTAAAAGGGCTTGCTTGTGAATACTCTTTAACTGAAGAAGAATTATCCTTTGCTAAGTTAATGGATTTGATTTCTGATCCAGCTAAAAGTGAATTGAAGGAGATACGACAAGAGCTTTTAGATATATTAGAGGAGATAAAAGCGGCTAATGAGACTAATGCTAATTTAATTAAAGAGTCATTAAAGTTGAATAATTATACATTACAGTTGTTGACTGAAAGTAATATTAGTAAAGATAATACTTATCAAAAACCAGGTAAAGAAGCAGCAAATAATCAGCAACAGCGACGAATTATTGATCAGAAGGCATAGGAGGGAGTACAATGGGCTCAACTTTCGGAGGTATAGAGATAGGAAAACGAGCTTTACAGGTACAGAAGAAGTCCTTAGATGTAACAGGACATAATATAGCTAATGCCAATACCGAAGGGTATAGTAGACAAGAAGTAATTCAATCGACTACTAAACCACATACTATCTATCATGGTACTGGGGCTGGACAAGTAGGTACCGGAGTTAAAATAGATGAGATCCGCCGTATTAGAAATGACTTTGTTGATACTCAAATTAGAGAAGAGACTAGTGCTAAAGGAAAATGGGAGATGCGGCGTGATGCGCTAAAAGAGATAGAGTTAATCTTTAACGAACCATCAGATAATAGTCTGCGAAGTACGATGGATGAGTTTTGGAACTCTTTACAGGAACTAAATAATAATCCAGAAAGCCAAGCGGTACGAGCTACCGTAAGGCAGCGTGGTTTGGCTTTAACCGATACATTTAATAGTTTAGATGATCAGTTAAGTGATTATCGCTTAGCTCTTAATGATCGAATCAGAACTAAGGTAGAGGATATCAACTCTTATGCCCAGCGAATAGCCGATTTAAATGGGCAGATCAGTAGAATTGAAAGTATGAATCAGAATCCTAATGACCTAAAGGATAAACGAGATCTTTTAATCGATAAATTATCTAAAATTACTAGTGTACAGGTTAAGGAAGATGAAAACGGCTTTGCTAATATTAGTATAGAAGGGCAATCCTTGGTTTGGCAAGATACAGCTAGTAAACTAGTAGCTGAAAAGGATAAGAGTAATAGTAATTTAGTAGAAGTTAAATGGGCTAGTAATAATGAAGAAGTTAAGTTTACTGACGGAGCAATTAAAGGTCTATTAGAAGCTCGAGATACAGAGATTCCTAAGTATATTAGTCAATTAGATGCTATGGCAAAGAAGATGGTTACTGAGTTTAATAACGTACATAAAAATGGATATGGGTTAGGTAATAGTACTAATATAGATTTCTTTGATCCAACAGGATTAACAGCTAAAAGCATGGATTTATCTGCGGCGATTAAGAATGATTTGAACAAGATAGCAGCAGCTTCTAAGTATAGTGATACCAATGGCGATGGGAAGAATGACTATGCCGGTGATGGTAGTAATGCATTAAAATTGGCTGACTTAGGAGACCAGAAATTATTTAATTCAGGCACAGCTACCTTTAATAGTTATTATAGTTCTAATATTGCTCAATTAGGGGTAGATAGTCAACGAGCTAAGAGAATGGTTAATAATCAAGAAGTCTTAACAAGGCAGTTAAATAAGCAGCGAGATTCAATCTCTGGTGTATCATTAGATGAAGAGATGGCTAAGATGATTAAGTATCAACATTCTTATTCTGCGGCTGCTAAGTTTGTTTCTACTATGGATGAGATATTAGGTGTGTTAGTTAACGGAATTAAAAGATAAGTAAGATGAGGAAATAATTTGACACAGACGGACACAAGACCAAGCACAGACTAAAGATTAAAGGAAAATAAATAATAGTTAAAATTTAGTAATAATAGAATATAGTTTAATATTACTATGTTTATGAATTAAAGTTTTAAAGTCTTGTGTATAATCTCGTGTAAGTCTCGTGTCAAAAAAAGATTTTTAATGATTAAATTGTGAGGTGACAAGTGATGCGTGTAACTAGTCGAATGATGACTAATAATTTATTGAAGAATCTTAGTGATAATATGGATAGATTAGATAAATTCAATCGCCAGTTGTCGACTGGTAAGAAGTTTA
The DNA here is from genome assembly GCF_900114655.1 of Candidatus Frackibacter sp. WG13. GTDB lineage: Bacteria > Bacillota > Halanaerobiia > Halobacteroidales > Acetohalobiaceae > Frackibacter. The sequence goes on from NZ_FOTT01000022.1 coordinate 32,262, forward strand.
ATATGCCGTCGCAGAATCCAACTGGGGTAGCCCGAAGTATGCGGTTGGAAGAGACGATCGGTGATAATAAGCAATATGCTGATAATATAGACCAAGCTTTGACCTGGATGCAGACTACAGAAGATGGCTTAAAAAACGCCGGGAAGATATTGCAGAGAACTAGAGAGTTAGCTGTTTACGGTGCTAATGATTCTTTAAGTGATACTGATAGAAAAGCAATTGCTGATGAAGTAGAAGAGTTAAGAAAGAATTTAGCTGCGGTAGCTAATACGAAATACAATGATAAATATATCTTTGCAGGTCAGAAGACTCTGATTAAACCTTATCCGACTGCAAATTCTGCTTATCAGGGAGATAATAATAAGATTGTTCGAGAGATTGATCAAGGTGTGAAGATGAATGTTAATGTGAATGGCGACTTTTTTAAAGGTATTTTAGACGAAATGCAGAACTTAGTGAACGATTTAAATGCAGGAAATACAGATGATATATCTAATGTGAGATTAGGTAATATAGATAAGCATTTAGACAAGGCAATTAGGTTGCGCTCAGAGGTTGGAGCTAAACAGAATCGTTTAGAATTAACTCAAAATCGTTTAGAAGAGAGTAAGATTAAATTTAAAAAGTTATTATCAGAGAATGAAGATGTAGATATTGCTAAGACGATTATGGATTTAAAGATGAGCGAGAATGTATATCGAGCATCTTTAGCTTCGGGAGCTAGGATAATTCAGCCGAGTTTAGTTCAGTTTCTTAAGTAGTGTCAGTGGTCAGTGACAGTTTCAGTTAACTGACACAGACAACAGACACTGAGAACTGAAATTGAAAACTGTTAAGCAGGTGATATAATTGAGATTATCATTAAGAATCAATCAGATCTTTGGAGAGATTGGCTTGCAACTAAAAGACCCTCAGACGAGTGTTGAGCAAAGACCTGCTAATATTAGTTTGACACAGAAGCCAGGACGATTAAGTATTAAATCTCAATTTACAAAGGTTAAAATTGATCAGACTAAAGCGAGGGCCGATTTGAATTATAAGAATCATAAAATTTATAGTAAGGAAATTGCCCGAAAAGGACATCAAGCTGCTTTAAAAGCTATAGCTATCTATGCCCAAGAAGGAGACCAACTTGCGGCTATAGAAAAAGGTGGAAAATCGATAGTTAGTCAAGCAATTAAACACGCTTATGGAAACCAAAAAAAGCTTGGTTTAAAGTGGAAGCAAGGTCCTGAATATAGAGTTGCTCCTGGTAGGCAAAATATAAGATTTAAAGTTAATGATTTAGATGGAATAGATTTTAAAGTCAAATCTAATAGGCCTAAAGTAGATTTTCAATGGGGGAAAGTAGAGGTCTATCAAAATAAACAGCCAAGATTAGAGATTAAAGTAGTAGATACGAAAATATAATTGTCAACTGTCAATTGTGAATTGTCAATTAATAAAAGGGGAGGAGAAGAAATGGAGTTAAAGACTACTCGTTTTGGGAAGATAGAAATAGATCCAGATGAAGTAATCAGTTTTAAACAGGGGCTATATGGTTTTAAAGATAATAAAGAATTTATTTTATTAATGGATGATGAAACACCATTCTGTTGGTTGCAAGCTATAGATAATCCAGATTTAGCTTTTGTAGTAACAGAACCATGGAATTATTGTGAAGACTATGAATTTGATTTGGATAATGAAGTAAAGAAAGAATTAAAAATTGAAGAGAAGCAAGATGTATTAGTAGTTAATATTGTAGTAGTTTCTGATAATCTTCAAGATATGACTATGAATTTAAAAGCACCAGTTATAATTAATAAAAACGAACAAATTGCTAAACAGATTATATTAGATGATGACGATTATTCAGTTAAATATAAGTTATTTAATGATGAAGAGAATATTTCTGCGTAATTGAGGAGGCATATAATGTTAGTTTTGACGAGGAAGAATAATAAGAGTATTATGATTGGGGATGAAATAGAAATAAAAGTGGTAGGTATTGAAGGTAATCAAGTAAGATTAGGTATTGATGCCCCTCGTGATATAGATATTTATCGTAAAGAGATTTATGAAGAGATAGAGGCTGAAAATAAAGAGGCAGCTAATGTTAAAGTTAAAGACTTAAGTGATATAATGGAGTTAGCTGAGAAATCAAGTAAAAAAGGGGAATGAAAGAGTAATATGTTTATATTTTCACTTAATCGGTTTTATTTGGCTTTATATGCATTAAACAATGATTAAGATATTAAATAAAATGTCGATAAATATAATAGTAGATAGAAAAATAAAGGAAAGTTAGTATCGACGGGTGCTTTGAAACCAATTTAAAGTAGTTGTGGCTACTAACTTTTATCAGATATAACTAGAGCGGCCGACTAGTAATAGCTGATAAATAGTATCCAAATAGCGTGTGTAGCTAATGTGTTAAGGATTTAAATGGTTTTAATTGACACTGACACTATACACTGACACTAATTTTTCAACACGGATGTTGAAAAATATAAAAAATTCAAGGAGGATGATATATTATGAGAATTAATACAAATGTTGCTGCGTTGAATTCATACAACCAGCTAAAAACTACACAGAGCAATATGAGCAAATCTTTAGAAAGGTTGTCAAGTGGTAAGAGAATTAACAGAGCTGCTGATGATGCTGCTGGTTTAGCAATTAGTGAGAAGATGAAGGCGCAAATTAACGGTTTAGCACAGGCACAGAGAAATGCACAAGATGGTATTTCTATGATTCAGACTGCTGAGGGTGCTTTGAAAGAGACTCACTCTATTTTACAAAGAATGCGTGAATTATCAGTTCAAGCAGCTAACGACACTAATACTAATGCTGATAGATTTGAAATTCAAAAAGAAGTTAATAAGCTAACTGAAGAGTTGACAAGAATTGGTAATAACACCGAGTTTAATACTCAAAAATTATTAGATGGTAGCCTGAAAGCGGCAAAGTTTCAAATTGGTTCAAATGAAGGTCAAAACATATCATTAAAGATTAATGATATGAGAGCTGAGAGTTTAAGTGTTACAGCAGATAGTAGCGTTTCAACTTTTGATGCTGGGACAACTAATATGGCTGCTAGTGGAAACTCAACAACTAATTTACAGGGAGGGGCATATAGTGTATCTGTAACAGATAGTGGTGGCGCTGACCTTAAAGCTGCTGATGGTACTGTTATTGCCAGTGGAGCTTTGGCTAGTGGTGGTACAAGTGTGACATTTAGTGGTATTAATGGTGACTCTTATACTGCAGATGATACTACATCAGGTTCTGTGACTATTGCAATTTCTGATGCTGCAACTTCAGGTATTTCTACTGACGCTGGAAATATTTCAATTAATGTATTAGAAAAAGGCGAGGGTATCAGTGTTATGAATCAAGCAGATGCTGATGATGCTATTACTACAATAGATAATGCTATATCTAGAGTTTCGGCTGAAAGGTCTAAGCTTGGTGCATATCAAAATAGATTAGACCATACTATTAATAACTTGAGTACATCTAAAGAGAACTTAACTGCTGCTAACTCTCGAATTAGGGATGTTGATATGGCGAAAGAGATGATGAATTTGAGTAAGCAACGAATTCTTTCTCAAGCTGGTACTGCTATGTTAGCACAAGCTAACCAAAGACCGCAGGGAGTTCTTCAACTTCTAGGTTAATACATTAGTGTCAGAAAGCAGTTTCATTACTCGGTGAAGGAATAGACTGACATAAATAAAAAATAAATATGAATAAAATAGGCCGGCCGGTTTTCTGGCTGGCTATTTTATTAGTTTAAATTTGGGGGTGAGAAAATGGCAGATTTAAGCATGGATGGTTTAGCTACTGGAATGGCAACTGGAAATATAATTAATCAAATATTAAATGCAGAATATGGAACTAAGTTACAGAACTTAAGTAGAGAGAAGAGTAATTTAAAAACTGAAAAAGATGCTTGGCGGGATGTGAATTCTAGAATAAGTAATTTAGAAAATAAAATGGCTGATTTAAGACTAAGCTCTACCTTCGACTCCAATAAAACAACTAGTTCTTCAAAAGATGTAGCTGATGCGACAGCAACTACTGCTGCTGATGCTAGTAGTTATACTTTAGATATTAGTCAATTAGCTAAAAAGCATCGAGTTGCTTCTGCACAGCAGGTTGATTCTACGAGTGATTTAGGCTTAAATGGAGGGAATAGTGGTAGTTTTACTATTGAATTGGATGGTATTAGTAAAAGTTTTAATGTTAGCATAGATGGGCCTGAATCATTGAATGATGTACGAGATGCAATTAATAATGCCAGTGGAAATGATGATGGTAATGGTAATAAATTAGTAGAATCGTCAGTAGTAGACAATACTTTAATTATTGAAGGTGTAAACACAGGAACTAATAATATGCTTTCTTTTCAGGACCCTGATAATATTCTAGATAATGATGGGACTAATGATTTAGGTTTTGATTTAGATATTAATGGTAATGTTAATACTGCTAGTGAACTTCAGGCAGCTCAAGATGCCCAGTTTAGTGTAAATGGACTTGCTGTTACTCGGTCTAGTAATCAAGGGCTTGATGATGTAGTAAATGAAGTTACTTTTAATTTAAAAACGACAGGGGCTACGACTATTGAAGTTAGTAAAGATATAGATAAAGCTACCTCTGCTATTCAAGAGTTTGTAGACCAGTATAATAGCGTGCAGAGTTTCATTGGGAAAAAACTTGATTATAATCAAGAAACTGGAGAAGCAGGAGCCTTACAAGGTAGTGGAACTCTAATGAGATTACAGTCAAAATTGCGACAGATGATTACTAATAGCGTAGATAACAATAGTGACTATGATCAATTAGCAATGGTAGGAATAGAGATTAATCGTGATGGAACTATGGAGTTCGATTCTAATAAATTTAAAGAAAGTATTGCTGATAAGCCAAACGAAGTAAAGAAACTATTTAATGCCGATACTGATGAGGGTGATTCTTTTAATGGCATTGCTACTAAAGTAGATGGCTATCTTGATTTATTGGTTCAAAGTAATACAGGAGTAATCCCGGAGAAAGTAGATTCTTATGAAATAATGGTGGAAAATGTTGATGAGCAAATTGATTCTGTAAATGATAACTTAGAGCAAGAAAGGGAAAGATTGCAGAGTGAGTTTACAGCTATGGAAACAGCTATTTCAAAAATGAATAGTCAAATGAGCTGGATGCAGAGCCAGTTAGCTAGTTTAGGTGGTAGTGCTAGTAGTATAAGTTCAATGCTTTAATTTAATATATGCATTGACAATTAGTAGTAATTACTTAATAGATACGGATAATTTATTAATTAATAAAAGGGAGAGTTTAATTATGGCTAACAATCCTTATCAGAAATATCAAAACACTCAGGTGGAAACATCTAATCAAGAAAGATTAGTTTTAATGTTATATAATGGAGCGCTCAAATTTGTTAAACAAGCTAAGCAAGGGTTAAAGAATAATGATTATCAAGTTACAAATAATTGTTTAATTAGAACACAAAATATTATTAATGAATTAATGGTTACATTAGATATGGAGCAAGGCGGAGAGATTGCTCAGAATTTAGAGAGCTTGTATGATTATATGAATCGTCGTTTAATTGAGGCTAATATTAATAAAAGTATTGAACCAATGGATGAAGTAATAGATATGTTGGAAGAGTTAAGTGATACTTGGAAGCAAGCTATGCAGAATTTAAAGAAAGAAAGAAAAGTTCAAAAGAAACAACAAGTGCCTTCTGGAGGTATTAGTGTTGAAGGATAAGTTAGATCATAAGAGTTTAATTAATGAAATAATAAATATTTATAAACAAGAGCTATTAATTTATAAGCAGATTTTTAAATTAACTAAAGATCAACAGCAAGCTATTGAAAAGAAAGAATGGCAAAATTTAAAACAAATAATAGAGGATAAAGAAAAGAAGATAGATAATATTGAACAATTAGAAGCTCAATTGATATCTTATAAAAAGCAATTAGCCCAGCAGAATAATTTGCAATTGGATGCAAACGAATTCAAGGAAGTTATTGAAAATACTTATCAAGTCATGCACCGGATTAATAAGTTAGAAAAAGATAATAGAGAACAGATAATTAACCAAAAGAATAAAGTACAGAAGAAGATGAAAGATATCAATACAGGTTTAAATATTAATCGTGCTTATGATGGTGCTGTTAATAACTATGAGGGTAAATTTATCGATAATAAAAAATAAATTTCATATTTCCCTTAGATTTTTTAAGTAAGAATAGTTAATGAAAGAATAGATTTGAAGTAAAGAAAGATGGGGGATTAGAATGGCTTTTTTTGATGAAAATATGCGGTTATTGAAACGGAAAAGCAAAATGGCTTATAATATAATGGATAATTACCATCAATCAGATAAAATCGTAGTAGATGATGAAGTTAGTGACCAAGATATTATAGCTCAAGTTAGAGATTTAGAAAATGATTTAATAATTAATATAGAAGAAACTAAAAATGATAGTTATACTATGCAGATAATCAAAGATGAAGAAAAAAATTATTTTCATAGTAGATATTATCCTGTTAAAGAGGCTAAAAAGTTAGTTGATAACTTACAATTAAAGTATAATAGTAAAGACCAAATTTTTGGTTTAGGAGTTGGTTTAGGATATCATCTAGTAGAACTATTTACTAAGGATAAATTTAGTAAGGTTTTCATTATAGAACCTTATTTATCAATATTTTATACCGCATTACTTTATAGTGATTTAACTCCTATTCTAAAGAGTAAGAAGTTTATTTTAGTTGTAGGAGACAAAGGGAATCTCTATTCTACTATAAGAGCTAATTATCAATTATCTTTAGCAAATAAAATTAAATTCTTTGAACATCCTCCTTCACTTAGGTTATTTAATGAAGATTATGACCAAATTTATAATGAGATTAGAAATGCTATTGAGTATAAGAATATTAGTAGAATGACTAATATTAAGGTAGCAAAACAATGGCGGAATAATATTATTTCAAATTTACCTTATATATTAAAGAATCCAAAAGCTGATGACTTTTTTAATTCTTTTCAAAACATACCAATAATCTGTGTTGCAGCTGGACCTTCTTTAGACAAGAATATTGATCAATTGAAACATGCCAAAGGGAATGCCCTATTGATCTGTGTAGGAACGGCTTTAAAAGCATTACTAAAAGCTGGAATAGAGCCAGATATTGTAGTTTCTATGGATGGTAGTCAAAAAGTGTATAATCAGTTTAAAGGTATTGGAGATTTGAGTGATGTTTTTCTTTTTTCTGAAAAGGCTAATTCACCTTTAGTTAATGATAATTGGGTTGGATTTCAAGTCTTCTTTACAATGAAGCGGAATTTAAGTGCTTGGGTAGAGAAGATGAAAGGGAAGTATACTGGAATTAATACTGGCGGTACTGTAGCTCATAGTATGGTTGACTTAGCTTATAAGTTTGGAGGAAATCCAATTATTCTTGTAGGACAGGACTTATCATTTTCTGAGGATAAGACTCATGCTTCAGGAACAATATATGATAATAATAAAGTAAATGACGAAGGGTTAATTACCGTAGAAGGAATTAACGGAGATCGAGTATATACAAATAAAAGCTTTAAAAGTTTTTTGAATTATTATAATGATTATTTTGCTAATCGGTCTAATAGATTATATATTGATGCAACAGAAGGTGGAGCAAAGATTGACCATACTAAGATTATGACTCTTCAAGAAGTAATAGCTAAGTATTGTGTAGAAGAAGTTGACCCTTTAATTACCTTGCAAGAGGTTTATAATAAAAAAGAAAAGCATAATGATTATTACAAAAATTCAAAAGAAGAAATAGATAAAACTATTGAGGAATTAAATAGTTCAATTGAAATTTTAGAAGAACAGTTATCTTTCGTTAAGGGGATTGAAAAAAAATTAACTCAGGTTCAGCAAATAAATAACGATAAATTAAAAGAAGTACAAGCTAAAGTACGGGAATATGAGTCTAAATTAAAACAACATAAAAGAATAAGTTATTTTACACAAAGGACTTTAATTATCGAGAAATTAAAGTATCAAGAAGTTAATAATAAATATTTCTTTAATAATAAACAGGAATTGGAAGAGAAAATGAAGTATTATCGAACTTATTGGACTAATTATTGGCAACAACTTAAAACTTCTTTAGAATTATTGAAAAAAACATCTAAACAGATTGATGAAAATAAAGCGCTCTTTAATAAAGATAAGGCAATAATTAAAGACTGTAAAGTAGGTGGAAAGTAATGAAGGTATATTTGAATGGTCAGGCAATTAAAGATTTATCTGATTTAAATAATATAGTGGAAGTATTAAATGGGATATATTCCAGGTTAAATAATGAAATTATAAGTAATATTTTTATTAACGATGTAGAGGTGAATGAGTCCTATTTAATAGAAAATAATTATAACTTAGATCAGATATCTAATATTAAATTTAAAACAACGAAAGTTAATATATTAATACAAGAAACATTAGAGCAAGCTGATGAATATTTACCAAAGCTTAGAAAAGGGATAATAGAAACAACAGAACTATTTAGACAAGGTAATATTGAGGAAGGGAATCAGAAATATCAACTATGTTTAGAAGGGTTGGAATGGTATACTGATGCTTTAGAAAGTATTTTATCTTTAATTTCTAATGATCAGTTAAAAGAGGAAGGGAAGAATAAACTTACTAATATTAATACAATATTAGTAGATATAATGAAAGCTTTTCAAAATGAGGATATGGTTTTTGTAGCAGACTTATTGGAATATGAAATATTAGATTATATAGATGATTTTATTAAATTTAATAAGAAGTTAATGGATTAATAGATATATTTTAAATTAATATTAATATAATTGATATAGTATTTTAATTAATGGGAGGTCTATAATGAAAGTATTATTAATAGTATACGATAATGATTCATATATACACTGGTTTCCTCAAGGTTTAGCTTATATAGCATCTGCTTTGCGTGATGCTGGTCATGAAATTACAATTTATAATCAAGATAAGTATCATTATTCAGAAGAACACCTAAAAGAATATTTAATAAAAAATAATTTTGATGTGATAGGTATTAGTGTGATAGCAGGTTATTATCAATATCAAAAGCTATTAGAAATTTCTAAAGTAATTAATAGTGTTCCTAACAAGCCTTTTTATATGATTGGAGGACATGGTCCTTCACCAGAGCCAGAATACTTTTTAAATAAAACTAATGCTGATGCAGTAATAATTGGAGAAGGGGAAGTAACAGCAGTTGATTTATTAAATGCGTTAAAGAATAAAAGAAATTTATCTACTGTTAAAGGAATTGCTTATTTAGATGATGAGAGTGAATGTATAGTTACTGAGAGAAGGAATTTAATAAAAGATATAGACACTATTTCTTTTCCTGCTTGGGATTTATTTCCGATGGATTATTATTCACTACTTAGAATGCCTCATATTAAAAATGATGAGAGGTGCATGCCAGTTCTATCTGCTAGGGGCTGTCCTTTTAAATGCAACTTTTGTTACCGTATGGATAAGGGGATTAGATTGAGGTCTCCTGAAAATATCATTGAGGAGATTAAAATTTTAAAAGAAAAGTATAATGTTTCATATATAGCATTTTCTGATGAACTATTAATGTCATCCCCTGAACGAACCAAAGAATTATGTCATGCTTTTATTGAGGCGGATTTAGATATTAAGTGGGATTGTAATGGTAGACTTAACTTTGCTACCTCTGATGTTTTAGATTTAATGAAAAAAGCTGGCTGTGTATTTATTAATTATGGGATTGAGTGTATGGATGATGAAATATTAGAGGTAATGAATAAGAAATTAACAGTACAACAAATTATTAAAGGTATTGAAGCAACTTTAGATGCAGAAATTTCTCCTGGATTTAATATTATATTTGGCAATATAGGTGAGAATGAAGAGACATTAAAAAAAGGAGTAGAGTTTTTATTAAAATATGATGATCATTCACAATTAAGAACTATAAGACCTGTTACTCCATATCCTGGTTCGCCATTATATTATTATGCTATAGATAATGGTTTGTTAGATGGTGTTGAAGATTTTTATGAAAATAAACATGTTAATTCAGATTTATTATCTGTTAATTTTACTGAACTGTCTGATGAAGAATTTCATAAAGCACTTTATGAAGCTAATAAAACTTTGATAGAAAATTATTATAAACATCAATTAGATAGTTCCATTGAAACGGCAAAAAAATTATATTTTGAATTAGATGAGACATTTAGAGGATTTAGACAATCATAGATAAAATTGATTTATTTGGAGGGTATATATGCTTGAGGGAAATCAAATATTAGCAATGATTTTAGCCCGTGGAGGGTCAAAAGGGATTCCGCGTAAAAATATGAAATTGTTAAATGGTAAACCTTTAATGACGTATACTATAGAAGAAGCAAGAGAATCTGATTATATTGATAGGTTAATTTTATCTACAGATGATGAAGAAATAGCAGAAGCAGGCAAACAATATGGGGCAGAAGTTCCTTTTATAAGACCAGATGAGTTAGCTACAGATACTGCAAAGAGTGAAGACGCCATTATTCATGCTTTAAATTGGCTAAGAGATAATGAAGGATATTTACCTGATTATATAGTACTTTTGCAACCTACTTCACCATTAAGAATAGTTGAGGATATTGATAGAAGTATTGAAAAATTAACTACTAGTAAAGCAGATTCATTAATAAGTATTTGTAAAACAGATAAGTCACCATATTGGATGAAAAAAATAAATGATGAAGGTCATTTAGAGCCAGTCATTAGTGAAAAGAAACATTATAGTCGTAGACAAGATCTACCTGACACTTATCAGTTAAATGGAGCCATTTATATAGCTCAAGTAGAAGTATTTCTAAAATATAAATCATTTTTTACGGATAAAATAGTACCATATATAATGCCTAGGAAACGGTCAATAGATATTGATGATATAATAGATTGGAAGTTAATTCAGTTGCTTTTGGAGGAGGAACTTATATGATTGAAATTGCTGGAAGAGGGATAGGACCAAATGAACCTACCTTCATAATAGCAGAAGCAGGAGTTAATCATAATGGTAGTTTAGATATTGCTAAGCAATTAGTAGATGCGGCTGTTGAGGCAGAGGTTGATGCAGTTAAATTTCAAACTTTTAGAGCTGAAAATTTAGTCTCTAAGCAAGCTCCAAAAGCTCAGTATCAGCTTCAAACGACAGATAAAGAAGAGTCACAGTTTGATATGATAAAAAAATTAGAGCTTTCTCTAGATGATCATTTAAAGCTAAAAGAATATTGTGAAGATAGAGATATCTTATTACTTTCTACACCGTTTTGTTTTAAGTCTGTTGATATAATTGATGATTTAGGTTTAGAGTTGTATAAGGTTGGGTCTAGTGATACAACAAACTTACCTCTTTTAAAATATATAGCTAAAAAAGGCAAACCGATAATTTTGTCTACAGGAATGTGTACTTTAGCTGAAGTAGAAGAAGCAGTTAATATGATATTAGCTACTGGAAATGATAGATTGATTCTACTTCATTGTGTTAGTAATTATCCAGCTAAGTACCAAAATGTTAATTTAAAAGCAATTAATACAATGAGACAAGCTTTTAAATTACCGGTTGGTTATTCGGATCATACTTTGGGAATAGAGATTCCAGTTGCAGCTGTAGCTATGGGAGCAGTAGTGATAGAAAAACATTTTACTTTAGATAATAATATGGAAGGTCCTGACCACAAAGCTTCCTTAGAACCAGATGAATTAAAGCAAATGGTACAAAGCATTAGAAATATAGAAAAAGCTTTAGGAGATGGGATTAAAAAGCCGGCTGAATCAGAAATTGCGAATATAAAAGTAGCCAGAAAAAGTTTAGTTGTAAATACGGAGTTGAAGTCAGGAGAAGATTTAAATAAAGAAGTCTTGGATATTAAAAGACCAGGGACAGGCATTAATCCTAAATTTTTAAATACTGTGCTAGGTATGGAAGTAAAAAAAGATTTAAAAGCAGACCAGGTATTACAATGGGAGGACTTAAAGAATGGATAAACGTAAAATCTGTGTAGTAACTGGAACTAGAGCAGAGTACGGGTTGCTTTATTGGTTAATGAAGGAGATAGATAGTGACCCAAATCTTGAGTTGCAAATTATTACTACTGGAATGCATTTATCACCTGAATTTGGCTTAACGTATAAGAAGATAGAAGAAGATGGATTTAAGATAGATAAGAAAGTAGAAATGCTTATGTCTTCAGATACTGAGGTTGGAATTACTAAGTCAGTTGGTCTAGGATGTATAGGCTTTGCTGATGCTTATGATGAATTAAAGCCAGATATAGTAGTGGTCTTAGGAGACAGATTTGAAGTTTTGGCTGCTGCTATTGCTGCTATGATAGCTAAAATTCCTATAGCCCACTTGCATGGAGGAGAAATAACGGAAGGTGCTATAGACGAATCAATTCGTCATTCTTTAACTAAAATGGCGTCTACACATTTTCCAGCTACTAAAGAATATGCAAGAAGAGTTATTCAGATGGGAGAAAAACCAAGGCGAGTATTTAATTTTGGAGCTCCAGGGTTAGATAATATTCATAAATTAGATTTATTATCAAGGACGGAGTTAGAGAATGAGCTTAACTTTCAATTAGCGAGTAAGACTGCTATTGTTACATATCATTCGGTAACATTAGAGAACAATACAGCTCATAATCAGATTGAAAATTTACTAAAAGCAATTGAAAAGTTTGAAATGAATGTTATTTTTACAAAAGCAAATGCTGACACATCTGGTAGAGTAATTAATGAAAAGATAGAAAAATTTACAAATAAAGAGCCTGAAAAATATAAGTTATTTGATAATTTAGGACAAGTGAGATATCTTTCAGCTTTAAAACATGTTGATATAATGATTGGTAATTCATCTAGTGGTCTTATAGAGGGGCCAAGCTTCAAAATTCCAGTAGTTAACGTAGGAGATAGACAGAAAGGAAGAATAAAAGCAGATAATGTAATAGATTGTGGATATGGCTATCATGAAATTAAAGAAGCAATTAAAAAAGGGTTCTCAGTTGATTTTAAAGATAAAATTAAAGAAGTAGTAAATCCTTATGATAAGCATGAAGATGGTAAAACAAGCTGTCGGATAAAAAATGTTTTAAAAGAAATAGAGATAAATGAGGAATTTATAAAAAAGAGTTTTTACGATATTAATTTATCAATTTAATCTACTTATAGCTTGGTTGAAGGAGGGCAAGGTATGAACTTAACTAATAAAAAGATATTAGTAACAGGTTCTTCAGGTTTCATTGGTTCACATTTAACTGAAAAATTAGTTGAATTAGGGTGTGATGTTAGAGCTTTTGTTAAATATAACTTTAAAAATGATTGGGGCTGGCTTGAACATTCAAAAGTTAAGGATGAGATAGAAGTATATACAGGAAATATTAGAGATTATGATGCTGTTTATGATGCATTGGATGGAGTAGACGTAGTTTTTCATTTAGCAGCTTTGATTGGTATTCCTTATTCTTATAAATCCCCTTTGGCATATATTAATACTAATGTAGAAGGAACATATAATGTTTTACAAGCTAGTCGTCAAAGAGAGCTAGAAAAGGTTATTATTACATCTACAAGTGAAACTTATGGGACTGCACAATATGTACCGATCGATGAAGAACATCCTTTAGTTGGACAATCACCTTATTCTGCTAGTAAGATAGCAGCTGATCAATTGGCCATTAGTTATCATCGGAGTTTTGAAATGCCGATAGCCATTGCTCGTCCTTTCAATACTTATGGTCCAAGACAGTCAGCGAGAGCAATAATTCCTACAATTATTACTCAAATTTTAAATGGACAAAAGGAAATTAAGTTAGGTAATTTATCACCGACTAGAGACTTTAATTATGTTGAAGACACAGTTAATGGCTTTATTGAGATTGCTAAAAGTGAAGAAACGATAGGTGAAGCTACTAATATAGGCTCTAATTATGAGATTAGCATGCAAGATACGGTAGATTTAATTATTGAGTTGATGGATGAAGAAGTAGAGATATTAACTGATGAAAAGAGGGTTAGACCTAATAAAAGTGAAGTAGACCGCTTACTATGTAACAATAGTAAAATTAAAAAGCTAACAAACTGGACACCTCAATATACTATTGAAGAAGGGTTACAGGAAACAATTGATTGGTTAAGTGAGAATTTGCATTTTTACAAGCCAGAGATTTATAATGTTTAATTTAAAGAGGAGAGTCATAAAAGATGGAGAAAATACCGTTATCAATACCATATCTTAACGGGAATGAATGGAAGTATATTAAAGAATGTTTAGACACTAATTGGGTTTCATCTGTAGGTAAATATGTAGAGCAATTTGAAGAAGAGCTATCTGATTATGTAGGAGTAGAGCATGGAGTAGCAATGGTAAATGGAACGGCAGCAATCCATACTGCTCTTAAGGTTATAGGAGTAGAAGAAGGAGATAAGGTTTTAGTTCCTTCGTTAACATTTATAGCATCGGTTAATCCGATTAGATATTGTGGGGCAGAACCAGTTTTTATTGATTCAGAAAGAAGAACTTATAATATAGATCCCGAAAAAACAGTGACTAAGATCGAAGAGATGGTTAATAATGGGGATAAGCCTAAGGCGGTTATTGTAGTCCATTTATACGGAAATCCTGCTGATATAGACCCGATTTTAAAAGTATGCAATGATTATGATATTAAGGTAATTGAAGATGCTACTGAGGCTTTAGGTTCTAAATATAAAAATAAAATGACAGGCTCTTTAGGAGATATTGGGTGTTTCTCTTTTAATGGTAATAAATTAATAACTACCGGTGGCGGTGGAATGATAGTAACAGATAATAGAGAATATGCAGAATATGCCAAATATCTTTCAACTCAAGCAAAAGATGATGCTGAAAATTACATTCATAATGAGGTAGGATATAACTATCGTTTGACTAATATACAAGCTGCTATTGGAGTAGCACAACTAGAACAGATAGATACTTTTATTGCTAGAAAAAGAGAAATAGCTGAAAGATATACATTTGGGTTGAAAAAGATTGATGGAGTTAAAGTAAACAAGAAAAAAAATTGGGCTTATAATAATCATTGGTTATATTCAATTTTAATAGATGAAGATAAGTTTGGTATTACTTCAAAAGAGCTATATAAACTGCTTAATGAGGTAGGAATTATGGCTAGACCTTTCTTTAAGCCAATTCATACTATGCCAATGTATCAAGACTATGAGGCTGATATTAAAATTGCCAATATACTCTGGGAGCAGGGTATTAATTTACCTTGTAGTGTAGGGATAGAGAATAAAGAGGTTGAAGAAGTAATTACTAAAATAAGAAAATTGAAGGGGTAAAAATGTCAAGAAAAGTAGTTTTGATTGGGGCAGGAGGACATGCTAAGGTTGTTATTGATCTTTTAAAAAGTAATAATAATATCAAGATTATAGGCATGATAGATAAGAATAAGAACAGATTAGGAGAAAAAATTTTAGATATTCCTATTATAGCATCTGATAAAGAATTAATTCAAACTAAGAAAAAAGTTAATAATACTTTAATAGCTGTAGGTGGCACAGGTGATAATAGGCTAAGAGTTAAGCTTTATAATAAAGTTAAAGAATTAGGTTATAACTTTATTAATGCTATTCATCCAAATAGTATTATTGGAGAAGAGGTTGATTTAGGAAATGCTAATACTATAATGGCCGGTGTAATTCTAAATTCTGGAGTAAAATTAGGAACTAATAATATTATAAATACCGGAGCTATTTTAGAACATGATGTAGAAATAGGGAATCATGTACATATTGCACCAGGAGTTAAGTTGTCCGGAGGAGTAAAAATAAGTGATTATTCTCATCTTGGAACTGGAGTTACGGTAATCCAAGGTATTAATATAGGGGGAAATTCTTTAATTGGAGCTGGTTCTGTAATTATAGATGATGTGCCTGACAATTCGTTAGTAGTAGGGAATCCTGGACGAATTATTAAAAAGAGGAGGGGCATTAATGACTGAAAAAGATTTAGCAGAAATTATGGTTAATCACAATAATACTATTAAGGAAACAATTGAAGCAATTGATAAAGGTAGAAAGCAAATAGCCTTAGTAGTTGATAAAAACCGAAAACTATTAGGAACAGTAACCGATGGTGATATTAGACGAGGAATATTAAAAGGAATTGATTTAAATAAATCTGTTGATAAAATTATGAATATTAATTATATAGCTTTAAATAAAGACACTTCAAAGAGAAAGATTAAGAAAGTATTTCAAGAGAATAAGATGATTCATCAGATTCCTTTATTAGATTCTAAAAATAGAGTTATAGATTTAGTATTGTTTGATGAAATTTTAGAAGAGAGGAAAAAAGATAATTATGTAATTTTAATGGCTGGAGGATTAGGAACTAGGTTAAGGCCTTTAACAGAAGATACACCTAAACCTATGCTAACAGTAGGGAATAAACCGATTTTAGAAATTATTATTGATCAGTTTAAAGAATATGGTTATTATAATATCTTAATTGCGGTTAATTATAAACGAGAGATAATTGAAAGTTACTTTGGAGATGGAAGTAAATTCGGAGTAAATATTGATTATATTAGAGAGAATAAAAGGTTAGGAACAGCAGGGGCTTTAAAGTTAGCTGAAGATAAACTAAACAGAGAACCTATTTTTGTGATGAATGGTGATATTTTAACAGAAGTAAATTTTAGAAGTTTTATGGCATTTCATCAAAGTAATGAATTTGATTTAACAATGGCAACTAGAAAATATGAATACCAATCACCTTATGGAGTAGTAAATATAGATGAAGCAAAGGTTATGAGTTTAGAAGAAAAGCCTAGTTATTATTATTTTATTAATGCAGGTATTTACTGTTTAAATCCAGATATGATAAAGTATATTCCAGAAAATGAGTTCTTTGATATTACTGACGTTATTAATTCAGCTTTGAACGATGGCAATAATGTAGGAAGTTTTCCTATTAGGGAATATTGGATTGATATTGGTCAGAAAAAAGATTATTATCAAGCTAATGAAGATTATAATTTAAATTATTAATTAGTCAAAGTTTATGTATTTTAATTGATTAAAGTACAGTTTTTGAAAGGAGTAGGTGAAACTAAATGGACGTTGTTTTTTTACACATAGGAATGCCGAAGACTGCTTCTACATATATGCAAAATATATGGTTAAAAGATGAATCATATTCTTTATCATGGAAAGGCAATATTAAGTTTTTTGAACAATTACGATCTACTGTAAAAGAAGGTAATTTAAACAAAAATCTTAAAGTAGATATCAATACAGATATAAATTATCAGGAGGGACAGAAACTTGTTATAAGTAATGAAGGCTTTTCATCAGCATATATGAATGAGGTTGAATTTCAGCATAAAATACCTGAATTTATTGATTATTCCAGTCGTATTCTTGGTCAATTATCAGTCAAACTTATTGATTGTTGTGAGGGAGCCAATTCCATGGGTGAAGTCTGTTTTTGTTCAAGCTATTAAACAGGGGTGGAATGGTTGTGCTGAAAATTTTGTTTATAAGCAGTATAACTTACTTAAGCATTCATTAGATCTTAAATTTATTTTAAAATGTTATAGAAGGTATTTTGATAATATTTTAATAGTTCCTTTTGAAATTTTAAAGGATGATGAAGATAAGTTCTGGGATATTATTTCTAAAAGATTTGAAGTACCTTTTGCAAAGACAAGAACTCAAAAAATTAATAAATCTTTTGATCTTAAAAGAGTATTTATATTATCAAAATTAAATGAAATGTCTAGTGCTTTATTAAATACATTAGAAGATTCAAAAGAATATGCTCATAATTCTAGTCAAGAAAAAGATAAGTTATTAAATATGTATTCACATGGGAATCAGTGGGTTCCTAGGAGGTTTGTTGAATTTGCAAATGATGGACAGTTAGATGAAATTTATAATTTATTTAATATTTCAGGAATTCCAAAAAAATTTCTGAATTTTAATATACCTGATGAGCTTATAGAAGTTATTAAATCAAAATATATTGAGGTTTTAAGAGACAATATAGTGGATAGGTTATAATTAATTGTACAGAAATTTCTCGGACATGATATAATAGTAAGATAAAATCAATAATATGGAGGTATATATATCATGCCGAAAAGATATAATGATGAATTCAAAAAACAGATAGTAAGCTTAGTTGATAATGGCAAAAAGATAAGTGAAATAGTCAAAGAATATAATATTTCCAGATCTACTGTTCATAAGTGGGTAAAGGACTTTAATAATTCAGGTTCATTTAAGGCCAAAGACAATAGAACTGATAAAGAAAAAGAATTAATAAAATTACGCAAAGAAAATCAACAGCTAAAGATGGAGAATGATATTTTAAAGCAAGCGGCGCTGATACTAGGACGAAAGTAGCTGTTATTAAGGCAAATAGGAATAAATACAGTATTAGCGCCATGTGTAGAGCATTAAATGTATCAAGAAGCCTTATTTATTATAAGCCCAAGAAAAAATCATCTGACAGTGATCTAGAAAACAAAATTATCTCTATTTTTAAAAAGAGTAGAAATAATTATGGAACAAGGAAAATCAAAAGAAAATTAGCTAAAAAAGATTATAAAGTATCTAGAAGAAGGATTGGCCGTATCATGAAAAAATATGGTCTGGTTTCTAGCTATACTGTCAAACAATACAAGGTTCATTCAACAAAATGTAATGAAGAAAAAATAGAAAATATTGTTGATAGAGAATTTAACAGAGAGCAAACTCTAGATGTTGTAGTCAGTGATTTAACTTATGTAAATGTTAAAGGTAA
>NZ_FOTT01000019.1 GCF_900114655.1 Candidatus Frackibacter sp. WG13
ATATAACTGGAACAGTAGATGAAGTTACTTGGAACTTGCTTAAATCAAAGACAGGACAAATAGATATTCCGCAAGATGATAATACTAACGATGATAGTGGTAACAATAACAATGATGATAATAATAACAATGATAATAATGATAATTCACAAGACCCTAATAGTGGTTCTAACCAAGGTCAGCAACCAGATAGAAATTCTGGTTCACAGCCAACTAATCCACAGACAGGTCAGATGACTGCTGAAGAAAGAAAAATGTTGAGTTTAGTAAATAAAGAACGGACTCAAAGAGGCTTAGAACCATTAGAAGTAGATATGAGATTAGTTAGACTGGCTCGTAAGAAAAGTAGAGATATGATTCAGAACAATTATTTCAGTCATAGGTCTCCAACTTATGGACTTCCGTTTGATATGTTAAGAAATGCAGGGATTAGATATAGAACCGCTGGTGAGAACCTTGCTGGCAACTCAACAGTTACAAGAGCTCATACAGCATTAATGAATAGTACGGGACATCGTCGTAATATTTTAAAATCAGATTATACGAAGATAGGAATTGGAATTATTGACGGTGGACCTTATGGTAAGATGTTTACGCAACTATTTATGGATGAATTTTAAATTAAATTTCAATTAAGACTTAAGAAACAGAGGTGGCTTGCTTAGCTGCCTCTGTTTTATTATACATCTATATTTTAAATAATTAGGATATGATAATCACATATTAACTAATTTTTGGATATTATAGAACAAATACTTAATATTAATATAATTTTTTATTAGAATAGTCTGATTTAGAAAGGAGGCATTAATGAGTAAAGAGGGTTATATTCAAAAAGATGTTCAGCATTTAAACTTAAAAGCTCCAATGCGAGAAGTAAAAAATATAGATCCAACAATTGAAGAGATTAATTATGATATTAGTGTTGGGCAGATAGTTATTATAGGAAAGCTTAATAGAGAGCTTTCCTATATAGGTACTGACAATATACTTTACTATCAAGAGGATAGTATTCCTTTTAAGACTTACATAGATGTGCCAAGAGCAGAACCAGGTATGAAAGCTCGAATTTACCCACATGTTGAACAGGTAAAATTTAAGCTTTCATCCAATGGATTAGAATTAAACCAAAAAATAGTTTTACAGTTTATAATTAAAATTATTAAAGAGAATTATTTAAATATAAGAAGTATAGAAAAAGAAAGAAAGGATAGTAGTTCTACAAACAAATTAGTTAAGGTGGCAGAGGTAATTAGTGAAAATAATGAACAAATTATAATAGAACAGACTGAAATTGGTCTTATGCCACCTATTACTATAGAAAGAGTGTTGATTAAAGCTTTTGTAGTAGAAGATAAAGACCTTCAACAAATAATAGTAATTACTGATTTAGAGTGGCAAGAAGTTGAGACTAAGAGTTTAGATGTATTTGCCTGGGAGGTAGTTGATGAAACTCTAGTTAATAGGAACTTAGAAATAAAGATTCGGTTAGTTCCTAAGGCCCAAAGGATAGTTAATGTTACTTCTAATCTTAAAAATATAAAACTTTATAGTGAAGCAAATTTAAATCAATTACTAATTTCAGGAATGCTAATTACAAGAGTTGATTATTTAGATTTAGATAATAATCACTATAATCTAGCAAAGGAAATTTCTTTTGAATTCATTTTAAATGTTGAAGAATTAGACTTAGAAATGAATATTCAAATTCATGCTCAGAATATAGACACTAATTTTGAATTAAATGATAAAGGAGACGAAATAGTTCAAATAGTTGAGATGGAAGTTGTAGTTGTTATAACCGAGAAATTAAAAATGACAGTACTTACTGATATAGAAGGTGAAGAGATTAATGAAGTTATCAAGAAGACGGTATTATTAGATTTAGTTGATGATAAAAGTTCTAAATTAGTGCCTATAGAGGTTGTAACTGGTCTTAGGTAGTTTATAATCACAAAAATACTTAATTCGGATATTATAAAGTAAGAAGAGTGATTAGAACAAGGAAGACAAGGAGGGGGAATTATGGTAAAAAAAGAAAAAGGGAAAAGGAAGAAGGATAATAAGAATAGATTAGGTCCTAAAGAAATAAAGAGAATTATTAAATTTAAAAAATCAAATTAATGATGTTAATGCACACTTTAGACTCAATTTCATATAATATATCAAAACTATAAGAGAGAAGGAGGAATAAATTTATGCCTACTAATAATATAAAAACATTACGTGTTATAGGAGAAGAAATAATGCAGATTACAGAAGGTACTACTCTTACATTAACCCACACCCCTGTTTCAATTGTAGATGTTCAATTAAGCCTATTTGATGTAACTGACCACATATTTAGAGATAAGGTAGTTAAGCAAGGGTTTATTCATGTTAATGTAATTTATAAGGGTGCTGATGGTATAGTTTATCACGAATCTACCAATGTTCCATTTGAAGAGGAAGTAGAGATTGGTGGTTTAGTTCCTGGTATTAAGTTTAATGGTCAAGTAAGAGTACCTGTTCAAAATGCTGAGGAGACTACTTTAGATGTAGAAAACTTTATTTTAGAATTAGATTCTGACTTTATTCTTAATAATGGCAATGCAATAACTCCTACTGTAACAGTAAAAGCATTAGCAAGAATTTTAGTTAAAGTTTCAAGAGTTGAGCAGATGAATGTTTTTGTTAATGGTCGTGATGGTGTTTTTAGATTTTCAGGAACAACTCTTGATGGCAACTGTTAACCACATGATTTGCGAAAATTAGTTAAATAAATTAGATCTTAAGCAGGTACTATTTTATAGTGCCTGCTTTTATTTTAAAGATTAAAAATTAGACACAACCTTTTATAATTTGCATATAATAAAGTACTAAGTTATCAAGAAAGGAGGAATTTAATATGTCAAGAATAGAGGGTCAAGACTTCCAGACACAGGGAGTTACTGTCCAACAGATAGAGTTAGAAATACCTGCACAAAAGATCAAGGATATAGATGCTGAAATTAGAGATATTACTTTTGAGATTATTAATGATAAGATTATTATTCAAGGTATAATTCATAAGCAGATCTTTTTTGTAGGTACTGATAATGTAGTTCATCATCAAACAGAGGAGATGCCATTTAGTACATTTATAGATGTACCAGGCGCAGAACCAGGAATGGATGCTCAGATTCATCCTGAAATTGAACATGTTGCTTTTGAGCTCTCACCTGATGGCACAGAATTAAATCAAAAAGTAGTTGTGGAAATCTTTGTCAAGATTACAGAGACTGTTCAGGTAAATATTGAAGAAACAACAGAGGGTTCATTATATAAATTAGAAACAGTGATAGGTGAAAATAATAAACAGGAGATAGTTGAAAATGAGGTTGAACTAGATATTCCAGCAATTAAAATTGTAGATATTACTGCTGAGATTAGAGACTTAGAGACTGATGTAATTCAAGATAAGGTGATTATTCAAGGGGTTCTCCATAAGCAAATATTCTTTATTGGAGAAGATAATGTAGAGTATCATCAAGCAGAAAACGTACCATTTAGCCTCTTTGTAGATATTCCAGGAGCAGAACCAGGAATGAATGTGCAAGTTCATCCAGACATTGAACTTATTAAACGTGAATTGATCGATTCAACAACTCTTTTACAGGAAGTGATTATAGATTTCTTTGTTAAGGTTACAGAGACGCAACAACTTAATTTAACTATAGGTGAAGGTCCATTAATGAAGTTAGACCGTGTTATAGGTGAAGATATAGTTCAAGTGATGAAGGTTAATGATATTACTTTAGAAAGACCAGCAATGAAAATTAGGGATATAGAAGCCACATTAAGGGATATACAGGCCGTAGTAATTACTGACAAGGTCATCGTACAAGGTACTATTCATAAGCAGATCTTTTATGTAGGAACTGATGATGTAGAATATCATCAGGCAGAAGATGTGAACTTTAGTACTTTTGTAGATTTACCAGGAGCAGCCCCAGGTATGGATGTTACTATTAAAGGAGTGGTAGAACTTGCTAGAGGAACTTTAACTGATCAGACTACTCTTCATCAGAAGGTAGTCGCTGAGTTAGCTGTTAAAGTTACTGAGGAAGAACAGGTCAATATAGTAATTGGTAATGGCCCCCTAATCAAGGCCCGACAAGTAGTAAATGAAGGAGTTAGACAGATAATAGTAGAGCAAGTTGCTGTCTTTCCACCAGTACCACCGCCTGTAGCAGGGCTTGTAATTGATAGAGCCTTGATTAAGGAAGAAGTAGCAGAAGAGGTTTCAGAACAAATTTTAGTAGATAATGTCATTGACTTAGAAGATCAAGCTCAAAAGGTAAGATCAATTACTGGGACGATTAGAAATGTAACTGTAGAAATTGTAGATGGTGAAGTCTTAGTAGAAGGAGAAATAGTAAAAGAAATAGAGTTTGTGGACTCTGATAATGTAGTACGACAGATGACAGAAGTTGTACCTTTTGAAGCTTTAATAGAATTTCCAGATGTACCAGAAGGTGCCGAACTTAACGCCGATATAGTAATTGAAGATATTAACTTTAATTTAATTAATAATTGCACCGCAATAAGACAGATAGTTGTATTACAAATAACTGTAACAGCTGGAGAAAGCCGTCAAGTACAAGTAGTGACTAATATCAGTGCTACAGGTGGAGGTACAGTTGAAGTCGAGACTGTAGAAGTTAGAGCTCAAGTAGTAGTTGGTGAAGATACAATTACTCCGACTTTAGAGAATACGGTTGAATTAGATCCAGCAGCCGATGAAATAATCGATATGACAGGTGAATTACAAGATATCACTACAGAAGTAATGGAGGATCAAGTTGTAGTTAATGGTACTGTCTTTAAAGAAGTAGAATATTTAGATGTTGATGATACAATTCAAAATACATTTGAAGAGATACCATTTGAATTTACAATAGATATTGAAGGGGCAGCGCCAGGAATGAATGTTCAGGTTCATCCTGAAATTTTAGATATTGCTTTCGAATTAAGTGAAGATGGTACAGAATTATTACAAATGATCGATTTAGAGATATTTGTAAAAGTAACTGAGATGGAGATTATAGAAGTAGTTACTGATGCGACTTCAGATTTAATTGAAGAGCTTATTACAGAGATTGTTTTCTTAGATGTAGTTGGAGATGGTATTCCTGAGCCTGTACCTGTAGAAGTTGTTGTTGATGTTATAGGCACTTAGTTTTATTAATCTATATGACCGGGATAAGTTATATATTACTTATCTCGGTTAATTTTTATTCACATTTTCAATTTACCACCATATGATATATAGAAAGAAGTTGTTCTCAGAAGGGAGGCTTTTTAATGTTTGGAATGTTCCTGCTGACTGGAATGGTTTTAGGCTTTATGATGAGTACCTACTATCTTTTAATGAACTATGGAGAGCTTTCAATAGAAAGTTTATATACTCTTCTAACTGGAAATCGAAATTTTGAATTTGAAACGAATCATCTTTCAAAGGGTGATATAGATGAGAAGGAGGTTGAAAGTTGGGAGGAAGATTACCTAGATCTCTTTTCAAATGGAGAACCAGTAAAAGAAAATAAGACAGATTTGATGGAAAAAGGTATAGATGAAACTTCGACAAGGGGGGGATTACTCAAAGAGGAGCAAAGTTTAGAAAGACCAGAAAAAAAAAGGGGGGATAATATGACTGATTTATTTCAGACTAATATTGAATTACTTAAATTACCAGTCTTAATTGGCGAGAATGATGTTCAAAGGATGTTGGTTAGTGACCTTGAATTAGATTTTACAGCTCAAAAAGTTAGAAACATAGATGCATCGATTCGTGATCTTACTTATGAAGTTATTGCTGATAAGGTAATAGTGCAGGGAGTAGTTCATAAACAGGTCTTCTATGTTACAGAAGATAATATAGTTCAGCATCAAGCTGAGGATGTGCCTTTTAGTCTCTTTGTTGATATTCCTGGAGTCCAGCCAGGCATGGATGTAGATATTGACCCAATTATTGAAGATATTAAAGTTAAGTTATTAGAAGGTGGGGCAGTGCTACATCAAAAGGTTATTTTAAAAGTAAATGTCTTGGTAGAAGAGGTTCAACAATTATTTGTAGAGACTGGTGAAGGTGCACTATCAGTTGTAGACAGAGTCATTGGTGAAAATGAGAACCAGACTATGATTGAAAGTGCTATAGAGTTAGATATACCAGCCATTAAAATTACTGATATTGTAGCTAAATTACAAGATTTAGAGACTGAAGTTATTAAAAACAAAGTTATTATTCAAGGAATACTTCACAAGCAGATCTTCTTCATTGGAGAAGATAATGTAGAATATCACCAGGCAGAGGATGTGCCTTTTAGTCATTTTGTAGATTTACCTGGTGCAGAGCCAGGAATGGATGTTCAAGTTCATCCTAATATTGAACATATTAAACGGGAATTAATAAATGAGGGAACAACTTTATCGCAGGAAGTAGTAGCTAGCTTCTTTGTGAAAGTAACAGAAGAGGTTCAATTAAATGTTGCTTCTGGTAATAAATTAGTAAGATTAAGAGAAGTACTTGGAGAGAATACAAAACAGATATTAAATGAGAGCACGCTTGCTTTAGATGTACCAGCAATTAAGGTTAAAGATATAGATGTTAGTGTAGTTGATATCGAAACACAAGTAATTACGAATAAGATAATTATTCAAGGTATTATTCATAAACAAATCTATTTCATTGGTGAGGATAATGTAGAGTATCATCAGGCAGAAGATGTGTCGTTTAGTACATTTATTGATTTACCGGGAGCTGCACCTAATATGACTGGAGTTACAGTAAAACCAAAAATAGAATTTGTTAAACCAATTTTAAATCCAACTGGAGAGGAACTAACTCAGAAAGTGGTCATGGAATTATTTGTGAAAGCATTCCGTGAACCACCAGCCCATCGACAGATAGCTGTAGTTTCTGTACCACCTTATGGAGTATAAAGAATAATGAGCAGGTGTCTTAATCAGATGCCTGCTTTTTATTTTTACACTTTAATTATTGTTCTAAATAGGATTTAAATTAATATAATAATATTACAAGTAAACATAAAATTGAGAATATCTAACATTATAATTAATAGATTATCTTTCTAACCTCCATAAACATTGATAAATATTTAAATTTAGCAGCAAGTAGGGGGTGGTTATTTGTTGCTTAGTATTACTACTGTAACTAATATTCAAAAAACTGGGGAGGAAAATCAATATGAATAAAGGTTTATATCTCTATTGTATTTTAGACTCCCCAGAGAAAGTCAAAATTGATCTATTAGGAATAGACAATATACATAAGCCATATGTTATGAGTTATCAAGGAGTGGGAGTTTTAGTTAGTGAGGTTTCATTAATTGACTTTGGCCAGAAGGAGTTAGAAAGGAAAGTAAGAGATTTAGATTGGTTACATGATAAGGCTAATCGTCATGAAATACTTATTGAACAGGCAATGGAGTTAACAACGGTAATTCCAATTACTTTTGGAACTGTTTTCGAGAGCAAAATTGAATTAAAAGAGTTGCTTAAAGAATCAATACCTAAGATTAAAGAATTATTTGCAATAGTAAAGGGACATGAAGAATGGGGCTTAAAATTATATTGTGATTTTTCTCAATTACGAAGGACTATATCTGGCTTACATGATGGTATTAAAGAATTAAAACGATGCTTAGAAAATAGCGAAGAAGGAATGGAGCAGTTTTTAGAACGAAGGTTAGAAATGGAATTAGATAAAGAAGTAAAAAATAAGGCATTTAGTGTAGCTGATGAAGTATATGAAAAGCTATCATCTATAGCAACTAAGTCACATTTAAATGAATTATTAGATATAGAAATTACGGGGATTTCTAAACCAATGGTTCTTAATTCAGTTTATCTTATTAATAAGCAATATGTAGCTAATTTTCTATTAAAGTTAAAAGAATTTGAAGATAAGTATTCTGAATTTGGATTTTATTTTTACTATTCTGGTCCTTGGCCGCCTTATAACTTTTCTTCGCTTGAATTATAAGAAAACCCTCTGAAATTTTAGAGGGTTTTCTTATTTATTGGTTATTTTTATTCTTATTACAGCATAAATTTTAATAAGGTTGGAGGTAACAGTTATGAAGCAAGGAGGGGGGAAGTCTAGAGTTACCCACAATAAAAAAGAATATACATTTGAAATTAAAGAAGAGATCAGTTTACCAGCTAAAACTCTTAATGTAGAAGATTATGTTGTTAAACTGAAAGAATTTGACTCTGTTTATCATAATGAAGAATTAATTATTCATGGTCAATTAATAGAGTCTGTCATTTATCAATTAGAGGGTGGAACTAAAGAAGCAAAAGTGGAGAAACCAAATTTTAAATACTTTTTACCACTTTCTGAACAGAGTTCCCAACTTGAATATAAATTAAATTTAGATATAGAGCAGATTCAATATAAATTTAAATCTACTGCTTATCAGAAACAAACTTTAGTAAGTAATATAAAGTTAAAATTAATTATAACGGTCTTTCCTCCTTTAAACAGCTTAGATTCTCTTGCTTCTAATATCTATAAGAACTTAGAGACTAAAAAATTAATTTTGAATAAATTTTTAGCTGAAAAAGAGACTAACCTTTTAATTAAACAGAAATTAAAATTGGCTGCTAATATTGAAAGAATATTCGAATGTAAGGCTAACTTAAAAAAGGTCAAGGTTGAAAAAATTGAAGAAGAAGTTATGATTACTGGACAAATTATTTATCAGGTATTAGCTTTAAATAATCAAGGTCAAGTAAAGCATTATGAGATTATAGAGCCATTTAGAGAAACTACATACTTTAAAAAGACTAATCCTGGTGCCCAATTATTAGCCCAGAATCAAATTAGCGATTTAGAATTTGTTAAGTTAGAGGATACTTTAGAAGTAATGTTAGTAGTTAATGCTGTACTTACGGCTTACCAAGAAGTAGAGATGAGTATTTATACTAATTCTACAGGGCAGCGAGGCGAACAAATTAAGGTTAAACAAGAGATTAATAATTTACATGAAGAGTGGATGCTGACTGACGAATTAATCTTGGACATCTCTTATAAAGAATTAATTGAAATGAAAGGACAAGTGGTGAATGTTGAGGTTGAATTAATCTCCAATAAGATTATTGTTAGTGGAGAATTAAGTTATGAATTATACTATATAGATTTACATGGTCAAGAGAAGAATAAAAACTTTAATCTTAATTTCAATAAACTACTAAAGTGTCAGGGAACGAGGGAAGGTTTAGAATTTAAGTATCAATTAAAAGTAAAAGAGCTCCAACCAGAATTAAAACAGGGAAGATTAATATTAAAAACTTTTCTTAAATTAGTAGGTAACTTAAGAGAGGAAGTATTAACTAAAGTTGTTACTGAGCAGAATGGAATTATATCCCAAAGTGTTCTAGATAGTTTCTTAGTAGAAAGAGTATTAAAAGTAGATAAATTAGAACTGTTGCTTCCTTATGAGCTTTATTTAGGGAGATATGCTAAACAGGTACAGGATATTGATATTAAAATTATTAATCCTGAAGGGAAGTTGTTAACGGGGAGTTTATTGTATAGTTGTCAATTAAAATCTATTATTAATTTTATTGATTATAATGATATTGAACAAGAAATTACTAAAATAGAAAATATCAATGAATTACTTCCTACTGAAATAAATATTAAGGAGGCTAATTTAGATATAAGCCCCCAAATAAAATATATTGATTATGAGTTAAGTAATGCAGGTGAGAAGTTATTATTAAAAGTTGTATTGAAGTGTCCGTATAAAATCTTAGAAAGAGTTCGATTGCCTATCTTAACTAAAAAGGTTTCTGTGGCAGATTAAAACGCTTAGAAGCCAATTCTTCACCTTCTGCATTGTAGATAACAAAATTAAGTTTCTGTTTATAGAAATAATCTTTCTTTATCTTAAAGATATGGGATAAATTTTTATTATAAGTGCCAACCATGGTTACTTTATGACCACGGTATTTAATTTCGTTTATACTACCATTAAGCAGAATAATTAATAGTTCATTTGAGGCTAAATTATTAATTTCTTGTGAATGGAAATGATATTTATCTAATAACTTAGCAATCACTGCTGGATTAGAGGATATATATAATTTGACTTCTTCATTAAAGGGATAACTCCAATCATCAATTATTCTTTCTTCATATAGATTAATAGGTATATACTGTACGGCAGGATAAGGAAATATCTTATCAGAATATCCAAAAGGCATATAAGCCACCTCCAAATTTTTTAAATATAGCTTTTACTATTCTATTTTATGCTTTAATAAAAGAAATGTGATAGAAATTTATCTTATGGAAATAATTTCATAATAAAATTTGTACACATTTGGATTTCTGGTGCATATAGTATAATTGAGAGGTTTAAGTATTTATTTTAGAAAGGAGGAGTAAAGTTATGGATGAAAATAGAGCAATTAATTTTAAAGAAGAAACGGTTAGAGTGGAGTACGTAATTGGCGAAGATATAATTAGAGAGTCGATCACCGATGATTTAACAGTACCTGAACAGAAGCCAGATATCGAAAGGGTACTAGAAGTTACAGCTGAAGTTAATGCAACCGATGCAACGATAGAAGAAGGTGGTGTAGATGTAAGTGGGGAGATAGACATAGGTATACTCTATGTAGCTGATATAGCTGATCCTTATATTGAGCCTGCACAGCCTGTGCATTTCTTTGAAGGAATAATAAACTTTGATAACTTTGTTGATATTCCTGATGCTGAGCCAGGAATGCATGTAATAACAGATGTGCAAGTTGTTAGAGTAAACGGTGAAATGATTGATGAAAGAACGGTGCGAGTAACAGTCACTATTCGAAAGTTTGTTAAAGTAGTAGAGTTTAGACAGGTTACGGTAATAACAGAAGTTACTGGCTTAGATGATGCTATTATAGAAGAAGAATTACTAAGATTAGAAGATGTGGTAGGAGAGAATACAATCCAAACGATTGTAGCAGGAACAATAGACGTACCCGAAGTAAAGCCACCAATCGAAAGAATTCTTAGAGCTCAAGCTGATTTAGTTGATGACAGTGTTGAGAGTGAGATTACAGATGATGCAGTTATAGTGGATGGAGAGCTTGATGTTGGAGTAGTATATGTTGCAGAGACAGATGCAGGTGATCAACCGGTTCACTTTGTAGAAGGTGCTATTGATTTCTCACAAGTAATAGATATACCAGGGGCTATAGACGATGATATGTCAGACTTTGTTGATGTTACTGTTAAGAGAGTGACGGCTACTAGAGTAGATGAAGACACTGTTAAAGTAGAGGTAGTCATTGAGATCTTTGTTAAGGTTACTGAACCAATCCAGGTTACAGTTGTTACTGATATTCAGAGTGACAAGGTGAAGGTTGAACAAGAACTATTAAGAGTAGAAGAAGTAATTGGTGAGGATACTATCTCCGAAACAATTACTAATGAGTTAGAGCTATTACCAGGGGATCCAGATATTGAGCAAGTAATTGAAGTGAATGCCAACATATTAGATCCGACGGCTAATGTAGAAGAAGGTGGAGTGCTTGTCGAAGGTCAGATTGAAGGAAATGCTCTTTATGTAGGAGATGTAGATGATCCTGGTTTTCAACAACCGGTCTTCTTTGTATCGGATGTTTTTGATTTCGAAAATTTCGTTCAAATTACAGGGGCAGAGCCAGATATGGGAGCCTTTACTAATGTAACAGTGAAAAGAGTGAGATATAATTTATTAGATTCTCGCGCTATTGAATTAATAGTTACTATCACTAAGTTTGTAAAAGTAGTTCAGTTTGTGCAGACAGATATTGTTACTGACATAGTTGTTGTTTCACCAGTTGTAGATAAAGACTGTCCAGATCGCCCATCATTTGTGGTCTATGTAGTACAGCCAGGCGATACCTTATTTAAGATTGCACAAAGATTTAATACAACAGTAGATGCTATTGTAGAACAGAACGATATTGAGAATCCAGACGTAATTGAAGTAGGTCAGAAATTATGTATTCCAAAAGGAATTATAGGTGCAAAAGGCTAAAAATTTAGATAACTTGAACCTAAAGGCTGTGGGGAGACCTACAGTCTTATTCTATTTACACATAATTATTTCTCCAGTTTTCACACTATCTTAGTTTCTACATAAAATATATTAAGGTTAACTAAAAGGAGGGAGAATATGGATAATATTACTGTCGCCAATTTAATCCTTCGTGAGCAGATAGAAGAAACGGTCGAAAGAAGAATTGTTTTAGCCCAGAATCGACCAGGAGTAGCTAGAGTATTAGAGACTAATGTTAGATTAGAGAATATAGAGACTGAAGTCGTAGATGGAGGAGTTAGAATTAATGGGATTTTACGAACGACAATCTTATATGTTCCAGAAGATAATACATCAGCAGTAGAGACGATTGAAAAGAGAATAAGCTTTAGTTTTGTAGTTGACGTTAATGTACCAGGGAGAACAGTGGAGATAGATCCTGCTCTCTTTGTTCAAGAGGCAGAAGTTATAATTGTAGACCCACATAATCTTAGATTAACAGTCGTTATTGTAGGTAGGTTAAACTTTATTGAAGCAGAAAATATAAACTTTATTACTGATGACCAAGCTCAGATAGTTAGGGATGAATTTGAGTTTGATCAAGTAGTTGCTGAAAAGACAGTGACCAGGCAAGTTGAAAGAGTAGTAGAGTTAGCTAATAATCAAGCCCCAATTGAGCGAGTACTAAATATTCAAAGTACAACTAGGATCATCAATACTCATGTTCGTAGGAATCAAGTAGAGGTGCAAGCAGAGATTAGAAGTCAGATTTTATATCAATCCCCAGATGGTAGGACGCGAAGCTTGAATATCACTACTCCATTTACCGAGAGAATCAGAATTGAAGGCGCTAGAAGTGGGATGCAGGCTTTCGTTGATTTAGAGATTATAGACCAAGATTTTAGAATAATAGACCCTAGGACTTTGCGGATTAATTATGAAACAGAGATTAATACAGCAGTCTTAACAAGAGACCAAATAGATTTCCCAATAGATATAGATGGTGACCTATTCCCTAGAAGAAGGACTGTCTTAGTTGAAAGAATTGTAGCCAGAAAGCAGACGCGAGTCTTATTACGAGATACAATAGATGTTCCACCTCCGGGTGCTAGTAGAGTAGTTAGGGTTACAGCTGATGTAGCTGACCAAGTGATAGAAGCTGATGTAGACGACGGAGGAGTATTTATTTCTGGTGAGGTAGATGTTAATGTATTATATGTAGCTAATCAACCTGATCAACCGGTCTTCTTTGTTGGAGATACACTGTTCTTTGATGAATTTATCTCTGTTTCAATTCCTAGAGACGTATTTAGAGTTAGAGCTTATCCAGAAGTTAGAGTTGTAAGTGCAGAAGGAGAAGTAGTAGATGGGGATACAATTAGGATTAGAGTCTTATTAAGTATTGAAGTCTTGGTTACAGCAATAGTAGAAGTTCCAGTGGTCATAGGCGTAGGGGAGGATAGAGAAGAATTTGAGCCACCCCGACCAACGCCAGATGAAGGTGAAATTTATATAGTTAAACAAGGAGATACTCTCTTTATAATTGCGCAAAGGTTTGGAGTAACAATAGCTGAATTAGTGGCAGTTAATGATATTGTTAATCCTGACCAACTAGAAGTCGGCCAGGAGTTAATAATTCCTGATTAATTATTAAACCTCCATGATTAATGGTAGAATCATGGGGTTTCTTTTTAGTTCGTGGTATAAAAAATCATTAACAACATATTTGATTTTAGACTTTAGCTTAGACCATTCAGTAACATTAGCTGCTTCAGTCTTTTCTAAAGCTTTCTTAACTCTCTTTTTAATTTTAGCTATTAGTTCTTGTGAAGTCTGGATATGAATAAATCCCCTAGAAATGATGTCAGGACCGGCTACTACTTCGCCGGTCTTGCCATCAATAGTAATCATAATAATAATCATTCCATCATCAGCAAGAGCTTGACGGTCATTGAGGACTACATTACCTATATCACCAACCCCTAAGCCATCTACAAATACCTTTCCTGCTGGTACCTTGTCGGTTATCTTAGCTTCATTAGAATTAATCTCAAGTTTAACACCATTTGGTGTAATAAAGATGTTCTCTTCAGATATTCCTATCTCTTTAGCTACTTCAGCATGATGGTATAAGTGTCTATATTCACCATGAACCGGAATAAAATAGTTAGGCTTAGTAAGAGCTAACATTAATTTTAATTCTTCTTTAGCTGCGTGTCCAGACACATGAACATCAAATTCATTACCATAGATTACTTGAACTCCTTTTTCCAAGAGTTGATTAATGGTATTACTAACTGATAATTCGTTCCCCGGAATAGGAGTAGCAGATATAAAGACAGTATCAGTATTATTAACTTGAATTTGATGGTGATCTCCTCTAGCAACTCTAGTTAAAGCTGCCATGGGTTCTCCTTGACTACCGGTCATCAAGATGACCAATTCTTCCGGTTCTAACTTATTGATACTTCTAATATCTACTAACATATCAGAAGTTAAATCTACATATCCCAACTCTTGGGCAGTCTGTACAGAATTAATCATACTCCTACCAGTAACGGCTATCTTTCTATTAGTCATTTTAGCAGCTGTAATGGCCTGTTGGATGCGATGAATATGAGAAGAGAAGGTAGCAACAATTACTCTACCTTCTGCTTCCGTAAATCTATCTTCTAAGGTCTTGCCTATTGTACTTTCAGAACCAGTATAACCATTTCTTTCGGCATTAGTACTATCTGATAGGAGGGCTAATAGACCTTCTTCTCCTATTTCAGCCAATTTATAAAAATCAGTGGGCTTATTATCAATTGGAGTAAAGTCAATCTTAAAGTCACCAGTATAAAGGATCTTACCGATATCGGTTTCAAGTGAGATTGCTACAGCATCAGGAATACTATGGTTAACATTGATAAATTGTGCTTTAAAGCTACCGAGTTCAACTTTATCTCTTGGCTTAATTATATTTAGTTCAGTATTCTTAAGCAAATTTCTATCTTTAAGTCTATCTTTAACAAAAGAAATTGTTAGTTGAGTACCATAAATAGGTATGTTTATATCTGAAATTAGATAAGGTATGCCACCGATATGGTCTTCATGACCATGGCTTAATAGTAATGCTTTTACTCTTTCTTTATTCTCTTTTAAATAGGTCATATCAGGAATCACTAGGTCAATTCCTAGCATTTCATCAGTAGGGAACATCACACCTGCGTCTAAAATTAGAATATCTTCTTTATACTCAATGACAATTAAGTTATTCCCAACAACTCCTTTACCACCTAGTTGAATAATTCCAATTCTATCTTTTTTTGTCATAGAAAAGCTCCCTTCTTGCTAGTTATCCACACTATCCACAAGTTATCCACATTAATTTATCAAAAACTTATCCACATCAATATCCCTATAAAAGAAGTGTTTTAGTAACTTATCCACAGTATCCACAGAACAATCCACAAATCTGTTAACAACTTTCTGTGAATAATTTAACATTCTTATTTGGGTATTTTTAGCTTTTGTCCCGGATAAATTCGTTCAGGGTCTGAAATTTGATTTAATTCGACTAATTTTTGAACCGAAGTATGATAGTTTTTGGCGATTTTATATAATGAATCGCCATGTTTCACTGTATAAAGAATATATTTAGAATTAGAGTCAACATTTGAGTTAGGTTCTGAGTTATTATTATTCTGTGCATTATTAGGATTAAGCTGTTGATTACTGTTGATAATTTTAATTGGAGTCCCAACGTTAACTTTTTTATAAACCGCTTCTACATCTTTATTGTGCATCCGAACACAGCCGTGAGAAACTGCTTGACCAATTAACCAAGGCTTATTAGTACCATGAATTCCGTGTTTTCTCCAAGTGAATTGAATCCATCTTGTACCTAATCCTCCACCAGGGTTCATACGTTTAAGTAAGACTTCAAAATCACCAGTAGGAGTAGGGGTAGAGCTTTTGCCAACAGCTACTGGATAATGACCAATTACTTTTCCGTCTTCATAAAGTTCTAAGTAATGCTGCTTAGTATTAATCAAAATCTTGTTATTAATATTATTCACCACCCTTCAAAAATTATGTAAAGATTAAAGGAAAGCTTTAGTTATAGTATTATATGGACAAAAATAAAAATTGTTGATAATTTTTAAACTTCTGTTCAAAATATAATTTAAGAGTTAGGAGGGATAGCATGGGTGAAAAAGTACAAGGAAGATTACTAATTATAGGTGGAGCAGAAGATAAAGATGGGGAATGTAAAATTTTAAAAAAGGTGGTTGAATTATTAGAAAAAACAGCTAAAAGCTTAGTCATTCTAACCACAGCTACCCGTTTGCCTAAAGAAGTAGGCACTGAATATAAAAGGCTCTTTACTGAATTAGGCTTAGATAAGGTAGAAGTAATTAATATTGAATCAAGAAAGAAAGCTAATGATAAAAAGATAGAAAGAAAGGTCCAAGATGCTGCAGGGGTCTTCTTTACTGGTGGCGATCAATTGCGTATTACTAGTCTTTTAGGTGGTTCAAAAGTTGCAGGAGCTTTACACCAGATCTATCAACAAGGAAGCTTAATTGTTGGTACGAGTGCTGGTGCTGCGGCTATGAGTGACACAATGATTGTACAGGGAGATAATACAGAAACGCCGAAAAAATGCACTTTAAAGATGGCCCCAGGCATGGGATTATTAGAAGAAGTAATTATAGATCAGCATTTTGCTCAAAGAGGTAGAATTGGGAGATTATTATTAGCGATTGCGCAGAATCCTTATGTATTAGGAGTTGGCATTGACGAAGATACTGCAATTTTAGTTGAATCCACAGGTAGATTTAAGGTGTTAGGTAGTCAAACAGTGACTATTGTAGATGCTAGTGAGATATCACATACCAATGTATCAGAACTGCATTCTAATCAACCGTTAGGGGTATCTGATATCCGGTTACATGTAATTCCTGCTGGCTATCAATATGATCTAGAATCTAAGCAAGTAATTATTCCTGAGGATATTCAATAATTTTTAAGCAAAGTATAGTAATTATATTCAATGGGTAGAATAGTTAAAGTCGACTGAAAAAATAATTAAATTATGGTATTTAAAATGATTTAGTCAAAGAGATGAAGGTGGTTATGGGAATGAAGCTTTTAGAAATTTCTACTTTACCAGGTGCTAATATTTATACCTACCAACCAGTAATTAAAATGAAAATTGATTTAGAAGAATTTAAGGCTAAAGAAAGTAAAGATATAGAAGGCTTTAATTCTAGATTAATCAAATTAATTCCGACCTTACGAGAGCATTATTGTGCTTTAGGTAGACCAGGAGGCTTCATAACTAGACTTAAAGAAGGTACCTATTTTGGTCACATAATAGAGCATACTGCAATTGAATTATTAAATCTCTTAGGACATAAAGTCAACTATGGTTGTACTCGGAGAACTGAAGAACCAGGTATTTATAATATAGTGTACGAGTATGAAAGAGAAACCCCGGCAATTTTAGCAGGAAAAGAGGCTTATAGATTAGTCTTATCTATCATTAATGGTCAGGTGGTGAATATGAAAGAGATTATGGGAAGATTAAAGGAAGAAGACAGAGGTTCTGCATTAGGTCCTAGTACTAAGGCAATAGTTGAAGCAGCTCATAAAAGAAATATACCAACAATTAGATTGGGTGAACGCAATAGCTTAATTCAATTAGGTTATGGTAAGTATCAAAAGAAAATCCAGGCCACTATTAGCCAGCAGACTTCTTGTATAGGAGTTGATACAGCCTGTGACAAATGGCTAGCTAAAAATTTATTGTATGAAATGGGACTTCCAGTAGCTAATGGAGAGATAGTTACTACTAAACAAGAGGCTATAGAAGTAGCTGAAAGGTTTCAAGGTAAGGTGGTGACAAAACCATATAATTCTAATCAGGGTCAAGGTATTAGTCTTAATCTTATTACTTCCAATGAGGTAGAGGAGGGTTTTAAATTAGCTCAAAAGTATAGTGCAGAAGTAATAGTAGAAGAGATGATTCCTGGTAATGATTATCGAATATTAGTAGTTAATGGACAAGCTGTGGCAGTAGCACAAAGAATTCCAGCTCATATTATCGGTGATGGTAAGACAGATATTTTGAATTTAATTAAAGAGGTTAATAATGATCCACTGCGAGGAGAGGGACATAGTTTACCTCTAACTAAGATAAAGGTAGACCAAACAGTCCTTCGCCTTTTAGCTCATCAAAATTATCATTTAGATTCAATTCCTAAGGAGGGAGAGCAGGTCTTTTTACGTGAGACAGGCAACCTCAGTACAGGTGGTACAGCTATTGATAAGACAGATGATATCCATCCTCTTAATAAAGAATTAGCACTTCGAGCAGCTGAAGTAGTCGGTTTAGATATTGCAGGGGTAGATTTAGTTACCTCAGATATTAGTAAACCAGTTTCAGATAATCAAGGTGCTATTATTGAAGTCAATGCAGCGCCAGGGATTAGGATGCACCATTATCCTACTGTTGGTAAAAAACGAGATGTTGCTGGAGCTATTGTTGAGATGTTATTTCCATCAACAGAACCAAGCCGGATTCCTATTATTTCGATTACAGGAACTAATGGAAAGACAACAGTAACTAGGCTAGTTAGCCTAATTTTGCAGCAAAAAGGCTATCAAGTGGGAATGACGACTACTGATGGTATTTATATTAATCAGCAATGTGTCTTATCAGGAGATACCACGGGACCACTAAGTGCTCAGACTGTATTAAGAGATCCTAATGTAGAAGTAGCTGTTTTAGAAACAGCTAGAGGCGGAATTTTAAGGGATGGCTTAGGATATGATGAGAGTGATATTGGAGTAATAACTAATATTTCTCCTGACCATTTAGGTCAGGATGGGATAGAAAGTTTAGAAGATTTAGCTGACATCAAATCTTTAGTGATTGAAAGAATTAATGATGAAGGCAGTGCTATTTTGAATGCAGATGATAAAGAAGTAGTTAAATTGGCTAATAAGAGTAATGCGCAGAATATTATTTATGTCTCACAACAGAATAATAATTTCATTGTCAGGAAGCATATGGCCCAAGGTGGAACTGCAGTTTATATTAAAGAGGATAAGGTAATGATTAATCATCAGCAAGAAGAATTAGAATTGATTGATGTAAATAAGATTCCAGCAACGTATAAGGGAATAGCTAAGCATATGATTGAAAATATATTATTAGCAGCAGCTATCTCTTTTGACTTTGGAGTTGAAACGGAAGCTATTAGAAAGACTTTAAAAGATTTTGGTAAAGATTATAAGCAGAATTTAGGACGACTGAACCTTATAGAAATAGCAGGGAGAAAGGTTATATTAGATTATGGACATAACTTGGCTGGTTACGAAGCAACTTTGGAAGTAGCAAAAGAGTTAAAAACCAAAGGAATAGTCGGTGTAATCGGTGTTCCAGGAGATAGAAAAGATGAATCTATTATAAAACTAGGACACTTAGCTGGAAAAGAGATTGAGAAGATATTTATTAAAGAAGATGAGGATTTGCGAGGAAGAAAAGAAGGAGAAGCAGCCCAGTTACTAGCTACGGGAATAAAGAGGTTTAGTTATAAAAAAGAATTTAAATTTGTCTTATCGGAGTTAGAAGCAGTAAAGGAAGCATTAAAAGTAACAGAACCAGGAGATATACTGGTAATATTCTATGAGAAGAATCCAGAAAAGATACTAAATTTAATAAAGGATGAACTAAAGCCTAAAGAAGAATTAAACGAAGTTGTACTTGTTGAATAACTGAAATTAACGAAGAGTAGTTAGCTTAAAGCAGGAGAAATTGTTAATTTAGAGGAAGTATATTATGGTATAACCACAAAAAGGTCACCTTTCGCGGCAAAATACATTTTTCGAAACATCTAAGGTTCGTATCCGCCAAAAATAAGGCTTCCTAATCTATAGGACGTCCTGTCCTGAGATTAGCTCACCACGTCCTGTGGTTCGGCCATATTTTCGGCTCCTACTCACCAAGATGTTGACCGAAAAATGTATGATTTGCTCAATATGACCTTTTTGTGTTCTAATCATATCATTGATTAATTAATAAAATTTCGAATCTAGGGAGGATAAGTAATTGAATACAACTCTAAAGTTAACTGCTCAGGCAAAGATTAATCTAATTTTAGATGTAATAGGTAAGCGTGCAGATGGTTATCACGAAGTTGAGATGATTATGCAGAGTATAGATTTAGCCGATGAATTATCATTTACTAAGATAGATAAAGGGATTGAAATAGAGGTAGATAATCCTCAAGTACCAACAGGTCCTAAAAACTTAGTCTATAAAGCAGCTAAGCTTCTATTTGACGAATACGGACTTACAGGTGGGATAAAGGTTGGGATAAGTAAGAATATTCCGGTGGCAGCTGGATTAGCAGGAGGGAGCACTAATGCTGCGGCTACTTTGGTAGCAATTAATCGATTATGGAAATTAGAATTAACAAACGACCAATTAATTAGTCTAGGTGCAAAGTTAGGAGCAGATGTGCCCTTTTGCATAGTGGGAGGAACAGTCTTAGCAACCGGAACAGGTACTGATTTAGAACCATTAGAAGTTAATCCAGAACTGAATTTAGTATTAGTAAAACCACCATTTCCTGTTTCTACTGCTGAAATATATCAAAGCTTAGAGCTCGATAAGATAAGTCAGCATCCTAATTTAGATAGGATGTTAACTGTGCTTAAAGAGGGTGATGATTTAGAGATTATTTTAGCCACTAGCAATTTGTTAGCTCAAGTGACTATGGAACGTTATCGAGAACTAAAAGAGTTACAGGAACTATTGGAAAATGCAGGAGCAAAGAAGGTTCTTATGTCGGGTAGTGGCCCTACTATGTTAGGTTTTACTGATGATTTTGATACAGCTAGGCGGATAAAAATTAGACTGAAAAAGCGATTGCCAGAAGAATTTATTATAAGAACGACTAAAACTACTCCTCACGGCATAATCATCAAATAAAAAGGAGAATGTAGAGATGAAGTATAATGCTGTCGTTTTAGCAGGAGGGAAGAACAAAGACTTAATAACCGATGATTTGACCGTAAATTATGAGGCATTAATTCAAGTGATAAAAAGACCGATGATCGCCTATATCTTACAAGCATTGCTTGCTGCTAAAGGAATTAATAAAGTAGTAGTGGTTGGGCCTAAAGAGGAAGAAAAAATGTTATTGGCAAATGGAGCAGACCTAGTAGTGGGGAGTAAAGAGAGTATAGTTGATAATATAGAATTAGGTTTAGATATGATTAAGAGAAAATTTGAGGAGAGTCAATATACATTAGTGATTAGCTCAGATATTCCATTAATTACTGCTAATGCCATTAATGCTTTTATTAATGACTGTGAGAAGTTTAAAGGAAGGTTTGGTGTCTATTATCCAATCATTCGTAAAGAAAAAAATTTAGCCGCTTATCCGCACTCAGCAAGGACTTATGTAAAACTAAAAGAAGGAACGTATACTGGTGGAAACTTAGGGTTGATAAGGTCAGAAATAATCAATAAATCAGCAGATTTAATGGAACGCATAATGGCTAATCGTAAGCATCCTTTAAAGATGAGTAGAGTATTAGGTTTTAAGTTTGTAATTAAGCTTCTGTGCGGCAGATTATCATTAGTGGAATTAGAGAAAAGAGTTTCTAACTTAATTAATGACCGTTGTAAAGCGGTCATTACTGATTATCCAGAATTAGGTTTTGATGTTGACAAGCAAGAGGATTTAGAGATAATTCAAAATCTATGCAGGACTTTACCTAATACTTAAAGAAACATGAACAAAACGATAAACTGAATAGTTATTGTTCGGAAGGAGTGCCAGAAATAACGATGAAGATGCGGAGAAGCGAAAGAATTGTAGCAATTACTAAAATTTTAATCGATAAACCATATAGGCTATTCTCTTTAAGCCACTTTACAGAGAAGTTTTCAGTTGCTAAATCAACTGTAAGTGAAGATTTAGCTATTATTAAGAGGGTATTAGCAGCAGAAGAGATGGGTAAGATTGAGACATTATCAGGTGCTGCCGGTGGTGTTAGGTTCATTCCCAATAAAGCGAGCCAAGATATTAAAGAGACAGTCAATCTTTTATGTGAAGAGTTATCTGATGCCAAACGAATTCTGCCGGGTGGATTTCTATACATGACAGACCTTATCTTTTCCCCGGAATTAATTATGGAAGTAGGTAAAATCTTTGCTACGAAATTTGCAGATTTAGAAGTGGATTACATAATTACTATAGAGACTAAAGGGATTCCTATAGCATTAGCTACTGCGAGGGCTATGAATCTACCGGTAGTTAGTGTACGAAAGGATACTCGGGTAACAGAAGGTTCAGTAGTAAGTATCAATTATGTTACTGGGTCATCTAAAAAGATAGAGACTATGTCTTTATCTCGTAGAGCTTTACCGATTAATTCTAAAGTAGTTATTATTGATGATTTCATGAAAGCTGGAGGGACAGCTAAAGGCATGTTGGATTTAATGCAAGAGTTTCAAGCTGAAGTCTTAGATATTGGCGTATTAATGGAAACTGCTGAACCATCAGAGAAGTTAGTTTCCGATTATACCTCTTTAATAACTTTAGAAAAAGTAGATGAAGTGAAAGAGGAAGTTATAGTTAAACCAAGTTCTTGGGTGTGAAAGATTAATACGCCCTTAGAACTCCAGGGACGTATTAATCTTTAAGACTATGAAGGAATTATAAGATTTCAGCAACTATAGATTTACGTCGTTCATCAATAGCTTCAAAGTCCATAGCTTCTATGTAATATTCTTCTAAATCATCATGTAGGCTTTTAGCATTAGCAATTTTAGTGATTGCTTTAGAAATTAATTTATTATATCTCTCTTTAGCATTTAAAATTTCATCATTAAATTGGTCAACCTTTTCTTGGTCAACGCAGTCTAGCATATTAATGACTTGGTCACCTTCTCTAGTTGGTTCTATCTGATGAGGAGCGGTGCCATCAATTAAAGCGACATCAAGTTTAGGAATTATGATTGTATCTACACTTTCTGGGTCAAAAGAACAGTGAAAGAACTGTACATCATACCCTCTCTCTAAAGCAGCTTCAGCTACCTTTTGGGTTAAGGTTGCCTTGCCAGTACCCGGTCTACCTTTAATAATATAGCGATTCCTTATATTAGAGGTAATACTACTAAGATAATCTACAGGACCCTGTGGAGTTAAGGCACTAGCAAATAGACGGCGAGTTTGGCCAGCCTCTTCACTGATAGGTTGGGTATTAAAGAGTTTATCAATTACTTCGGTTGTCTTTTGATTAGCTTTTTGAAAGTCCATAGCTTTTATGTAGTAATCCTCCCATTCATCGTGAACTAACTTAGCCGTTGCTAAGTAGTCATAGGCTCTTTGAAATAGACCCCATATTTGGTCGTTTAAATCTTTAATCTCTTTTGTATACTCCTTTAAAAGCTCACGGTCCCAATATCGGCCTAAATTGATGATTTCATCAACTGCACCTGGATATTCAGGGTCTACCATATGAGGTGCAGTACCATCTAAGAATGCTACTTTAAGTTCTTTAATAACTAGACCGTCTAATGAGTTATTATCAGATGAACACCAGTGATATTCGATATTGAAGCCTTTCTCTATCATAGTTTCACCGATCTTTTTCATAAAAGTAGATTTACCAGTACCAGGACCTCCTTTAATAATGAAGATTCGATCAACATTATATGGTAAATATTCATAAAAAGAATAGAAGCCTTGAGCAGTATTGCCACCAGGAAATAGGTTAATAACTTGACCTTCTTTCATAATTATTTCCCCCTTATAACTTTAACTTGATTTAACAGTAATATAATATGCAAATAGATTTAAAGTGTGCGAAAATTATTATTAAGCAATTGACATGATGACTACTTTTTGTTAATATGTATGTACTATGGGGAGTATATCGTTAGAAGCGAGTGTATCCTAGAAACTGAAGGAGTTGAAAGTAGATGGCAGAAATAGATCCTAATACTCCAGTATATTCAATTGGAGTAGTCAAGGAAATGACTGGGTTGACTAGAAGACAGATTCGTTACTATGAAGATTCGGAGTTAATTAAACCAGCTAGAACT
This sequence comes from Candidatus Frackibacter sp. WG13, assembly GCF_900114655.1. Classification (GTDB taxonomy): domain Bacteria; phylum Bacillota; class Halanaerobiia; order Halobacteroidales; family Acetohalobiaceae; genus Frackibacter. The sequence continues at coordinate 24,175 of NZ_FOTT01000019.1, forward strand.
AAAGGGAATCAAAGGATCTATTCACAGAATGATATAGAAAAGTTAAATAAGATTAAAAAGTTGCTGGATAATGGTTTGAATATTGCTGGTATTCAGGAACAGTTAGGAACAGTTAAAGAAGAAAAAAATAAAGAAGAAGAGAAGATAGATGATGAATCTTTAAATGAAATTAGAGTAAGTAAAGAGAAGTTAACTTCTTTATATCCAGTCTCTAATCGCGCTAGTTTAGTAAAGCTATTAAGTGAAGACTTAGAACCAAAAGATAAATGATTAGTAAAGACTTCTTATCAATTGATAAGAAGTCTTTTTTTATGGACAACTACTTTAGAAAGGAGTCTTAGATGAAATTAGACTTAAAATTAAAAGGTGGTTTAGTAGTAGATGGTAGTGGTCAGGATAAATTTGCTGCTGATATCGGAATTAAGGATGGGATTATTGTTACTATAGGAAACTTGAGTAAAGATGCAGCAGTAGAGGAGTATGATATTAATGGATTTGTTGTAGCACCAGGTTTTATAGATATCCATTCCCATTCTGACTTTTCGTTGCTAGCCAATCCTTTAGCTAGTGGCAAGGTGTACCAAGGGGTAACTACTGAAGTTGTTGGTAATTGTGGTTCATCAGCTGCTCCTGTAACTGAAGAATCGAAAGGCTCAGTTATCCGTAACTTACAGGAATATAAATTGAATCTAAATTGGAATGACTTTACTGGTTATTTTAAAGAAATAAATAGAAAAGGGTGTGCTCTAAATATAGCTTCTTTAGTAGGTCATGGGCTCTTACGCAAATCAGTTATGGGTGATAAGACAGGTGAACCTACTAATACGGAATTAAAGAAGATGCAGAAGTTATTGGCGCAAGCCATGGAAGGAGGGGCTTGGGGATTATCTACAGGTTTAATATATCCTCCATCTTCTTATGCAAAGACTGATGAATTAATTAAATTATCTAAAGTAGTAGCTGAATATAACGGAATCTATGCTAGTCATATTCGTAATGAAGGTGATAAATTAATCACAGCTGTTGAAGAAACAATTGAGATTGGTAAGCAAGCAGAAGTAGTTGTTCAGATCTCACATCACAAAACTACCGGCAGGAAGAATTGGGGGAAAGTAAAGAGAACATTAGAATTAATAGCTAATGCTAATCAAAAGGGGTTAAATATTAACTGTGATGTTTATCCTTATTTAGCTACATCTACTGGTTTAGCAGCTCTTCTGCCACCTGAAGTAAACAAAGGTGGACGTCGAAAAGTACTAAAAATGCTGCAGGAAGAAGAAACTATAATTAAAATCAGAAAATACTGGCAAAGAGAGAGAAGAGAGAAGGAGTCATGGGATAAGATATTAATAGCTGAAGTAAGCCAATCTGATAATCAACAATTAATAGGTAAAAGTATACAGCAAATAGCAGAGGAAGAAAGCAGCCCTCCAGAGGATATAGCTATTAATCTATTAATTGCCGAAGAATTGTCAGTAAGCATGGTTAAATTTTCAATGTTAGAGGCAGACTTAGAAGAAGTAATAACTTCTAATTTTAGTATGATCGGTTCTGATGCTTTAACTCGGGTTAAAGATGGGATCTTGGATAAAGGGAAACCACATCCTCGTGCTTATGGAACATTTCCGAAAGTTATCAAAGAATTTGTGGTTGATAAGGAATTGCTTACTCTAGAAGCAGCAATCAAAAAAATGACTTCTATGCCAGCACAAAAGTTAGGTTTAAGTGATAGAGGAAAGATAGCCCCTAACTTAATAGCTGATTTAGTTGTTTTTGAATTAAATCAAATCAAGGACCGTTCTACTTACAGCAATCCACATCAGTATGCTCAAGGAATAAAACACTTATTAGTTAATGGTCAATTTGTTATCAAAGATTATCAGCAGAATAATAATTTGCCGGGAAAAGTTTTGTGTCCTGTCTAATACTTTTTCCTTAAATTACATACAATAAGCTTGACATAGAATTATTTCCTTGTTATAATGTTTTCTGTTATTAGCAATTGTTATATCATTAGAGTGAGCATATTTATATCATTCTGACCATTTAGACTAAAAAATGGAGCAATTGCTCCATTTTTTGTTTTAATTATGGATATAATATATTATAATATAGATTGTAAGAAGAAGATTTGGCTTTAATTTGCTTCTGATAACTAGAGGCAACCAGGAAGGTGCTAATAGATGGGTTACTTAAACCAGGATGACCTTTATAAGCATAAGCTAGCTGTTATTTTAGGGCGAGGCAAGAGGCTGAGAAAGATGTTAAAGTCTTTTCCTTCTGAAGCTCAATTTAAAGCGGCTTCATTAAGAAGAATTGGAGAGATAATCGGGATTAAAGATTTAGAATCTAAGACTATGCTCCAGTTAGAAAGGTTAGATAAGACTTATAATGAACTAACTACTCCTCAGCATTCAGCTAGATTGAGTAAGTGTCCTAAAGCAAAGAAGATTATGTGTATAGATACTGAATATTTATGGGGTGATCTAGATTCAATCCAATATGCTATTAAAGGTTATAATGAGTGGCTAGAGACTGGTATTATCTTTACTAATCAGAGTCTAGCTGATTCTGTATCAATAGAAGATGGAATAGATTTATTAAGAGAAATAATTGATGAGTTTGAACCGGATATATTAGTAGGTCATAATTTTAATTGTGATATTACAACTTTAGAAGAAGCTTATGGTAGAGAGATTCCCGAATTACATAATTATGATGATACTTTATTTATGGTTCGTAAGAGTAATGTAGCAAATATTATTGGAGGAGCCAGTTTAGATAAGATAGTTAAAGAGATATTTAGAGGTTCTAGTATTGGGTTATTTGCTGCTTATCAAGATTTAAAATTATTTATTAAGTATGGATTGAAGGATGCATTATATCCTATTTATATTAGAGAATACTTAATAACGGGAGAGATTCCGTTTGTTGATCCAGAAGTGAAGATAGATAGAATATTAAAAGAGAGTAATTGGGAAGAGGTAGATTTTGACTCTATCTTATTTGATTAATTTTAGAGGGGGCTTGAGGAGAATGAGTAGACTGGCCACTATTATTTTAGCCGCTGGTAAAGGGACACGGATGAAGTCTGAGCTGCCCAAAGTATTACATGAAGTTTGTGGGAAATCGATGGTAGAGCATATTATCTCAGCTGCTAGCGTTTTAGAACCATTAAAGAATATAGCTGTTATTGGATATAAAGGTGAGTTAGTTGAGCAAAAGTTGGAAGACTTAAATGTTAATTTTGCTTATCAAGACCAACAGTTAGGTACCGGTCATGCAGTAATGCAGGCTGAAGAATTATTAAATGAGTTTGTAGGGTCTGTCTTAGTGTTATGTGGGGATACTCCTTTATTAACCATTAATACTTTACAAGAACTTGTAGATAAACAGCAGAATACAGAAGCAGCTGTTTCTATTTTGACGACTGAAGTTAATGACCCCGCTGGATATGGCAGAATTGTTAGAGGGGAAAGAGGAAATGTAGCTAAAATTGTAGAAGATAAAGATGCTACTTTAGAAGAAAAACAGATTACTGAGGTAAATACAGGAACTTATTGTTTTGACAGTCAGCTTCTATTTGCTGCTTTAGATGAAATTGATGCTGATAATGCGCAAGGAGAGTATTATTTAACTGATGTAATTGAAGTGCTTAAGAATCAAGGTGAGCAGGTTACTGCAGTAGTCACTGATGACCAAGCAGAGACTTTAGGTGTCAATACTAGAGTACATTTAGCAAAAGCAGAGAAGATTTTAAGGAAAAGAATCTCAAATTATCATTTAGAATCAGGGGTAACTATTATGGACCCTGAGAATACTTACATTGATGAAGGGGTAGAGATTGGTGAAGACACAGTTATTTACCCTTTTACAATTATTGAAGGAGATACTAAGATTGGTGTTCGGTCGATTATTGGGTCACAGAGTAGAATTGTAGATTCCGAGATAGGCTCTCAGGTTGAAGTTCAGAATTCAGTTATTTTAGAGGCTAAAGTAGGCGATAAGACGAAAGTGGGGCCTTTTGCTTACCTAAGACCAGGAACCGAATTAGGTCAAGAAGTTAAGGTTGGTGATTTTGTAGAGATTAAGAAAGCTAAAATTGGTAACCAAAGTAAAGTTCCACATTTGAGTTATATTGGTGATGCTGTCATTGGAGAACAGGTTAATATAGGTGCTGGAACTATTACTGCAAACTATGATGGGAAAGAAAAACACCAAACTAAGATTCAAGATGGTGCATTCATAGGAAGTGACTCAACATTAGTAGCTCCAATTAAGATTGGGCAAGATTCGATTACAGGTGCTGGTTCAGTTGTAACTAAGGATGTAGATGATGAGGAATTAGTATTGGGAGTGCCGGCTAAAGCAAACAAAAAAGATGATTAAATATAAGTAGTATTAAATCTTTTAGTCATTATTTATTATAACTATAATTTAGAGGAAAACCAGACAGGAGGGGCCAACTTAAATGGGAATGAATAAAGAAAGGCTAAAGGTATTTACAGGAAATTCTAATCCTGAATTGGCCGAAGAAATTTGTGATTATTTAGGGACATCATTAGTCCATTCTAAGGTTTCAAGGTTTAGTGATGGGGAGATAGGCGTAAGTATTGAAGAAAGTATTCGTGGTTCAGACGTATTTGTTGTTCAGCCGACTAGTGCACCAGTTAATGAGAATATTATGGAACTATTAATTATGGTGGATGCTTTAAAGAGGGCGTCGGCTAGAAGTATAACGGCTGTAGTACCTTACTTTGGGTATGCTCGTCAAGATAGAAAAGCAAAGCCGAGAGATCCGATTTCTGCTAAGCTAATTTCAAACTTATTAGCTTCCGCTGGAGCTGATAGATTGGTCTGTCTTGATCTTCATGCAGCACAGATTCAAGGATTCTTTGATATTCCTGTGGATCATCTATTAGGGGCACCCATTTTAGCAGAGTACTTCTTAAATAAAGATCTTGAAGATACTATTGTTGTTGCTCCAGATGTAGGAGCGGTAAAGAGAGCTCGGGATTTTGCGGAAAGACTTAATACTTCAATTGCAATTATTGATAAGAGAAGACCAAAGCCTAATGTTTCAGAGGTTATGAATATTATTGGGAATGTAAAAGGCAAGAATGTAATTCTATTAGATGATATGATCGATACTGCTGGAACAATCACAGAAGCAGGGAGAGTACTGCAAGAAAAAGGTGCTGAAGAAGTCTATGCCTGCTGTACTCACCCAGTCTTTTCTGGACCTGCAATTGAAAGATTAGAAAACTCAACGCTAAAAGAGGTGGTAGTAACTAACACTATTGCGTTGTCTGATGAAAAACAGTTGGACAAGGTTAAGATTTTATCAATTGCACCGCTATTAGGAGAAGCATTAGATAGAATCTTTAAAGATCTGTCAGTTAGTGTTTTATTCGACTAAGATTTTGATTTTTAATTAAAAAAGTGTTAAAATATTGATTATGAGAAGAATTTAGTAAAGGAGAGGGTATGTAATGGAACGTTTAGAGCTTGGTGCAGAGGTGAGAACTGAAACTGGATCAGGGGTAGCTCGCAGATTAAGAGATGCAGGGTTAGTTCCTGGTGTTGTATATGGTCGTAAAGAAGAAGTAGTTAATCTAAAATTAGATTCTGGAGATTTAAAGGAAGTAATAAATGGTAACGCAATAATTGACTTAGATGTAGATGATGAAGTCAAAACAGTAATGGTTAAAGAGGTTCAAAAGGATGCTATTACTGGACAGCTATTACATGTAGACTTCCATCAGATTGCTCTTGATGAAGCGATCTCTATTGAAGTACCTGTTACTTTAGAAGGAGTTGCTGCTGGACAGCGTGAAGGTGGAGTAGTACAGCAAGCACTTAGAGAGATTGAAGTTGAATGTTTACCAACTAATATTCCAGAAGACGTTAAAGTTGATATTAGTGAACTTGAAGTAGGTGAATCTTTACATGTTGCAGAATTAGAAACTGAAGAAGATGTAGAGATTGTAACTTCTGGTGACGAAGTAGTAGTAACAGTGGTTGTTCCTACAGAACTTGAAGTTGAACCAGATGAAGTCGAAGAAGAAGAGATTGAAGAACCAGAAGTTATCGGTGAAGAGCCAGACGAAGAAGAGGAAATCGAAGAGGAAGAAGAATAAAGAAATTTATAGATTTATTAACGGAGGCGTAATCATTAATTTGATTACGTCTTTTCTTAATTTTAAAAGGAGGAGATTGGTTTTGAAATTAATTATTGGCTTAGGTAATCCAGGCTTTAAATATACTAAGACAAGACATAATGTTGGTTTTAGAGTAATAGATGAATTAGCTAAAAGACATCATGTAAAAGTTAATAAGAAAGAGAAAGAGGCATTAACCGGTAGTTTTCGATATCAAGGTGAAAAAGTAATCTTAGTTAAGCCGCAGACTTATATGAATAATAGTGGAGAAGCAGTTGGGAAATTAGCTAGGTGGTATGATATTGAACCAGTAGACATAATCATTATTTATGATGATTTAGATTTAGAAGTAGGAAGGTTACGAATTAAAAATGGTGGTGGACATGGTGGACATAATGGAATGAGATCCATCATCAATCATTTAAGTAGCAAGCAGATTGCTCGTATCAAAATTGGTATTGGAAGGCCACCAGAATATATGACGGTTAGTGACTATGTTTTAGGTAAATTTGATAAAGATAATCGAAAACAAGTTCAGCAGATAATACTAACAGCAGCCAAAGCAGTCGAAGTAGCATTAGAAGAAGATTTGGAGACTGCTATGAATGAATATAATTAAGTAAATTTTATAATTAAATTCGCACATAATTAATTGATGTAAGTTATCGCGGAATTTTTGGCGTTAGCATTAATTATGGAAGAACCTTAATTAAAATCGTTACATATTTCTTTGGCTAATAGCTAATACTTATAATTGAGGTATTATCAATAGATATTAGTTAAGGCTGGAGTGGGAGTATGAATATTATTTTAGCGGGATTAATTGCTGCTTTAAGTGCGATGGTGCTTAATAGATATTTAGTAGAGGAAACTGGAAATGAAGTAATTATCTATTTAGTTCCGTTTATAGAGGAGACTCTTAAAAGCTTTTCAGCTTATTTTTTACGAGCAAATCTCTTCTTAGTTCATTTATTCTTTGGAATCATTGAAGCTATTTATGATATCTATTCTGCGGAAGATCATGGCTTATTTGCTGGTCTGTCAAGCATCTTAGACCATGCAATCTTTGGCTATCTAACTTGGTCAGTTTATCTTCAGACTAATGGGATTCTAATCGGTGTCTTAGTTGCTACAGTCTTTCATACTTTGTGGAATTATATGATTCTAACCAGGATAGGGAGGAATTAATAATGGAATTAATCTATTATTGCAACCAATGTAATAGATTAGTGGATGAATTAGAAGTAGAAAAAATAGATGAGGAAAAGTTGGGGCTGTCTATCTTGACTTCAGATGAGAAAGAGGATATAATAAAAAGAACGGAAAATAGAATAGAGATAGGGATTATTTGTGATGAATGTGAAATCGAAGATGACCTAACCTCTTTGGTTGGTGATAATTTATTACATTAGATTTTTGAGAGGGAATTTTAAGGACCTTGGTAGAGGACTAAGGTCCTTTTTGGTGTATAATTGATTTATTAAAAGGAGTCAAGATAAAATGAATAATGGTGTGGTTGGAGTTTTAAAAGAATCCAAAAGGATTAAGGATATAAAGCAAAATTTCAGTAAAAATTTGAATACTCAGTTGTCAATTAACTTATCAGCTTCACATAGGGCCTTTGTTATGGCAAACTTATATGAGGAACTGAAAGGAAAGAAATTATTAATTACCTATAATTGGCAACGGGCTAATGACCTTTATGAAGAGTTATTAAGACTATTACCCGAGGATGAAATATTTCTATTTCCACAATTAGATATCTTACCTCATGAAAGAATAGAGACTGATATTTCAGTTAAGATTCAAAGATTAACAGTGTTAGAAAATTTAAAAACTATGAGTGACCTAATAGTTATTGTTCCTATTCAAGCTTTGCTTCAAGGGTTAACTCCAAAGGAAATATTCTTTGATTACCATTTTGAGATTAACATAGATGATAATATAGATTTAAAAGAATTTGGCAAACAGTTAATAGAACAAGGTTATGAGCGAGTCGATATGGTAGAGAACAAAGGTGATTTCAGTATCAGAGGTGGAATTATTGATATCTATCCTCTGACGAAAGATAATCCAGTAAGGATTGAACTCTTCGGTGATGAGATTGAATCAATTCGTGAGTTTGATTTAGCTACTCAACGTTCTATTAAAGACTTAAGTAATGTGAGTTTACCACCAGCGACAGAGATACTACTGAGTTCCATGACTTTAGATGAGGGAATTAAGAGTATAAGAGAACTATTAACTGCAACTAAAGAAGAAATTTTAGGAAAGGAAAATGAGAATGAAGCATCTGAGTTAGAAAAAAGAATAGAAGGAGATATTGAGAAATTAAGAGAAGGGATTATTTTTCCTGGGATTGAACAGTATCTGCCTTCTATTTATAGAGAGATGTCTACTTTAATTGATTATTTTCAAGAAGGAGATTTAATCTTTGATGCTCCTAATCGAATTAGAGCTAAAGCTTTTAATATAATTGATGACCTTAACGAATTGAAGTTATCTTTATTAAAACAAGGAAGTATTTTAAAGAACTATGAAGAAAACTTTGTGCCTTTCGAAGAATTATTATCTGATATTTATAATTATTCTAAACTATATTTGAGTACAGCGTCTAAGATTAAAGGTTTAAAGGTAGATAAAGAATTAGAGCTTAATATAGAAAAGCCTCAGGTATTTCATGGGCAGGTTAGTCAGTTTATTGATAGAGTAAAAGAATTGAAGGATGATAGATTTAAGGTTCTCATAACTCTATCTACTAAGAGTAAATGTAAAAGATTAGTTGATGCCTTAAAAGAGGAAGGGTTACCTGCTTTCTATGTAACTAAAGTTTCAGACCAAATTAAACCGGGGAATATAGTGGTAACAACAGACACTTTACAAGAAGGAATAATTTTACCGGCAATAAAGTTCATCCTTTTTGCTGAGAATAATATCTTTAAACAGACTAAGAGGAAACGAAAAAGAAAGGTTAAGGCTTATGATCAGGGAGTTAAGATTTCTTCATTTGAAGAGTTGAATGTGAATGATTATGTTGTACATGAAAATCATGGGATTGGTAAATATCTAGGGGTAAAGACTTTGGAAGTCCAAGGACATAGTCAAGATTATCTATTAATTAATTATGCTGATGAAGATAAATTATATGTTCCAACTGAGCAAGTTGATCTAATTCAAAAGTATGTGGGAACGAAAGGAGAAAAACCTAAACTATACAGTTTAGGAAGTAATGACTGGTCAAGGGTTAAGAAACGGGTTCAAGAATCGGTTCAAGAGATGGCTGAAGGTCTATTAGAACTTTATGCTGAGCGAGAAGTGGCTAACGGATATGCTTTTTCTGAAGATACGGTATGGCAAAAAGAGTTTGAAGCGGACTTTCCATATGAGGAAACAGCTGACCAATTGAAAGCTATCCAAGAGGTTAAAGAGGATATGGAATCACCTCAGCCTATGGACCGTTTGCTTTGTGGCGATGTTGGTTATGGTAAGACAGAAGTGGCTATTAGAGCTGCTTTTAAGGCAGTTATGGACGGCAAACAAGTGGCCATGTTAGTACCAACAACTATTCTGGCTCAGCAGCATCTTAATACATTTGTAGAAAGATTTGAAGATTATCCTGTTAATGTTGATATGTTAAGTAGATTTAGGACACCAAAATAACAAAAAGAAGTTGTTAAAAACTTAAAAAGAGGTTTAGTAGACGTTATAATTGGAACTCATCGCATCTTATCTTCGGATATTGAATTTAAAGACTTAGGATTACTAATCGTTGATGAAGAACAACGTTTTGGGGTTAAGCATAAAGAGAAGTTAAAAGATATTAAAAGAAGTGTTGATGTCTTAACCTTAACTGCTACACCGATACCAAGGACATTACATATGTCCTTGGTAGGAGTGAGAGATATGAGTTTAATTGAAACTCCTCCAGAAAATAGGTATCCGATTAGAACTTACGTCAGGGGATATAGTCCTAACTTAGTTAGAGAATCGATTCAAAGAGAGTTAAATAGAGGTGGACAGGTCTATTTTGTTCATAATCGGGTGGCAGATATTGATAAAGTAGCTTCTCGCATCAAAAAGTTAGTACCCGAAGTAAAGTTAGCAGTAGCACATGGTCAAATGAGTGAAAGCCAACTAGAAAAGATTATGCTTGCTTTTTTAGAAGGAGAGTATGACTTATTAGTCTGTACTACAATTATTGAAACTGGCTTAGATATTTCTAATGTAAATACAATAATTATTAATAATGCTGATAAGATGGGGCTGTCACAGCTTTATCAACTTCGTGGTCGAGTAGGGAGGACTAATCGTGTTGCTTATGCTTATTTGCTTTATAAGAGTGACCAGATATTATCAGAGGTTGCGGAAAAGAGACTGCAGGCTATTAAAGAGTTTACCAATTTAGGTTCTGGTTTTAAAATAGCTATGCGCGACTTAGAGATTAGAGGTGCTGGTAATATTTTAGGTCCCGACCAACATGGTCATATTGAAGCTATTGGATTTTCGCTCTATTGTAAATTATTAGAACAGGCGATCAAGCAGTTAAAAGGGAAATCTGAAGAAGAAAGTGTAGAGGTTAATATTGATTTAGATATTGATGCCTATATTGCTGAGGATTATATTCCAGATTCCAAACAAAAAATAGAAATTTATAAAAAGATTTCGGGTATTATGGAACTAGAAGATGTAGCCGATATTAAAGATGAATTGGTGGATAGGTTCGGTGCTATCCCTCAACCAGTATTAAATTTGATTAAAATTGGAAAAATAAAAGTGTTAGCTTTAGATTTAGATGTAGGAAGTATCAAGTCTGAAGGAGAAGCAATAGTAGTTAAGTTTAATAGCGCCGATTATTTATTGGGAGAACAGGTTATTGAATTGAGTAGAAAGTATGAAGGCCAAATTCGTTTTAGGGCTACAAAAGAACCGATTTTAAAATTAAAAGTGGTTAAGGATGAAACAAAGAATTTGGATACTCTAATTGATATCTTGAACTTTTTAAATAATACTCAGAATAGTAAATAGTTGAAAAGGATAGAATATAAATGCCTTCCCTTCCATATAGAGGAGTCAATTTGATGTATAAATTATGAATTAGTACTATTTATTAGAGTTTGAGAATAAAAATATAAGATTAGCTATATACTATGAATGGAAGGGTCTCTCAATAATTATAAATTAAGGAGGTGAAATCTGGTTGCAATTCTATCCATATTATAGAATTGTTTAGCCAGAAAGATTATGAAGGCTACAGGAATAGTAAGAAGAATAGATGATTTAGGTCGGGTTGTAATTCCGAAAGAAATCCGGAGAACGATGCGTATTCGTGAAGGTGAACCGTTAGAGATATTTGTTGATCGAGATGGTGAAGTAATTTTAAAGAAGTATTCTCCAATTGGACAGTTAGGTGAATTTGCACAGGAGTATGTTGATTCATTACATGAGGTTACTGGCTATATAGCCTGTGTTTTGGATAGAGATGTAGTAGTTGCAGTTTCAGGAGCACCTGAAAAGAAGTTTTTAGATAAACCAATTAGTCAGGCAGCAGAAAAAGCTTTAGAAGAAAGAGAGACTATAGTAATGGAAGAGCCAGGAGAGCATGCCTTTTGCGAAGGGTGTAAAGGCGATGATGAAGACTGTAAGTTTAGTTCACAGGTATTAGCGCCTATTGTTTCTTCACAGGGTGATCCGTTAGGTGTGGTCGTTTTAAGTTCGCAAGACCCTAATGCAACAATGGGTGATTTAGAAACTAAATTAGCCAACACTGCTGCTGGATTTTTAGCCAAACAGATGGAAGAATAGAGTAGTTTTAAGGGTGAGTCATCTTCTGGCTCACTTTTTTTTATGAGTTAATAAAAAATAAAAGGGATTGAAGTAGATTATATTGAATTAGAAAATGATAAGATGGGCTCTAAAGTTAAAAGAAGAGAAAGGGAGTCAGTAGATGGTTAAGAATAATAAACAAGGTTTTTTGCAAGGGGCTTTAGTCCTAACCTTAGCAGCATTTATTAGTAAATTCATGGGTCTATTTTATAGAGTTCTATTGACCCGTTTAATAGGTAAACAAGGTATTGGACTCTATCAAATGGCTTATCCCATCTATACAACAATTTTAGTTATTTCTAGATCAGGTATTCCAGTAGCAATTTCAAAGTTAGTAGCAGAGAAAGTAGCAGAAGACAACCAAAAGAGTGCTTATAGAATCTTCAGAGTTGCTTTAAGCATTAGTTTTATATTAGGCTTAATATTTTCCTTTGGCTTAATAGTTACCGCTAAGCCTATTGCTCAGAATATATTAAGAGACCCGAGAGCATTCTATTCGGTTTTAGCTATTGCTCCGGCTATCTTTTTTGTTTCGATTATGGCTTCATATCGTGGTTTTTTCCAGGGATTACAGACAATGAATCCAACGGCTATCTCACAGATAGTAGAACAATTAGTCAGAATGACTACTATGTTATTACTGGCTTATCTCTTACTATCTAAAGGAATTAAATTTGCTTCAGCAGGTGCTGCGTTTGGTGCTGTTACCGGAGCGATTGCTGGTTTAACAGTCTTGCTTTATATTTACTATAAACATAAAAATGAAATTGATGAGTTCGCTTTAAGTGGACCAGGGGATAAATTGTCGATTAGTAAAATAATTAGTCGGTTAGCATCTCTAGCTTTTCCGGTGACCCTAGGTGCGTTAGTGCTACCATTAATGCAGTTTGTAGATGCTACTTTAATCCCTTGGCGATTACAGGTAGCAGGTTTTTCTATTAATGAAGCAACCGGCTTATATGGAGATTTTGCTGGAATGGCAATGGTATTGGTTAATTTCCCTACAGTATTAACGGTTTCTTTAGCAGCTAGTTTAGTGCCAGCTATTTCTGAAGCTTTTGCTTTGGGAAAAGACAGATTGATTAAAGCTCGAACACAATCGGCTTTACGAATAACTATTTTTATCTGTTTGCCAGCGGCTGTCGGGCTATTAATATTAGCAACGCCTATTACTGATATGTTATTCGATGTTCCAGAAGCAGGAATTCCTCTCCGCTATGTATCTTGGGGAGTCATCTTCATCTGTTTACAGCAGACTTCCTCTAGCATCTTACAAGGGATTGGTAAGACGGCGATTCCAGCTAGGAACTTATTCTTAGGAGCAGCATTGAATGCGGCTTTGAATTACCAACTAACATCAATTCCAGGCATAGGTATTCGCGGAGCAGCTTTTGCGACAGCTTCCGGTTTCTGTTTAGCTGCAGTTCTAAATTTGTTGGCTATAGGGCGCTTAATAGGTTATAATTATAATTATCAGGATATGTTACTGAAACCGATATTATCTGTAGTAATAATGAGTTTAGCAATTATACCAATTTATAATAAGACTATCAGTTTAGCAAATCATAATACTGTTGCTACTTTAACAGCAGTCTTTGCTGGAGCTTTAATTTATGGTCTGGTACTTATGATCAGTGGTGCAGTAAAAGAACGTGATATTAGGTTGATTCCTAAAGTTGGAGATAAATTAGCTGTGATCTTATTAAGAATTGGATTAGTGAGGGGATAGAATGTTAGATAAAGAGTTAGGTAACTTAAAAGTAATCGGTTTAGGACCAGGTAAGATAGATCACCTAACTTTGGGTGCCTATGAAGCATTACAGAGAGTAGACAAGCTTTTTTTAAGAACTAGAGAGCATCCGATTGTTGAACAATTATCAACAAGAGATATTGAATTTAAAACCTTCGATTCTATTTATAATGACGAAGAGAACTTCAATGATGTATATGAGAAGATTAAAGAAGTATTAATAACTCAATTAAAAGAAGGCTTGGATGTTGGTTATGCAGTACCTGGCAACCCTTTAGTAGCGGAAGAATCAGTTCGAAAATTATTAGCAGAAGTAGATCCAGGAAAGATAGGGATTATTTCCGGGGAAAGTTTTTTAGATGTGATCTTTACTTCTTTGAATATAGATCCAATAGAGGGTTTACAGGTGCTAGATAGTTTAAGCTTTACAAAAGGAGATTTATCAACTAATCAACATTTAATGTTGACTCAATTTTATAATCAGTTAGTCGCATCTAATGTAAAATTGACTTTACTTGAGGTTTATCCGGAAGATCATTCAGTCGTTATTATTAAGGCAGCGGGAATATCTGAGTTAGAGAAAAGAGTAGAAGTTCCTTTATATGAATTAGATAGAGTTAAGTGGATAGACCATTTAACCTCTGTTTACATTCCACCTCTAAAAGGGAAAGTTGAAGGCAATTTAAATCAAATGGAAGAATTTAATACATTAGTAAAGATTATGGAAAAGCTAAGAGCAGATGATGGTTGCCCGTGGGATTTGAAACAGGATCATAATACTTTACGACCTTATTTAATTGAAGAGACCTATGAAGTCTTAGAGAGGATAGAGAATGAAGATATTTTAGGTTTATGTGAGGAGATAGGTGACCTCTTATTACAGGTTGTTTTTCATGCTCAAATAGCTAAGGAGAATGATGAGTTTGATATTGAGGATGTTATTTATAGTATCAGTGATAAGATGATAAGACGTCATCCTCATGTCTTTGGAACCGAAAAGTTAAAAACAGCAGATGCTGTTTTAGATAGGTGGGAGGATATCAAAGCAGTTGAAAAGAACGATACTACAGATGATACAGAAACAATTTTAGCAGTTACAGAAGGATTACCAGCCCTAATGGAAGCCCAGAAGATACAAAAGAAGGCGGCAGAAGTTGGGTTTGATTGGCCTAGTATTAAAGGGACTCTAAATAAACTTGAAGAAGAGCTAATAGAGTTCAAAGCGGCATTAAAAAGTGAAGATAAAGATAAGATTAGAGATGAATTAGGTGATCTACTATTTGCTATCGTAAATGTAGGTAGATTTTTAGATTTCCACTTAGAATTAGTCTTAAAAGATGCTACAAATAAGTTTAAAAGAAGATTTTCGTATATAGAATCAGCATTAAAAAAAGAAGAAGCAAAATTCAAGGATAAGTCCTTAGAAGAATTAGAAGAGCTATGGCGAGAAGCGAAGAAAGAGGAGTAATTAAATCAAGGAGGAAGATTAGAATGAAAATGTTCAACAAGAAATTGATAACTTGTATTTTAATAGTTAGTAGTCTCTTGATGATGACCTTACCAGCATTTGCAGTTGGCTTTGATGTTGAAGCTAAGTCAGCAATCTTAATGGAAGCAGAAACAGGACAAGTCTTATTTGCTAAAAATAAAGATAAAGAACTTCCACCGGCTAGTATGACTAAGATTATGACGCTATTATTAGCAATGGAAGCTATAGATTCAGGACAGTTCACTCTAGATGATACAGTTATTACTAGTGAATTTGCATCTTCAATGGGTGGTTCCCAAATTTACTTGGCTCCGAAAGAGAAGATGAAAGTAAGGACATTATTAGAAGCGATAGCTATTGCTTCGGCGAATGATGCTTGTGTAGCGATTGGGGAATATATTGGCGGAACAGAAGGTAGTTTTGTAGCGATGATGAATCAAAAGGTTAAAGAATTAGACTTAAAGCATACTAATTTTGTAAATAGTACTGGCTTGCCTACTGACGATGGAGAACATTATAGTAGTGCGTATGATTTGGCTGTAATGGCTAGAGGATTAGTTACTAAGCATCCAAAAGTTTTAGATTGGACTAGTACTTGGATAGATACAATTAGAGATGGGGAATTTACTCTTTATAATACTAATGGTTTAATTGAATATTATCCAGGTGCTGATGGCCTTAAGACCGGGTGGACAGATGAGGCTGGTTATTGTTTGACGGCTACAGCTAAAAGAGATGGTATGAGATTAATCTCAGTAGTAATGCAGACGGATAGTAAAAAAAGTCGAGTTGAAGAATCAGCTAAATTATTGAGTTATGGATTTAGTAGATTTGATTTAACAAAAGTGGTAAGTAAGGGAGAGAATATAGGGGAAGTTAAGGTAAAGAATGGTGAAAAATTGAAGGTAGCCGTAGAAACAGCAAAAGACTTACAAGCAGTTGTCAAAACTGGAGATGGTGAAATTGAGCGAGATGTTAAATTGAATAAAGAAGTAGAAGCACCAATTAAGCAAGGAGAAACTGTAGGTAAGTTAGTATTAACTCAGCAAGATAGAAAGGTAGGTACAGTAAACTTAGTTGCTAGTAAAAGTGTAAAGAAAGCAAGTTTATTGACTAGATTAATTAGAATGATTAAAGAGTTTCTATTAGGCTTTTTTAAATAATGAGATGAATAATCCCCTTCATTTACAGACAGAATAAGACTAAAAGTAATGAGGGGGATTAAATTTGAAAAGAATCAAATTCAAGTTCATGATTGGTATTCTATTAATTATGACGTTAGCATTATTTAGTGGTTGTGCACAGAATCAACAACAAGGAAAGCCGAAAGTAAAAGGTATTACTGATGAGAATGTTAAGCAGATAGAAGAACCTACGCTTAAAGTCAAGACTACAGAGGGACAGACGAAGACTATGAAGATGGAAGAGTATATTATGGGTGTTGTGGCTGGAGAAATGAAGAAAGATTGGCCTTTAGATGCCTATGGAGCACAGGCAATTATAGCTCGAACTTTTGCGATGAAGAGACTTGAAGATAAAGGAACAAATGTAATTAGCGGTAGTCATAAAGAGGCACAAGCATATCGTCCACAGAATATTGATGATAAGATTAAGAAAGCTGTCCAGAAGACAAGAGGTGAAGTTATTATTTATGAAGGTGACTATATTAATGGTTGGTTCCACTCTAGTGCGGGAGGAGAAACAACTAGTGCTAAGGTAGGGTTAGCCTATAGTAAACCTGAACCACCATATATAGTTAGTGTTAAATCTCCAGATCAAGAAGCACCGGAGGATATAAGGTCATGGTCTGTTTCATTTGGTAAGGATAAAATAATAGAGGTACTAAAGCAGGCAGGAGTTAAGAGTGTGAAAGCTATTGAAGATATAGAGATTCTAAATAAAGATAAGACAGGACGGGCTATAGATTTAGCAATCAAGTATGATGGTAGAACAAAGAAGATGAAAGCAGCTAGTTTTCGAACTTCAATCGGTCCAGATAAGTTAAAGTCGACGCTGATAAAGTCTATTGAAGTTGCTGGTAATGAAGTGACTTTTAAAGGAAGCGGTTATGGACATGGGGTAGGAATGAGTCAATGGGGAGCATTTGCTATGGCCAAGGAAGGAAAGAGTCCCGAAGAAATTATTGATCATTATTATAAAGATGTTAATATTGCTAAGAAGTGGGAATAAACCCACTTCTTTTTTTGTTGGCAGGAATATTCTAATTAAAATAAAAATATTTTAATTAGAAAGAAGGAATTTATATAAAGTTAAAGAAATAATCAAATGAGTGACGAAGTTGATTCAGTTAAGCAGAAATACAATTTATATGATGAAAATGATATATATGGAAGGAGGGAGAGTAGGCGAGAAGCTAAAGTGAGTTGAAATTGATGGGATAATATTAGTATTTAGAAGAGAGGATTAAGTAGATATAATTTAGAAGAGATTAGCAAGAAGAGAAGAAATAATTGTATAAAAATAATAAATACGAGGAGTGAGTAGTAAGTATGGCAGCAAAAAGAGATCAATGGGGAAATCGAGCAGCCTTTGTTTTGGCAGCAATTGGTTCAGCAGCTGGTTTAGGGAATGCTTGGCGTTTTCCTTATACAGCTTATGCTAATGGAGGTGGAGCTTTCTTAATCCCTTATTTTGTAGCGTTATTTACAGCGGGGATTCCATTAATCATTTTGGAGTATGGACTAGGACATAAGACACAGCAAGGAGCACCAGGAGCATTTAAAAAGATTAAAGAGACATGGGAAGGTCTTGGTTGGTGGGCTGTACTGATTAGTTTTGTTATTATGTCGTATTACGGTGCGATTATGGCTTGGATTTGGAAATATTTAGCTGGTTCATTTAGTGTAGCTTGGAAGTCAGGGGTAGCTGACTATTTTTATAAAGAAGTACTACATTTATCTTCAGGTCCGGCAGAATTAGGTGGCTTCAGCACACCGGTATTAATCGGAACAGTGGTTACTTGGGCTCTTATTTATTTTATTCTAAGAAATGGAGTTACTGGTGTAGGAAAAGTAGTAATGCTTACTGTGCCATTGCCGGTTATCTTATTAGTAGTATTAGCAGTAAGAGCAGTTACTTTACCAGGAGCTATCGAAGGGTTGACTTATTATTTGCAGCCGGATTTTTCAGTCTTAACTGATCCGCAGGTTTGGTTGGCGGCTTATGGTCAGGTCTTCTTCAGTTTGAGTTTAGGTTTTGGTATTATGATTGCTTATGCAAGTTACCTACCGGAAGATAGTGATATTACAAATAACGCTTTAATTACTACCTTTGCTAATTGTGGAATCAGTTTCTTAGCTGGGTTTGGTATCTTTGGTACTTTAGGATATATGGCTCAGGCTAAAGGAGTAGCAGTGGCAGAAGTAGTTGATGCTGGCGTAGGACTAGCTTTTGTAACTTATCCAGAAGCGATCAGTCTTCTACCTGGTGGACCGGTAGCTCAGACAATCTTTGCTCTTGTCTTCTTTTTAATATTATTAACGTTAGGTATAGATTCAGCCTTCTCTATTACCGAATCAGTAATAGCTGGTTTTGATGATAAGTGACCTGGTAAGAAGAAGAAGGTTATTCAGTTAGTTTGCTTAAGTGGATTAGTTGCTGGTCTATTATTTGCTACTAAGGGTGGATTATACTGGTTAGATATAGTAGATCACTTTGTTAATGGTTTTGGTCTAGCAGTAGTTGGACTATTTGAATGTATTGTAATCGGTTGGATTTATGGACCTAAAAACTTACGTGAATATATAAATCCATTATCTGAAATTAAGATTGGAACTTGGTGGGATATTATGATTAAGTATGTAACTCCTCTTATCTTAACTTGGTCATTAGTCAACAGTGTGATTCAAGAATTTAGCAAAGCATATGGAGGTTATCCTCAATGGGCTTTAAATATTGGTTGGGCTGTTGCTATTGGTGCTGTAGTATTAGGTTTTGCTGTATTTGCTCGATTAAAAGGACAAGAAGGAGCAGAAGAAGAGAATTTGCAAGTTTAAATGAATTTGACCAGAGTTATAGTTGATGAAAGGAGGAGAGATAATGCCTGGTTCAGCAATTGCGATGTTAATCTTCGGGTGTATAGTATTATATGGAGGTTTAGGTTACTGTTTGAATATAGCTATCAAATCAAACAAAGATAAATAGTGAACGGTCTAAGAGGCAGTTGAGATTATCTCAACTGCCTTTTTTTAATGGGCGATGATTTCTAGTCAATATTACTAAAAATATACTGATTAAAATTATTAAAAAGAGATAATAATAAAAGTACTAGTAAATGAAGGAGGTAATATAGCTATGGATCGTAAAAGAAGTGAATTTGACAGATTCACAAGTGATGAATATAACTCAGAGGTTTCAGACATGAATTACTGGTGGTATACACAAGGTGATTTTGATATGGAGATGGCTAATGAATTTGATCATGCAACAGTTGGCTGGTGGTCTAATAACTGGAGTGGTTGGGATGAAATAAAGATTAGGGAGAAGCATGATGGCTGGTTTGACAAAGAATAGTATTCATGAGTCATAGATATTCCCCAATTAACATAAATATAGATTAAAGAGTGAAAGGGGGATATCTATGAGCAAACATCAGATTAAACTTATAAATCGTGAGTTAATAGAGATAACTGGAGTGACAGAAGTTCTCAATTATAGTGAAGAAGAGGTTAATTTAGAAACAGAATTAGGACCTCTGTTTATTACTGGAGAAGGTTTTAATATCAAACAATTAAATTTAGATGATGGAGAGTTAGTAATAAATGGTCATATTATGAACTTGGACTACTCAGAGAATGCTAAAGGTGGAAGTTTTCTTAATAATTTATTTAAATAAAGTGAATAGTTATTTATCTTAGCCACATTGGGTGGCCTTTTTTATTTATGACCAATACCAGTTTAAAAGTTAGCTTTCGCGCATAATTAATTGACCATGTAAGGGCCTTAGATTTCAATTACAATTGGGGTGAAGGTTGATGATTTCATTAGAAGTACAGATAAGAACATTTGCATATATGATTTTATTAGGCAATTTTTTAGCTTTCATCTTTGATATTTATCGTGTGATTAGAAGTTTTGGACTTTTAGGTGACTTAATTACAAAGATAATTGATTTTAGTTTCTGTATATTAGCAGGGACTATGACTTTTGTTGTCTTGTTGAAAGGTAATGTAGGTGATGTTAGATTCTATATCTTTATTGGTTTAGCGGTAGGAATCTTATTATATAATCGATTATTTAGTAAATTTGTAATTAGATATTTTAGATTAATTTTAGAAAAAATAATTATTTTTATTAAGCAAATTTTAAAATTGATTCAGAAGTTATACAACTTCATTAAAAGAGGTTTAGTTGCTTTTAAAGAAAAGATAACTGAACTTAAAACATAGCCCTAATAATAAAGAAATATATTTTGCAAGTTACTTAAGAAGGAAATCATAATTATATCTAGAAAACTATAATAATAGATAACACTTTTTAACAGCTTGGTTAAACTTTACATAAACTTAGGAGGATACTATGAATAGGAAGAAGAATAATGAAATTAAAAATAATAGTTCATTTTTGCAACTTGCTGCTTCCAAAAAATTATTATTAGTTGTCGTCCTAATATTAGCTGGGGTTGCTTATAGTTTTTTTCAAGCAAACACTAAAGTTGAGAAGATGAAGAAAGAACTAAATAATTTGCAGTTACAGGCTAATGCTTTGGAAAGAGAAGTTGATGTATTAAATAATAAACTTAAAAAAGTAAATTCTAAAGAATTTATTAGAGAGATTGCTAGAAAAGATTTAGGTTTAGTTAAACCTGGTGAGACTTTATATATAGTAGTTGATGAAGAAGATGAAGAGGTTAAATAGTGGAAGGGGTAAAGTATATGCAAGAAGAGATTAATCAACAATTAGCTAATGAATTAGATTTAGCCAAAAAGCAAGTGAAGAACACAGTAGAATTATTAGATGATGGAAATACTATTCCATTTATAGCAAGATACAGAAAAGAAGTAACAGGAGGGCTAGATGAAACTCAACTTAGAGATTTAAATGAGAAGTTAGAGTATTTACGTAATCTAAATGAAAGAAAAGATAAAGTTATTGAATTAATAGAGAAGCAAGATAAATTAACTCCAGAATTAGAGCAAAAAATTAGACAAGCTACCCAATTGCAAACAGTTGAAGACCTCTACCGCCCTTATAAGCAGAAACGGCAGACTAGAGCTACTAAAGCTAAGGAGAAAGGATTAGAGCCTTTAGCTGAGCTATTCTTAGAACAAAAGGAAAAAAGCGGTTCTATAAATGACATTGCTGCTGAATACTTAGATGAGGATAATGAGTTAGTCGAAGTTGATGATGTACTACAAGGAGTTCGAGATATAATTGCTGAGTATGTAGCGGACCAACCAGAGGTAAGAAAGCTGGCCCGTAAATTAACTTTCTCTAAAGGAAATCTAACTGCGAAAGTAATTGAAGACGAGGAGAATAATTATCTAGATTATCATGAATATAGTGAAAAGATAAAGAATGTTCCTCCTCACAGGACTTTAGCTATCAATCGAGGAGAAGAGGAAGAAGCGTTAAGGGTGAAGGTGACTGCTCCTGAGGAAAGAATTCTCTTTAAAATTAAGAAGATAGTTATTGAAAACTCTGAGACTATATTTTTAGCACAGATTGAAGAGGCTATTGAAGATGGTTATCAGAGATTAGTTGCTCCAGCTATTGAAAGGGAAGTTAGGAATAAATTAACTGAGGAAGCTGAGGAGCATGCAATTGATCTATTTGCAGATAATTTAAGAAACCTTTTACTACAACCACCAGTTCGTAATAAAAGAGTTTTAGCTATAGATCCTGGTTTTAGGACCGGAGCTAAAGTAGCGGCTATTGATGAAATAGGAAACTTATTAACTACTGCTACTATCTATCCTCATCCACCACAGAAAGAAATAGATAAGTCAAAGAAGATAATTAAAGAATTAGTAGATAAATATCAAATAGAGGTAATCACTATTGGCAATGGAACCGCCTGTAGAGAGACAGAGGCTTTTGTAGCTGACATTATTAATGAGGTAGATGGGAAGTTGCATTACATAATAGTTAGTGAAGCAGGAGCATCTGTATATTCAGCTTCTAAAGTAGCGCAAAAAGAGTTCCCGGAATTAGATGTTTCTTTAAGAGGAGCTATTTCTATTGCTAGAAGATTACAAGATCCGCTAGCAGAGTTGGTAAAGATAGACCCTAAGCATATTGGAGTTGGAATGTATCAACATGATCTTAATCAAGGGAATTTAGAAGAAGCGTTAGAGGTAGTAGTGGAATCAGTAGTAAATTATGTTGGAGTTAACTTAAATACAGCGTCATCTTCATTATTAAAATATGTAGCAGGAATTAATACAAGTGTAGCTGAAAAGATAGTTAAGCGTCGTGAAGAAAATGGTAAATTTGTTAAGAGGAAAGACTTAAAAGATGTTTACGGTGTAGGACCTAAGACCTTTACTCAGGCAGCTGGATTCCTAAGAATTTATAATGAAGATGATAAATTAGCGGCAACTCCAATTCATCCGGAATCTTATCAAGTAGCTGAAAATTTGTTATCTAAAGTTGGCTTTGATTTGCAAGAATTAGATTTTGATGAACAGAAGGCTGAATTAAAAGAAGCGTTAAATGGTCTCGATTTAGAATCTGTGGCTGATGAATTGGAGGTAGGGTTACCTACACTACAAGATATTAAAAAAGCACTAGTAAGACCAGGTAGGGACCCAAGAGAAGATTTGCCAAAACCTGTTTTCAAACAAGAAGTAACTAGTTTAGAAGATTTAAAAGTAGATATGATTTTAAAAGGAACAGTTCGTAATGTTGTAGATTTTGGTGCTTTTGTAGATATTGGAATTAAAGATGATGGGTTAGTACATATTTCTGAATTGAGTTCAGAATATGTTGAAGATCCATTAGAGGTAGTAAGAGTAGGGGATATAGTCCAAGTAAAGATTTTAGATATAGATGCAGATAGAAAGCGGATAGCCTTGACAATGAATTTTTGATTGTACTTTATAGGAAAGGCTCAGAAAACCCCTTTGCTTGTCTTAGGGGATGAATGAGTCTTTTCCCCAAAATTTAGCTTTCTTTAAGTTAGGAAAAGTTTTAAAGATGTAATTAGCAGATATACTCTTTAGTTTTCTAATTATATCTACTGGAGCAGAGATAAATAAATGTACGTGGTCTGGCATTATTTCTTGTTCAATGAGTTCATATCCATAATTGTATTTACTATGCTTGGTTGTCTTTGTATTTGTCAAGGATATATTCCATACCTTCCTCTAGCAAGTCATTAGCATTTTTGTTTAATTCAATAGCTAATATTTTAATCTTTTTGTATAAATCTTCATCTAATGTAGTATTAATATTTTTTCTAGCCATTTAAAACACCTCCAAAATAACTATACCACATAGTTGGCAATGTGTCAATGTTATGTTATAATATTGACATAGATAACAATGTAAAGAAGGTGGAAATATGAGGTTAGCATTTAAATTTAAACCTAAGTTTACTAATAAGCAATTAAAAATAATTAAAGAAATCAGTTGGCATACCACTAAACTCTATAATATTGTCAATTATGAAGTTAGGAATAATGAAGATGTAAAACCTGTCTATACTAGATTAGAAAAACAGTTTAAGAGTAATTGGCATAATGACTTCCTTCATAGTCATAATAGACAACAAGCATTAAAGCAGTTAGCTCAAGATTGGAAAAGTTACTTTGCTAGTATCAAAGACTATAATAAAAATTCTAACAAGTATAAAGGTCAACCTAGACCACCTAAGTTTAAGAATATGGACAAAAATCCTAATGAGATAATCTTTACTAACTTAGCAACTAGAGTTAGAGATAATCATTTGCTATTGTCCTTGTCTAAAGCGATAAAATCTGAGTACAATGTAAAAAGTCTTAAATTTGAGTTGCCGTTAGCAGTTCAAAGCATTGTGGATTTAGATGCTATTCAGCAGGTAAGGATTAAGCAAGATAAACTTTCTAAAGAATGGTATTTACTGATTATCTATAAAGTTGAAGAAGTTGAGGAGAATACTAATCCTAACATAATGTCAATAGACTTAGGTTTGGATAATTTAGCGACTTTAACATTTAAAGATAATTCTGAAAGCTATATAATTAATGGTAAGACTATTAAATCTAAGAATTCTTATTTTAATAAAGAAATCGCTAAATTTCAAAATATCAGAATGAAACAAGTAGGTAGTGACAAATTTAAGGATACTCAACAAATTAGAAACCTTAGATTAAAAAGAAGAAACTATGTTAAAGACTATTTGCATAAAGCCAGTAGAAAGATAATTGAATTAGCAATTGAAAATAAAGTATCTACTATCATCATTGGAGATTTGAAGAATATTAAGCAAGATAATAGCCTTAAATCTTTTGTTCAAATACCAATACAAAGATTAGTAGAGTTAATTGAGTACAAAGCTGAATTAGAAGGTATTAAAGTAATCTTAATTAATGAAAGCTATACATCAGGTTGTAGTTCCGTAGACCTAGAAAAACTAAATAAAGCTAACTATGATAAATCTAGACGAATCGCAAGAGGTCTATTCAAAACAGGTAATAAACTAATCAATGCTGATGTAAATGGCTCATTAAATATAATGAGAAAATACTTAAAAGATAAATGTATTCCCAAAATGCTAAAGCAGATTAGGGATAATGGGGTAGTGGATACCCCAAAAAGAATAAGGGTTGCCTAGTATTAGGTGGAAACTTAAATACCACACTTCTTTTAAAGCCTCCGTTGCTTGTCTCGGAGGTGGTTCACTTGACACTAAGTAGAATATGAGGTATAATATTGATAGTTAGTGTAAATATTTTTGCGCTAAGAAAATTTTAAGAGGAGGAATTTTTAAAGTATGTCAATTGAGGTCGGGAGTGTCGTAGAAGGAGTAGTAACTGGGATAACAAATTTCGGAGCTTTTGTAGAGCTATCTGGAGGTGAAACTGGGTTAGTTCACATTTCAGAAATAGCTGATACTTATGTTAAGAATGTAAATGACTATTTAAGTATGAAAGAAGAAATCAAGGTGAAGGTTATTTCTATAGATAATGATGGTAAAATTGGCTTATCTATTAAGCAGTTAGATGATGAAGATAAAAAGACTCCTAAGGTACCTTTTGAAGAGCAAATGAAACAGTTTATTAAAGAGAGTGATGAAAGACAACAAGATTTAAAGAAAAGCATTGAATCTAAACGTGGTGGTTCGTCACGTTATTAAATATATGAGTTATAGTTTCTAACTATGTAATGTATTAAATAAATTATGAATTTGACTATTAAACACCCTCTAAGAGGGTGTTTAATTAGATTTAGAGGTAAAAAACAAATGAGGTTGAGAGGTGAAATTTAATGGAGCAGGAATATACAGAGGAAGATTTAGAAGTAATAAAGAAGCAGTTAGGTAGAGAGCCAAGAAATCTAGTTGGAGTGGGGAAGAGATGTGAGCATGGTTACCCCCAGATACTAATTACTTATCCAGTCTTTAATAAAGAGGATGAGTTAGGTATCTTTCCTACGACTTATTGGTTGAGTTGTCCAGAGTTAATAACTAGGATTTCGGAATTAGAGTCGGAAGGATTAGTTAAAGAGATTCAAAATGAGATAATTAATGATCCTGTTGAGAGGGAAAGATTATTATTATCTTATGATGATTATGCTCAAAATAGAGTTGAGCTATTATCTTCTGAGGATTTAAAGAACTTAAAAGAGAATTATCCTGGTCGTTGGAAGGTCGTTTCGGAGTCAGGAGTAGGTGGTATTATGAATTTGGAAGGGGTTAAATGTTTACATACTCAATATGCAGATTATTTATTAAATAAAAAGAATCCTGTTGGAAAAAGAGTAGAAGAATTATTGAAGGAAGGATTCTCTAATTCTTGTGAAGAAGAATGTAATGCTGATTGTAAGGAGTGAAAAAGATGGAAAGATTAGCAGCTATTGATATAGGAACAAATTCAACCCGGCTTTTAATCGGGGAACTTCTATTAAGAGGTGAGATGCAACCTTTAGCTACCGAGTTAAGAACCACCCGTTTAGGAAAAGGTGTTGATTCATCACAGTGTTTGCAACCAGAAGCAATAGAAAGGACTATTAAGGCCTTATCTGAGTATAGAAGATTATTAGATGATTATCAGGTTAATAAATTTAGAGTAGTGGCCACTAGTGCAGTTAGAGATGCTGTTAATCGACAACTATTTATCGATAAGGTTAATGAAAGAACGGGATTAAATGTAGAAGTTATTAGTGGAGAAGAAGAAGCAGAACTTTCTTATTTAGGGGTAGTTAAGGGATTATCAGATCAATTATTAGATTCTAATTTAGTCTTAGATATTGGTGGTGGGAGTACAGAATTTATTCTTGGGGTTAAGGATAAGATAAAAGAAAGATTTAGTATTGATGTAGGTGCAGTGCGAATGACAGAAAAAAGTTCGGATATAGAACAGAGAAGTGAGATGATTTCATCGCTCATAACTCCGGTTATTAAAAAAATAGATGATAATTTAGAATGTTTATTAGGAGTTGGAGGAACAATAACGACTCTAGCGGCAATTGATCAGAGTTTATCTTCATATGACCCTAAAAAAGTCCATGGTTATGCTTTGGATATTTCGACAATTAAAGAAATTCTTTTAAAATTAAATACAAAGTCTATTACAGAAAGAAAAGCAGTAATCGGATTACAGCCTAAAAGAGCAGATATTATTGTAGCAGGAATTCAAATTTTACTAGAGATAATGAAGAGAATGAGGAAAAAGAAGATTATAGTTAGTGAATCTGACATTTTAGAAGGGATTATTTATGATTATAGCAAAAAGAAGAAAACTAAAGTAAAAGAGAGTAATAAAGGAATATAATTGTGTAATCATTGCTAATAGTCTGTGATGGTTATTGACCATAGGTGTAATATATACTATAATTATTGCTGTCGTCGCAAAAAAAGGTCTAAAAATTAAATTGCCGGGGTGGCGGAATTGGCAGACGCATCGGACTTAAAATCCGATGGGCCTTTAGTGCCCGTGTGGGTTCGAGTCCCACCCCCGGCACCATTTTGGCGGTGTAGCTCAGCTGGCTAGAGCATACGGTTCATACCCGTAGAGTCCGGGGTTCAAATCCCTGCGCCGCCACCATTTTTATATTAAAAATTAATACATATTTTTACAAGAACACTCTGAATAATAGGAGTGTTATTTTTTTTGTCATAATATATAAGAAAAAATTGTACGACCATCTAGATAAAACGACAAATCTTCTCTGGGAAAAGATGTATAATATACTTTACAGCCATAAAAGGTTAAATTTCAGAGGAGGTATTAATATAATGTTAGTTGAGACTGATCTTCCTATTTATAAAAGATTAAAGGAGAATGATAAAACTAAATTAGAGGTGATAAGTCAATTAGTTAAGGAGATAGTTCTAGAATTTGATTTATTACACCTTGTGTATGTATGCTTAGGGGTAGTAATTGGACGAGCCTCTTTATCAGCAAATCTATTACCTTTTGGATTAGCTTTTTTAGGAGTGAGTGTTTACCAGAAACTTTATAAAAGCGAAGGGATAAGTAGAGTAGTATTCTTTATTATTAGTATCTATATTGGTTATTATACGGCTTTGGGCTGGAGTTGGCTATTTGCTAAATATTTGTTAGCAGGAATATTATTTAGTTTAGCTTCGCTGGTTTTCTTATATGGGAAACAGAGAGTTTCTAAGATACATTTTGCAATGTTAAATGCTGGTGTGCTTTTAGTTATTGAAGTCATTAATATATTTTTAGCAAGCAAACATTTGTATTATAATCTAACTCTCTTATTAGGAGTAGTATTGGTAGGAGTTTTAACCTTGGTTTTACTTGAAGGTTTATCACCGTTACTTGGGGCTGAAAAGAGAGAAGAGTTAGAAGAGATTAATATCTTAGCACTATTAATTACATTAGCAAGTTTGAGTATTGGCTTTCCTAATGTAAATATAGGAGTAGTCAATCTTTCGCGGGTATTTAGCGATTTAATGATTATGCTGGTAGCTATCAATGGTGGAGGAACTGTAGCAACGGTAGTAGGAGTTGTAATCGGGTTATTCTATAGCATTTCTAACTTATATGTGATTGAAGTCACAGGTCTTTATGCATTAGCTGGTTTAATTAGTGGTAATTTTAAAAGAGAAGGTAAGTTAGGGGTAATTATAGGTTTTTCATTAACAATACTACTTTACACTATATTTTTAATAGAACTAAATAGTATTAATGCAGTGATAGGAGAAGCATTATTAGCAGGTGGAATTCTAGTTTTGCTTCCTGATAAGATAATTGAGTCTTTAGGAAGATGGATCCCTGGGTCAAAAGCTTATTCGATGGAATCACAACAAGAAGAGATGCAGAATAAGATTGTAAATCGAGTTAATGAAATTTCTGATGTTTTTATAGAATTAGCTAATACTTTCCAACAAGTTTCAAGGGCTAATCCTAACCAAAGTGACAATGTGGAAGAACTATTGAGTATAATTACTAATCAAGTTTGTGTAGAATGTGAATATTATAGTCTTTGTTGGGAACAAGAGTTCTTTAAAACTTATCAACGTTCTGTTGAAGTCTTATCGGTGGCCGAAAATCAGGGTGGAATTAGTTCTAAAGTATTAAGTCAAGTCATGCACGGCGAATGTAGGATGTCAGTAGAATTTAGTGAGACAGCAAATAGGCTTTTAGAGAAGTATGAGACTAATAACTTCTGGCAGAAGAAGTTAAAAGATAGCAAGGAGGTAATAGGTAATCAGTTGTTAGGGGTTTCCCAACTCCTTGAAGCAGCAGCCTCCGATTTAGCAGTTGATATTAGATTTGATAATAATTTAGAAAAAGTAATTCAAAGTGAATTAGAATTGTATGGAATATTCACTAAAAAAGTTTCTACACATAATATTGAAAACGAAATGAGGATTTCTTTGACCAAAGAGTCTTGTGCCGGCAACCAAGAATGCAAGCAGGAGATTATCCCTATCCTGAATCAAGCTTTAGATCAAAAGTTTCAGGTTTCTTGGAATAAGTGTGGGGGACATTTAGGTAAGCAGTATTGTTCTTTAGAAATCACACCAACTACTACATACCGAGTCGAAACAGGTGTTGCACAAGTTAGCCCTGGTCAAAAAGAGATATCAGGAGATAATTATAAAGTTATAGATGCAGATGACGAAGAGACTATTTCTATCCTAAGTGATGGCATGGGTAGAGGAGAAAGAGCAGCTTTAGAGAGTCAAACGACGGTTGATTTACTAGAAAAGTTAATTACAGCTGGTTTTGATAAGAAATTAGCTATTAAGACGGTTAACTCTGCACTCTTACTTCGTTCTGCGGAAGAAGTATTTGCTACTGTCGATATCAGTGCTATTAATTGTTATACTGGGCAGACTGAATTTATCAAGGTTGGTTCAGCGCCTACTTTTATTAAGCGTGATAGTCGTAAAATCGATTTAGTTAAAAGCACTTCTCTTCCAATAGGAATTATGGATAATATAGATATAGAATTGACACAACAGATGCAGATTTCACCAGGAGATATGATTATTATGGTAACCGACGGTATTTTAGATTCTCAGGAAGATGAAATAAAACAAGAAGAGTGGATGATGCGTTTATTAAGAAATAATTTAATAAATGACCCTCAATCATTAGCAGACTATATTTTAGAGCAAGCTATTGAGGCTAAACAAGAGATTAGTGATGATATGACAGTAGTAGTAACAAAGTTGAATAGTTACCGAAGTTAGATAAAATAAATAACTAATTGAAGAAGGAATCAAAAAAGTTTTGTCGAAAGAATTATTTTGAACCAAGCTTATTATAGTATATTTTAAGAAAGAGATGATAATCCTAAATTATATATTACTGTTAACTAGAGGCGATATAATGTGTCTATTAGAGAATGTTAGGAAAACAATTGATAATCATAAACTGTTAACTAAAGGAGATAAGGTTTTAGTTAGTGTTTCAGGAGGACCAGACTCTTTAGCTTTATTACATATTTTGCATCGTTTACAACAGGATTATGATCTATCTTTGTATGTATTTCACTTAGATCATATGTTTAGAGGTGAAGAATCTAAAGCTGATGCTGAGTATGTTAAGCTATTTGCTGAACGTTTAGAAATTCCAGTAAACATTCGTGAATATGATGTACCTACTTATATAAAGGAAAATAATCTCTCTAAGCAAGCAGCAGCACGGGAAATTCGTTATCAACTTTGTGTTGAGTTAGCTAATGATATAGGGGCAGATAAGATAGCTCTTGGCCAACATGCTGATGACCAAGCAGAAACAGTGATGATTAATTTTTTACGCGGAGCAGGTTTAGAAGGTTTAAGTGGGATTAACCCAATTAGAGATGATAGGTTTATTAGACCATTATTGGAAGTTTGGCGTAAAGATATTGATAATTATTGTGAAGAGTATAATTTACAACCTCGTTTAGATAGTTCTAATTTTAAGCCAGTCTATTTAAGAAATAAGATTAGGTTAGAGTTGTTACCCTATCTAGAAGATGAGTTTAATGAAGGGGTTAAAGAGAATTTAAATAGAATGGCTGAAATTATAAGAGTTGAGAATGATTTTTTGGAAAGTTATGTAGTGAAGGAGTATAAACGAATTTTAGCTAATGAATCTCAGAATAAGTTATCCTTATATTTAGAGTCGTTAAGGGATTTAGATTTAGCTATTCAAAGGAGGGTGTTTAGGAAAGCAATCAGTTCTTTTTGTGGAACTAAAAAAGATTACTACTTCCATCACATCCAGCAGATTGAGGAGTTAATTAATGTTGGGGAGACAGGTAGTATAATTCAACTTCCACAAGGATTGCGTGTTAAAAGAGGTTATGAAAAGTTAATCTTTTTCTGGCAAGAAACTCAACCAAGAACTAAGTCAATTTCACAGATATATTCCATTCCAGGAAAGTATCAAATAAAAGATTTAGGAATTGAAGTTATATTAAAAATTATAATAGCAGGTCCAAATTGGAGGCAAGTTATAAGAGAAGAAGATAAATTATATATAAATAAAGATAGAATCGGTAATCGAATCAAAATAAGGAATCGTAAAGATGGGGACCGATTTCGGCCATTAGGTATGCAAGGAAGCAAGAAGATAAAGGATTTTATGATCGATGAAAAAATTCCAGTAGAGTTAAGAGATAGGATGCCAATTTTTACAACTTTAGATGATGAAATATTTGCTATAGATGATTTAAGAGTTGATAATAGATTTAGAATAACAGATAAAACAAAAGAAATATTAACTGTACAAGTTAATAGAATCTAAAAAAGGAGGAAGTAATTGTGCTAACTGAATTAGAAGATCAAATTGAAGAAGTCTTAATTACAGCGGAAGAAATAGAGGAACGAATTGTAGAGTTAGGAGCAGAAATTACAGCAGATTATGAGGTTGATGATGATATTGTAATGGTAGGGATTTTAAGAGGTGGCATAATGTTTATGTCTGACCTTGCTCGACATGTAGATTTACCTGTAACTTTTGATTTTATGGATGTTTCGAGTTATGATGGAACTAAATCCTCAGGAGTTGTAAGAATTATTAAGGACCTAGAGGAAAATATTGAAGGTAGACATGTCTTAATTGTAGAAGATATAATAGATACTGGTTTAACTTTAAAGCATGTGGTTGATTTTTTAGCAACAAGAGATCCAGCAAGTATTAAGATTTGTACACTATTAGATAAACCAGACCGTAGAACAGAAAAAGAAGTAGACATGGATTATAATGGTTTTGAGATTCCAGATAAGTTTGTAGTTGGGTATGGTTTAGATTATAATGAAAAGTATCGTAATGTTCCCTATATTTTTGTTCTAAAGCCAGAAGTTTATGAGTAAATATTTGGTGAAAGATAAGTGATAATTTCTAGTTAATTTCTTGCTAATTTCTATTTTTTATAGTATAATAATTAATTGTGGTAAGCTATATATTATAGAAGGGAGGATTATTTGTTGAATCGATTTTCGAAGAATATTGGCTTTTATTTGATAATAATTGCTATAGCATTTTTGATAGCACAGTATTTCATAAGTCCTGCCCCAGTTAAACAAGACTTTAGTTATAGTCAGTTTATAACTTCA
Organism: Candidatus Frackibacter sp. WG13; assembly: GCF_900114655.1. Classification (GTDB taxonomy): domain Bacteria; phylum Bacillota; class Halanaerobiia; order Halobacteroidales; family Acetohalobiaceae; genus Frackibacter. Next base: position 56,583 of record NZ_FOTT01000019.1, read on the forward strand.
GTCAAGAAAGGCAAGATAGATAAGGTAACAATTGTTGGGGAGGAGATAGTTAAAGGTAAGACCCCAGAAGGAAATCAGTTTGAAATAAATATTCCAGGAACTATCGAAAAGGTTGAACAAATCTTACAAGATAACGAAGTTGCTATTGAGACTAAGCCAGAGCCTGAGCCGCCTTGGTGGGCTAGTATCTTAGGTTATCTATTACCAACTATCCTAATCTTTGGTTTTTGGTTCTTTATTATGCAGAGGATGCAGGGTGGCGGCAACAAAGTAATGTCTTTTGGTAAGAATAAAGCTCGTCGTCACGATGACGAAAAGAAACAAGTTACATTTGATGATGTAGCTAATTATGAAGAGGTTAAAGAAGAGTTAGTAGAGGTTGTAGAGTTTTTAAAGTCACCAGATAAGTTTAACAAATTAGGTGCTGAAATACCAAAAGGAGTATTATTAGTTGGACCACCAGGAACTGGTAAAACATTGATGGCAAGAGCAGTAGCTGGTGAAGCGGGGGTTCCATTCTTTATTATAAGTGGTTCAGACTTTGTAGAAATGTTTGTTGGAGTTGGAGCTTCACGAGTTAGAGACTTATTTGAACAAGGAAAAGAGAATTCACCATGTATTATCTTTATTGATGAATTAGATGCGGTAGGTAGACAACGAGGAGCCGGAGTTGGTGGGGGTCATGATGAAAGAGAACAGACTTTAAATCAGCTATTAGTTGAAATGGATGGTTTTGAGCCTAATGAAGGTATTATTTTGATGGCTGCTACTAATAGACCGGATGTTTTAGATCCTGCTTTATTAAGACCAGGACGGTTTGATCGTCAAGTAATAGTTGATAAGCCGGACTTTAAAGGACGTAAAGGTGTTTTAGAGATTCATGTTAAGGATAAACCATTAGCTGATGATGTAAGGTTAGATATATTAGCTAAAAGAACTCCAGGATTTACAGGGGCTGATATGGAGAACTTGGCTAATGAAGCAGCAATCTTGGCTGCTAGAAGAGATAAGGATCAGATTAGCATGTTAGAGTTTGATGATGCTATTGATCGTGTAATTGCTGGTCCACAGAAGAAGAGTAGATTGATTAGTGATAAGGAGAAGGATATTGTTTCTTATCATGAGACAGGTCATGCTCTCTTAGGTGAATTACTAGAGCATTCTGATCCGACTCATAAGGTATCAATCATTCCGCGAGGTAGAGCTGGTGGATTCACCATTAATCTACCTGAAGCAGATAAGAACTTTGTAACCAAATCCGAATTGATCGATAGAGTGACTGCTCTTTTAGGAGGACGAGTAGCTGAAGAGGTATTTTTAGATGAAATAAGTACTGGTGCTCAAAATGACCTAGAAAGAGCTACTAAGATTGTTCGAGGTATGATTACAGAATACGGAATGAGTGATGAGATTGGGCCACTAACTTTAGGTCAAAAGAATAGTGACCAAGTCTTCTTAGGTCGTGATATTTCTAGAAATAGAAATTATAGTGAAGATGTAGCGGCTTTAATAGACAAGGAAGTTAAGAATATGATTGAAAATGCTTATGATAAAGCTACTAGAGTTTTAAGTGAGAATAGTGCTATGGTAGAGAAAATGGTTGAGGAGCTTAAGGATAAAGAAACATTAACCTCAAGTGATATTAAGAAGATTATTGCTGAGTTTAAAGGTGATTATGAATATAATCCAGATAATGATGAGTTAGAGGCTGAAGATACGCAACCGGTCAAAAGTGAGGAACCGGAAGATTTTGGGACTGGATTAGATGAAAATACAGATAGTAGAATTAATATTAAATTAAGAAATAAAAGAAAATAGGAAGTAGATAAAAGAGGTGGCTGTTGAGCCACCTCTTTTCTATTGTATAAAAGGATTATTGTGTTACTTTATAGTCTTTATGGATTTTTTTTACACAAAAAGAAGGGGTTTTTATGGTTGAAAGATAATATATTTAAATAGTGCAAAGATAATATAGGAGAAATAGAATGATTAATATCTTAGATTTGCAGAAGTAAATGTAATAAATTACATTATTAAGAAATATAATTTAAATATGGTGGATATCTATAATGGCCGGAAGGGGGTAGGTACAGGCAGTCAGGAGTATATATTAATCATAATTAGTGATAAAAGTGGGGTTAAAGGTCTTTAGTATAATATAAAAATTTATAATATTTTAAATTTTCATTAGTTTGTATAGAAAATTAAATTATAATAAAACGAAAGGTGGATGATTATTAAATGGCAGTAAAGTCAGATATTGAAATAGCTCAGGAGGCAGAATTAAAGCACATTACGGAGATAGCTGAAATTCTAGGATTAAGCAAGGATGAAATCGAACTATATGGAGATAACAAAGCTAAAGTTAAGTATGAAGCTTATAAGGAGAGAATGGACAATGAGGACAGTAAGTTAATCTTAACTACTGCTATTACTCCTACTCCTGCTGGTGAAGGTAAGACAACTACTAGTGTTGGTTTAACACAGGCTTTAAATCAGTTAGGACATAAGACTACAGTAGCTCTAAGAGAACCGTCTTTAGGACCATGTATGGGAGTTAAAGGTGGTGCTGCAGGTGGAGGTTATTCACAGGTAGTTCCAATGGAAGATATTAACTTACACTTTACAGGTGATATTCACGCTATTGGTGTTGCTCATAACATGCTTTCAGCAGCAATCGATAATCACATTAAGCAGGGTAACGACTTAGGTTTAGACCCGAAAGAGGTAGTATTCGAGCGTGTTGTTGACATGAACGATAGAGCATTAAGAGAAGTATTAGTTGGTGTAGGTGGCCCTAACGGTCAGGTTAGAGAAGATGGCTTCATGATTACAGTTGCTTCTGAGGTAATGGCTATTCTTTGTCTTTCTGAAGGAATTGAAGACTTAAAAGAAAGGTTAGGTAACATCGTTATCGGTTATACATTTGATGATGAGCCTGTACAGGCTAAGCAGTTAAATGTACACGGAGCTATGGCTGCATTACTTAAGGATGCAATTAAGCCTAACTTAGTACAGACTTTAGAGAATACACCAGCATTTATCCATGGTGGTCCATTTGCTAATATCGCACACGGTTGTAA
>NZ_FOTT01000041.1 GCF_900114655.1 Candidatus Frackibacter sp. WG13
GCTGCTTCGGCAATCGCTTCGTTTCCTTTCATTAATACTTTCTCACTCATTCTATAACCTCCTATACATATCAGTGTCAGTAATCTGTGTCAGTGTCAGTTTATCTAAAACTATCTCAATCATTTTACTTCTTAATCTTAACCTTGACCTTTCTAACTGGTCGCAAGCCTATGATAGACTCTGCTTCTAATTCGGAAGCTCTTTTCTGGGCTTCACTGTCAACTGTCAACTATTTAAATATCTCAATCACCACATCAGGACAGATGCTAGCACAAAAACCACATGCTATACACTCATCTTCGTCACTAACTGTGGCTGGATGAAATCCCTTGGTATTAATTTCATCATCAATCACTACTATATCCTTAGGACAGACTGTAGTACAAAGCTCACAACCTTTGCACTTATCCTGAATGAAATCTACTTTAGCCATTTTCTACCTCCTCTACTACTAAATCTTTATTTATATGTATTTCCTGACTTAAAGCAATTTCCCTGCTAAATTGTATTATTTTTCAATAATTATGCAAAAGTCATTCTTTTGTGCAATCTGGAATACCATATGCACACGGACCTGTCTGACACTTACCGCATACATCAAAAATGTCATTAAATCTATCGAATTTCTCTTTAAAAACTTGATCATTTTCTAAACACATCTTATAACATAAATCCTTATTTAGTCCCTCTTTTGTTAAAGCACCTGTTGGACAGCTATCAACACAAACTCCACAACTACCATTACGATAATAAAGACATAAACTTTTGTTGATTTTTTGGGAAGGTATCACCTGTCTATCAATAACTATGCTTCCATATCTTCCAGCACTCCCCTGTTTACTAATTAACATCTGGTTGAGACCAAAATCACCTAGCCCACATATCTTTGCCGCACTACGATGAGACCAAAAGCTAAGTAAACGTTCTTTATCAAAGTTATATGTTGGGCTTTCCCACCCAACTTTAACTCCTATTTTATCCATTTCGTTCTTTAGCGAATCACATATTTGACTGATTAATACATTTGTCTCATGATAAGCAATTGCCCATTCTGGTGCACAATCTTGCTGTTGCTGATTAAGTTCAACTACCTCTTTAGCAAATGGAATAAAGAAAGCAACTACACTCTTAGCATTAGCAAGTATATCAGTAGGGAATTTATATTCAGGGGCCACTATCTCTTTCAAGCTTTCAAACTCTTCATCATTCGCATTAGCAAAACCTACTAATGGCTTACGATATTCAGTTTCTGTATCAGCACTAGCAACTACTTCTTCTATAGTTCCAATAATTAATTCTTTTAACATTTTGAACTGACTCCTTTCATAAATAAATCTTTTAATTATAATTATGAATTTAATTATATATAAAAATAAGTCGCCTATTCCCCTTTACATTAAAGAGTGAAATAGGCGACTAAATACCTAATAATCCGTAATAGAATCTTTATTACAAACCTGTGATTCTTGCCACGACCCACATAAAAAATCTACTATAAAATATTAATTGACTATTATGTTATCTATATACATAATTAGACATCGTTGCGTAAATTCCTTCTTATTTTTAAATATTTGACTATTTATTTTTTATTAATATGTTTACCAACTTCTTGGTCTATTCCTTTAACGTGATTAATTAGCCACTTAGTTACTTTCTTATTAAATCTCATCATAGTTGCAGCATCTACTCTACCTGCTTCTAATTTTTCCTTAAGTTCTACTACATCTTGCACAAAGTTATCGTGAATCTCTTTGTGAAGTTCATAATCAGGATAACCAGACTCGCGTTGTAATTCTTCTTCGTCTTCAAAGTGTTTAACAGTATAATCGGCTAAAAAGCCTAATATCTTCTTAACTTCATCTCTTCCTTTGTCCGACTTATTAGCAAGAATTAAATCATTAAGCCGTTTAAAGAGCTCTTTATGCTGATTATCAACCTTATCTACTCCAATTGAATAACTATCATCCCATTGAACTAAATCTGCATTATCTTTATCACTGGCTTCACTACCGGTTAACTGATTTACATTCTGACTCATCTCTGCTAATTCATTAGATGAATCAGTTACTACATCAAATATATCGGAAATAACTCTTGATTTAGCCATAATCTTTTCACTACTCTCTGCTAAATCCTGGGCAGAAATAGCTGTTTGTTCAATCATATCAGCAGTTTGCTGGCTAGCATTTTCAATATCGAAGAAAACCTGTGTAGTCTCTTCAGCCACACTCTTACCTTCTTTGGCCTTACTCTCTACCTGCTGAATAGCTTCTAAACCTTCATTCGATTTATCCTGAGTAACCTTTACTATCTCTACTATATCACTAGTAGCATTAGCAGTTTCTTCGGCTAATTCTCTAATCTCTTCTGCTACCACGGCGAAGCCTTGTCCTTGTTCTCCAGCACGAGCGGCTTCTATAGCTGCGTTTAATGCTAATAAATTAGTTTGATCAGCTATATTAGTTATTAATTCTATAATTTCACCTATCTTTTGAGAATTCTCATTTAACTCCTTCATCGTTTCTACCGTCTCATCTACAGCTTGGTTAATATCTTGCATGCTTTTAATTGTCTGTTCGATATTCTCCTTACCTAAATGTGTCTGTGATGTAGCTTCCTCAGCAAAGCTTGTTACTTCTTCAGAACTAGCTGAAATTTCTTCAATACTTGCTGTCATATCTTCTATAAGTCCGTGTGTCTCCTTTATCGCCTTATTTCCTTCTTTAGACGAGGCTGATAATTCATTACTATAGATAGATAGGTCACCGATTTCTTCTCTAATCTCTTCAATAATATTTCCTGAAGACTTGCCCTCTATAGTATTTAATTCATTGACTAATAGCCCTAATTCATCATTACTTTCTAAATTTAAATCCGACTTTACGCTGCCTTCCTTTGAGCTTTGTAACCAGTTAATAATATCATTAATCTTATTACTAACTAATCTCTTAAATAAAACCCTAAACAAGATCAAGAATATAATGATGTTAGTAATTATTCTTAAGTAATTAATTTTATCTGTGTTAGCAGAACTAGTTATTAGTCCAATGCTAAAATTAGTAATTAAAAGACTAATTAAATAGATTACAACTACTCCTAAACTAAGCTTTAATCCTAGCTTACCTGATTGCGCTACTGACTTTTGTTCCATTTCTTCTCCTCCTTTTATCAGTTAAATATTCACCTTTACTTATCTAATTTTTAAACCCTTCTATTATGTAATAATTATTTCAAACCATATTTAAATAGATAATAAATAGTACTCATATTGCATATTTTATACATAAATCTTCAAAATCCTCTTTTAAGTTTAAAATTATTTCATAATATTTTATTCTATAACTAAAAAAACAGTAGGAGCATATGCTCCTACTGTTCTTCTTGCTGAGCCATCGCATCTTCTGCTTTCTTTATTGCACTTCTTACTAATGACCCAGCTTCTCTGGTGGTTATATTGCCCCAATCTCCGTCCTTAACCTTATGAGAGAAGCCTAATTCCTTAGCCAACTCATACTTGGTTTCTTCAGACATAATTTTTCCCACCGGGGAAACCACCTCCATTAATAATATATCCCATAACGAGATTATTATACTGGATTAATATGTTAGATTAATCTAGATTTTGTATAATATCTAAAATCAGTTTTACTATCTTAGTAAAGTTATCAGTTTCTATATTTTCATCTGCTGTATGGCCTTCTTTTGTACCAAGCCCAAAATTAATAGTTGGTATTTCTTGAGCATTAAAGATATTAGCATCACTTCCGGCTCCGGTAGCAATTAATTTAGGTTCTAATCCTAAATTTTCACCTGCTTCAATAGCTAATTTTATGATAGATAGCTCTTTATCTAATTTAAAAGAAGGAAATAGTCGCTTAACTTCGACCTCTACATCCGTATCAAATTCTTCTGCTGCTTCTTCAAGAGTCTTAATTATACTTTGAACCTGCTCTTCTAATTTTGCTTCATCCCTACTACGCACCTCTCCAACTAACTCTACTTCATCAGGTACAATATTAGTCGCTTCTCCGCCTTTAACAATTCCTATATTAGCCGTTGTTTCTTCATCAATCTGACCTAATTCCATATTTGCAAGTGCTACTCCTGCCACTTTAATTGCATTAATTCCTTTATAAGGCTCTTTCCCAGCATGAGCCGCTTTACCATAAACTTTTGCTTTAATCTTTGTTTGTGCTGGGCCTTCTATAATGATATTACCAACAGATTCCCCTGAATCACAAACAATTCCATAATCCGCATTTAAATTTTTAAAAGCTAAATTTTTAGAACCTAACAGACCTGCTTCTTCACACACAGTAAAGACTACTTCTATGTCCCCATAAGAAGACTGACTATCCTTTAGTTCCCGTAAAATAGTTAAGATCATTGTAATACCTGCTTTATCATCTGCACCTAATATAGTATCACCTTGACTAAAAATAATCCCATCTTCAACTACTGGTTCAATACTCTTTCCGGGTTTAACAGTATCCATATGAGCTGATAATAATAATTTTGGCAAGCTTGGTTCATTCCCTTTTAATTTAGCAATTATATTGCCAGTATTATTTTCAATCACATCTCCAGCATCATCTTCATTAACTTTTAACCCTAATTCTAATAATTCTTTCTTTAATTTATCAGCTATCTCTCTTTCATTATAAGATTCACTATCAATTTGAGTTAACTCTATAAATTTATTAATTACATCCTCTTCCTTGAACATTTATCCCTCTCCCTTTAAGTTTCTTAAATTTCCCTTCTGATGAGGCATATATTATATATACTAATATAATTATAATAATGTTTCGTTATTATGCTTCCTTATCCTGCTTTTTTAACTATTATTAAAAAATTTGCATTTTAATCATTTATATTCATACAGTACTTAAAAGGTCTCATTGAGAAAAAAACTCTCAATGAGACCTTTTTTAAAATAGTTAGTTATTCTTCATAGCAATCCTTAAACAGATACCTAAACCTCCATATAAAATTACTGATCCAAAGATTAACATAAGAATAGCACCTAGAGACATAATTAGAGCACCTCCCTAGATAATAACTCTTCTTTACGACCTGTCCAACTGGTAAAGCTAACTACAATACCTAATATTAACATTATCGCTGCAACACCCCAACCAAATTTAAGAAGAGCACTCATCTCATATCCACCATAAGGTTTAGATATTTCTAATATAGTATTCTGAATAAACATATAACCTAAAATTACAGGAGTTATGAACCTAATCATGATATCCCACCAGTTCCCAATCTGAAAATCAGATAATGGGTTAGCATAATTTCTAAGTTTATTTGCCTTGTAAACCCAGCCTAATATAATACATTCAATTAACCCTACTAAAGCAATACCAAATTGGTTAACGAAATGATCTACTATATCTAAGAAATATAAACCAGCACCAGTAGTAAATATTAAACTACCTACAAAACCAGCCAAACAGACATAAGAAACTGCTTTCTTTCGTTCAATATCAAACTTATCTCTAACTGAAGCTACAAATGCTTCGATTAATGAAATACTAGAAGAGAATCCTGCAATCGTTAAACCTAAAAAGAAGATTATCGCAAATAAAGTCTGAAAGCCTGGAAGCAGATTAATAGCCTTAGGAAATGCTATAAAAGCTAAGCCTATTCCCTGAGTTACAACTTCAGAAATCGGTTGTCCTGTTTCTGTAGCCATATATCCTAAAATTCCAAAGACTCCAATCCCGACAATAAAACTGAAACCACAGTTAGCTAATGCCGTAATAAATGCATTATTTACTATATCTGAATCCTTCGGTAAATAACTTGAATAGGTAATCATAATCGCAAAACCGACACTTAAAGTAAAGAAAATCTGTCCGTAAGCCGCTAACCAAATCTTAACATCTAGTAAAGCACTAAAATCTGGCTCTAAGAATTTATTAACACCTGCTAAAGCACCAGGTAAGGTAATACCACGAATAGTGATAATTAACATGAAAACTGCTAATAAAGGCATAAATATTTTAGAAGCTTTCTCAATTCCTTCTTCAATACCTTTATATAGAATAATATAGTTAATAAACCATACTGCTGCTACTCCAAGTAAGATGGTCCAATTGATTCCACCTATTTCAGAAATACCAGAACTTAAGTTAAGATGACTCTTATAGAAAAAGCTTTCTGGATTCTTACCCCAGACACGACCAAAAGAATAAACGATATAATTTAAACTCCAACCGATGATTACTGCATAATAAGTGGTAATCACAAAGGATACTAAAGATGGCCACCAGCCTAACCATTCCCATTTCTTACCCATACGCGCAAAAGAAAATGGTGCTGAACCTCTCATCTTATGGCCAAAGCTAAACTCCAAAATTAATAATGGAATCCCTGCTGTTAATAACGCAAAGAAATAAGGAATTAAGTAAGCTCCTCCCCCATTGTCATAGACCATATAACTAAAACGCCAAATATTACCTAATCCTACTGCTGAACCAACTGCTGCTAAAATAAAACCCAATCTAGAGCCCCATTGTGCATCATTGTTTTCTGCTGACATTTCTACTCCACTCCTTAATAATTTAATTATTATATTCTTTAATGAATATATTATTTCTTCTACTATCTAATCTCTGCTTATTCTGCTATCTAATCTCTTCTACATTTGTAATTAATTTTCTATTAAGCTCTACTAAACTACTCTGCCACCTCCTATTGCTATATTAATTAGCTATTAAATTGCTTACATAAGTCATTTTCCTATTTAATAATATACTATCAACTCTAAATTTGTCAAATATATCGCTTAAAAGTATCATCAAATATAATTTCTTTAATTTAAAAATCCCTTAGGGCATGAATTTTTATTCTAATTTACACCCTAAGGGATCTCATGTGAATCTATCCTACTACTTCCTTACCTCTCTTTAATGCCTTCTCATTAAGAGGTAACAAGTTATGTCTATGTTCTGGTAGTACATCTGCTAAAGCATCCATTACTGAGTCAAAGTCTACTACCTCAGTCTTGGCTATGAACGCACCTAACATTACCATATTGGCTACTTTACTATTGCCTAGTTCGTTTGCTATCTCATTGGCTGGTACCTTTACTACTTCTACATCTTCTCGCTCAGCTTCCTTATCTATCAATGAACTATTGATAAATAGATGACCACCTTCTTTTATATCTGATTCGAACTTATCTAATGATGGTCGATTCATTACTATTGCTGTCGTTGGATTCGGTACTACTGGCGAAGCTATTAGC
>NZ_FOTT01000017.1 GCF_900114655.1 Candidatus Frackibacter sp. WG13
CCATATAGTACCTGAAAGACAAATTTAGATTTAGGTTTAGATAACTTTTTAGTAATTTTTTTAGAAAAACTTGATAATTTCCTTTTCAATTGGTATATAAGTTTGGTATAATTAATCATAGGTGGAATTCCTCCTTTTTGGTTTTGGTGTCCAACCTAATTATACCAAAAAACGGAGGTAATTTCACCTTTTTTGCGTAATCTGTGGATAATCTATTTTAATCAATTGTTAAGGTTAATTGTCCACAATTTTAGGTGTTGATAATTTTCATATTATTTACTTTAAAAAATGGGGAAACTCTATTATTATTTTGTAACTATGTAAGTTCCTTATGTAAGAGTTTTAACAACCTTTATTTGTAATTTTATCTTAATAGCTTGAATATTAATAATTATGAACTACATTCATCTAAGGAGGGTAGGTATGAGTAAAGCAAACCAAAAGAAAGCATATCAATTATCAAACTCAGAAGTGATTGCCAAGTTAGATGTCGATTCTAAGAATGGACTTAATAGTTCTGAAGTAAAAGGAAGACAGAGAAAATTTGGTCCTAATCAACTACCAGACCAGCAGCGTAGAACATTATTCAGTCTATTATTAGAACAGTTCAAAGATTTCATGGTGTTGGTTTTAATTGGAGCAGTAATTATATCAGGTCTTTTAGGGCAGGTTGAAGATGCAATTGCGATTATTGCTATCGTTATTTTGAATGCGATTATGGGATTTATACAGGAGTATCGAGCGGAGAAGTCTTTACAGGCCTTAAAGAAATTGGCAGCACCAGAGGCTACAGTATTAAGAAATGGAGCTAAGAAGAAAGTGCCAACAGAAGAGTTAGTGCCTGGTGATATTATTTATTTAGAAAGTGGGGACAAGATTCCAGCCGATGTTAGATTGATAGAACTTAGTAGCTTAGAGGTTAATGAAGCTTCATTAACAGGAGAATCAATTCCGGTTAAAAAGGAGACAGAAGCAATTAAAGATGAAGATATTGCACTAGGTGATCGTAAAAACATGGCTTATATGGGAACGACAGTAGTTAAAGGGAAGGCAAAGGCGGTAATTACTGATATTGGTTTAGATACTGAAATGGGAAGAATTGCTGATATGCTACGTGATACCGAAGAAAGGGAGACTCCACTCCAACAGCGCTTGAAGGCTTTAGGACGCTGGTTAGTCTACCTCTGCTTTTTAGCTTGTGCAGCGGTAGTAGTTTTAGGAGTTTTAAAAGGAGAGCCACTCTATAGGATGTTTTTAGCGGGAGTTAGCTTAGCGGTAGCTGCTATTCCAGAAGGACTTCCAGCGATCGTTACTTTATCTTTAGCTATCGGTGTGCAAAGAATGATTAAGAGGCAAGCGATCGTTCGAAAACTGCCAGCTGTAGAGACTTTGGGCTGTGCAACGGTTATCTGTTCTGATAAAACGGGAACTCTGACTAAGAATGAGATGACTGTTAAGAAGCTCTATACTAATAGGAAGCTATATAGTGCAGAGCAAAATTCCTTAAATAGAGCAGATGTTAAGGAAGTATTAAAGATAGGGGCCATATGTAATAATGCCGAAATTCGTCGCAATCATCAAGGCATCAAGGGTAAGATGAAGAAGTTAAAGGACCGTTTCAGTAGTGAAAGTAAGAGGTGGAAGGTTTTAGGTGACCCTACTGAAGGAGCTCTATTATTAGCGGCTCAGAAAGCAGGCTTAAAGAAGGAGGAGTTAAAGAGTAATTTTTCTCGATTTTGGGAGGTGCCATTCGATTCTAATCGTAAGCGAATGTCGGTAATTGGACAACAAGAAGGTGAGAATACTTTATATTTGAAAGGAGCACCAGACGTTGTACTAGATAGATGCAGTCATTACTTAATGAATGGAGAAGTAAAAAGATTAAATAGGAAGATGATAAAAAGATTAAAGAGACAGAATGAGAATTTAGCTTCTCAAGCTTTAAGGGTTTTAGCTGTAGCAACTCGAAAATTACCAAAGAATTTTAATCGAAACCGTTTAGAAAGGTATGAAAATAGATTAGTCTTTGTTGGATTAGTCGGAATGATAGACCCGCCAAGACCAGAAGCTCAGAAAGCGATCGCTCGCTGCAAACGAGCTGGAATTAGACCTGTTATGGTAACCGGAGATCATAAGAATACTGCTCAAGCAATTGCTAAAGAATTGAACCTATTAAATAAAGGTGATAGAGTAATTACTGGGACTGAATTAAAGGCTATGAGTGATGATGAACTTAGACAGGTTATAGATAAAATAAGTGTCTATGCCCGAGTTACGCCTGAAGATAAATTAAGAATTGTCCGAACTCTGAAGAGAAAAGGAGAAGTAGTTGCTATGACCGGGGACGGAGTTAATGACGCTCCGGCAGTAAAAGAAGCGGATATTGGTATCGCAATGGGGGAGAAGGGAACTGATGTAACAAAAGAAGCTTCATCATTAATCTTAGCCGATGATAACTTTCGGACTATAGTTGCTGCCGTAGAAGAAGGGCGAGCTATTTATGATAATATTCGTAAGTTTATTCGGTATCTACTATCATGTAATATTGGTGAAATTCTAACAATGTTCTTAGCTTCTTTATTCGGTTTTCCACTGCCATTAGTGCCGATTCAGATATTATGGGTTAATTTAGTGACCGACGGCTTACCGGCTTTAGCTTTAGGAGTTGATCAAAGCGATGATGATATTATGGAAAGAACGCCTCGACCACCAAATGAAAGTATCTTTGCTCACGGTTTGAGAACGAGAATTATAACTCAAGGGATATTGATTGGTTTAAGTACTTTATTTGTTTTCATTTTAGGCTTGCGGGTAAGTAATGGAAACTTAGTCGAAGCAAGAACCATGGCTTTTACTAACTTAGTAATGGCTCAGCTATTCTTTGTTTTTAGTTGTCGTTCAGAAAGGTATAGTTTATTTGAAATGAATCCTTTTTCTAATCTTTATTTAGTGACTGCTGTTATTATTTCGTTTGTTATGCAACTAATTGTGCTTTATATACCAGCATTAGAAGGTATATTTAAGACTACTTCCTTGAATCAAGTGGAATGGATTTTAATCTTAACTTCATCTGGGAGTGCTACTCTTTTAGTAGAATTTTTTGAAGGTGTTGTCAATAAAATCAGAGAAAGAATTAGGTATATTGTTGTTGAAAAAGAGTCATTAAATTAAAATTATATATAATTATTGATTCATTAAAATTGAGTTGTCAAGTAACTTTTAAAGTTGCTTGACTTTTCTTTTGCTATATACTTTCTAATTATATAGGAGATTTTAAAGGTAATCATCTAAAAATGTATAATTATATTAATATAAGATAAAAATTACAGCAATTAGTTAAATTGTGTTACATTTTAATCTTTCAATTATTTAAAAAACACCCTAATAAGTGAATGACCTCACAAAAGTTATTTTTTACTTAAAATTGCAGGATTTTATTATTATAATCACGAAATATGTAGAATAAGAAATAAATATGTTTATTAAGTTATAATTATCACTTTGCTCAATAATTTAGTTAGTAGTTAAACCGGAAGGAGGAAGTAATAATGAGTAACGAAACGAAACAATTAATAGTTTTTGATTTAGGTGGTGAGGAGTTTGGGGTCAAGATTACTAAAGTACAAGAAATTATTAGGATGAAAGAGTTAACTCAACTACCAAATGCTTCAGAATTTATGGCGGGGATTATTAATCTTCGTGGAGATATCATTTCAGTTATCGATTTAAGAAAGAGATTTGGTGTAGAACAGAAAGAGACTAAGAAGACTCGGATTATTATTGTAGAAATGGACAACCAGGATGTTGGTCTAATTGTTGATTCAGTTTCGGAGGTTTTAAGAATTGAACCTGCTGATATTGAAGATGCACCAGAAAGAATTGCTGGAATTAAAGATGATTACCTAAAAGGTATAGGTAAAGTTGATGATAGAATTATTATTCTTTTAGACTTAGATCAATTATTGACTACTGAAGAGAAGATTGAGTTGGAAAATGCAAGTCAGAATGTCAACGACGAAGATATAGCCTAATGGAATTTAGGATATAGTTTGTAGAGGAGGTTAAAAGATGGATATAGAGGAGTTTCAAGATTTATATGCTACAGAAGCTCAGGAACATTTAGAGATACTAAATAATTCCCTTTTACAATTAGAGGATAATCCACATGATTTAGGGCTTGTAAAAGAACTATTTAGAGCAGCCCATACATTAAAAGGTATGGCTGGGACAATGGGGTTTGAAAAAGTAAGTAATTTAACTCATGCTATGGAAAATATTCTAGATAAATTACGTAATGAAGAGATGGCTGTTAGTACAGAAATTGTGAACCTCTTATTTAAATCGTTAGATACTTTAGAAATTTTAATTAATGATGGTGAAGAGGCTTTGTCTTTCGAATTAGAAGATATTATTTCCGAATTAAAGGGATATGCTTCTGGTGAGATTGAAGTTAGTAATGATTCTAATAATATTGATGAAGCTACTACAATCCATAATTTTAGTATAGAGTTATCTGACGGAGAGATTAAGTCGGCAAAAAATAAATTAACAGAAGGCTCAGTTGTATTTCTTTTAAGAGTTATTTTAGAAGATGACTGTGTCTTTGGTGCTTTAAGAGCTAAGATGGTTGGTGACGAATTAGAAAGCTATGGAGAAATAGTTAAGGCTAATCCGGCATTACAAGATATAGAGGGTGCTGAAGTTGATAGCGAATTCCAAGTTTTATTTATTAGTAATTTTGAGGATAAAGAGATCCTTGATGCTTTAGATCGAATTTCTGAGCTTAAAGAACTTGATTTAGAAGTGATTGATGACCTAAATGAATTAAAGAAAGCAGAAAGCAAGAAGAATAAGAATAGTAGCAAAAAGACTTCGGCTAAATCATTATCTAAACGGTTAAAATCTAGTAGTACAATTCGAGTAGATGTAGAACGTTTAGATGATTTAATGAATTTAGTAGCCGAATTAGTAATTAAGAGAACCCAGGTAGAGTCAATTGGTGAGAGTTACCAATTAGATGAATTAAACAAGAAATTAAAGTCATTAGGTAAAGTTACAAGTGAATTGCAGAATTCTGTCATGAATATGCGGATGGTGCCGATTAATTTAGTCTTTAATCGTTTTCCAAGAATGGTGAGAGATTTAGCACAAGAAATGGAAAAAGAGATTAATTTAGAGATTGAGGGAGAAGATACAGAGTTAGATAGAACAATTATTGATGAAATTGGTGATCCATTAGTACATATTTTGCGTAATGCAGCTGACCATGGGATTGAAAGTCCAGAAGAACGAAAGAAGGCTGGCAAAGATCCAGCCGGAACAGTTAAGATGTCGGCTTTTCATGAAGGTAATAATGTAATAATTCAAATACAAGATGATGGTAAGGGAATTGATGCTGAGTTTATAAAACAGAAGGCTCTTTCTAAGGGAGTTATCTCTCAAGAGGAAGCGGAGATGCTTAGTGACCAGGAAACAATTAATTTAATCTTTGCATCAGGTTTTAGTACTTCCGAAGAGGTTAGCGATGTATCTGGTCGTGGTGTTGGGATGGATGTAGTTAAGAATAAGATTGAGTCTTTGAGTGGATCTGTTGATATCTATTCTAAAGTAGGTGAAGGCTCTACATTTACAATTAAATTGCCATTAACTTTGGCTATTATTCAAGGTTTCTTAATTAATATTGCTGATCAAAAGTATGTTTTACCTTTGGAAACGATTCAAGAGATAGTTAAAATTTCGCCAGATGATATTAAGACTATTAGGCAACAGGAAGTGATTCAAAGAAGAGGTTCTGTTATTCCATTAATTTCATTACGAAAGGAACTTAATAAGCCTGAATATGAAGAGATACCAGAAGAACTTTCAATAGTAATTATTAAGATTGGTGAAGAAAGCTATGGTTTAAGTGTTGATTCGATCATTGGACAACAAGAAGTAGTGATTAAACGGATTAATGATCTATCAGATGGAGTAGAAAAGATAGCAGGAGCTACTATTTTAGGTGATGGTAGTGTAGCATTAATCATTGATATTGAGGAAGTTACGTTAGGGAAATAATTAATGGTTAGGAGGGTTATTGGTGGCTAAGATATTAATTGTTGATGATGCTCAATTTATGCGAACGATGTTGTCGAAATTGATAGAAGAAGAAGGTCATGAAGTAGCAGGGGAAGCAGTTAATGGAATAGATGCAGTGCAAAAATACAAAGAATTAAGTCCAGATATGGTAACGATGGATATTACTATGCCAGAAATGGATGGGATTGAAGCAATGAAGGAGATCAAAAAGGTGGACCCAGGAGCTAATATTATTGTTTGTAGTGCTATGGGGCAGAAGCCGATGGTAGTGGAAGCATTAGAGGCTGGGGCTAAGGATTTCATTGTTAAGCCAATTAAGCCGAAAAAAGTTAAAGAAGCTTTAGCAAATATACTAGGTTAATATACTAGTGGGGATTAGGTTTAGGGGATGAATAAGGGAGGGAAGGTACTTTGACCTCAGAAATAAAAGTATTAGTTGTTGATGATTCAGCTTTTATGCGTAAGATGATCTCTACTATGTTAGATACGAGGGGTATTAGGGTGGTAGCAACAGCTAGGAATGGTAAGGATGCTCTAAAGAAGTTAGAAGAATATAAACCAGATGTTGTTACCTTAGATGTAGAGATGCCAGTTATGAGTGGATTAGATTTTTTACGAAAAGTAATGAAAGATAATCCTTTACCAGTAATTATGTTAAGTAGTTTAACTGAAAAGAATAGTGTGACTACAATTAAAGCTTTAGAACTAGGGGCAGTAGATTTTATTCCAAAACCTTCAGGAACTATATCTTTAGATATAGATAAAGTAGAAGCTGAATTAATTAAGAAGGTAAGAGTGGCTGCGAAGTCAAGTCCAAGTTTATCTAAATCCTCTTTAAAGGATAATAAGAAGTTTAGTAGAAAATCAACTAGTAGTTCTAAAAATAAAAGAATAAATCAAAATAAATTTAAAAGCAAGAGCAAACCGATATCTAAAGCAGAGTCAAAATCTACTAGAGGTAAAAAGCTAGTAGTTATTGGTGCTTCAACTGGAGGGCCTAGGGCTTTAAAGGAAGTTATGACTAGGATTAATGAGAATACTAATTGTGGTATATTAATAGTACAACATATGCCTCCTAATTTTACAGCATCGTTAGCTCATAGATTAGATAAATTAGCACCTATTAAGGTTAAAGAGGCTGAAGATGGAGATCAGATCATGCCAGGTAGAGCCTTGTTAGCGCCAGGGGATTATCATATGTTAATTAATAGCGATGGTACTAAAGTTAAGTTAAATCAAGATGATAAAGTACATAATGTTCGTCCTGCTATTGATTTGACTATGGAATCTGCTGCTAGGTATTATGGAAGTAGAACATTAGGTGTCATTTTAACAGGGATGGGTAAAGATGGAACTCGCGGTTTAGAAGCGATTAAAAGTGTTGGTGGTTATACTATTGCCCAGGATGAAGAGACATCAGTAGTTTATGGTATGCCTAAGGCTGCTTATAGAGCTGGAGTAGTTGACAGTGTTAAGCCATTAAACTTTATCGGTAATGAAATTATGCAATATATTAAAAAATTAAAATAGACGAAAGAAAATAAAAAGCCTTTAATCCCTGTGGATTAAAGGCTTTAATTAATTGTTGACGCTCCAAAATTTTATATTAATTATGCTTGAAATCTAATTATGAAATTAGCTTGTAGTATAATTTTTATTCTCCATGCTCTAAATTTGGTAGTTTAATCACTTTTTCTAATTTATCGTCATCTAATTCAATTTGAGAATACATTCTGCCTACTCGTTGGGTATTAGTAATATCTTCTAATGGTATTTCTTTTAACGCACCACTTTTAGTAACAAAGAGTAGTCGTTCTTCTTCTTTAGCAGTAGTTACTTGGATTAATTCATAATCATCACTAGATAATGTCTGTAATCCTTTGCCGTTGCGTTTTTGTAGCTTATAAGCCTCGATTTGGGTTCGTTTTCCTTTACCTTCAGGGTCAATGACTACTACATAGCCATTCTCTTCAGTTAAGTTAAAGCTAATAACTTCGTCATCGTTAGCTAAATTTACACCCTTGCTTCCCTTAGTATTACGGCCGGTATCTGATACTTCTGATTCAGCAAAATGAATAGTTTGTCCATTCTTAGTACCTAGTAATAGGTTCTGATTACCATCGGTTACTTCAATTCCAATCACTTCGTCATCTTCATTAAGGTTAATCGCTTTAATTGAGGATACACTGGTATCATATTCTTTACCAATGGTCTTCTTAACTAATCCTCCTTTAGTGGCAATAGTAATGAATTTTTGCTTAGTTTCGTCGTCTAACATAATAATATCAACTATCTCTTCATCGATTGGAAGTTTTAAATAATTATTTAATGGGTCGCCGGTAGATAAGCCATGGTGTTCTGGAATTTGATGAGTATTAAGGATATGAACTTGTCCAGTATTAGTAAAGAACAATAGATCATCCCGGGTGGTACCGGTAAAGACATGGGTGATATAATCTTTTTTTCCAGCTCTAACATTACTTAAATCATTAGTCCGTTTTAGATAGTTACGATGAGAAAAAGAGATAACGATATCTTCATTCTTAATTAGATCACTTTCGTCTAATTCTGCCTTAGATTCATCAGCTATAATTTTGGTCCTTCTCTGGTCGCCATATTCTTTTTGTACTTCATCTAACTCTTCTTCAATTAGATTATCCATTACTTCTTTTTGATTTAAGATTGAGTTTAGATATTTAATTTTCTCTTTTAGGTCAGTAATTTCGTTAGTGATCTTCTTAATTTCTAAACTGACTAATCGTTGTAATTTCATATTTAAGATGGCTTCAGCTTGTCTTTCTGAAACGTTTAATTCTTTTTGCAAATTCTTTTTAGCAGTTCGTGGATAGCGGGATTTTCTAATAATAGCAATAACTTGGTCAAGATTATCAATAGCAGTCTTTAAGCCCATTAAGATATGCTTACGATCTTTAGCTTTATTAAGCTCAAACTGGGTTCTATTAGTAATAACATCCCTTCTAAAGTCTAAAAAGTGTTGTAAAATAGTCTTTAGATTCATAACCTCTGGTCTTTTATCTACTAATGCCAACATATTAATCCGTTGGCTGGTCTGTAGAGAAGTATATTTATAGAGCCGATTGATTATTATATCTGCATTCGCTTTGCTTTTGAGGTCAATAACGATGCGTAATCCATCCTGATCTGACTCATCGCGAATATCAGAGACATTATCAACCTTGCCTTTCTTAACAGTATCGGCTATTTCTTCTATTAATTTAGCTTTACTTAGTTGGTAAGGAATTTCGGTAATTACTATTCTTTCACTACGACTACTTCGCTTTTCAACTTCTACTTTAGCTCGAAGGACAATTCTACCTTTACCGGTGTGATATGCTTTTTTAATTTCGTCATTACCAACGATTTTACCACCGGTTGGAAAATCTGGTCCCGGGATATGTTTCATTAAATCATCGATATTACATTTAGGATTATTTAATAGGTACTTTAGACCTGAGATAACTTCATTAATATTGTGTGGTGGGATATCTGTACTCATACCGACAGCAATACCACTAGAACCATTGATTAAAAGGTTTGGAACTCGCGAGGGAAGAACAGCAGGTTCTTGTAATGACCCATCGAAGTTATCAATAAAATTAACTGTCTCTTTCTTGATATCTTTAAGCAGTTTTTCGGATAAAGGAGCAAGTCTAGCCTCGGTATACCGCATAGCCGCGGCACTATCTCCATCTATTGACCCGAAATTACCATGTCCGTCGATTAGCTGGTATCTTTGACTAAAGTCCTGAGCCATACGTACCATAGCGTTATAAACTGCAGCATCACCATGAGGGTGATACTTACCTAATACCTCTCCAACGATTCTTGCTGACTTTTTATGTGGTTTATTCGGAGTTAATCCTAAATCTTTAGTTGCGTATAAAATTCTTCTATGTACTGGTTTTAAACCGTCACGAACGTCCGGTAGTGCTCTACTAATGATAACGCTTAATGAATAGCTTAAATATGATTCTTTCATTTTATCTTCAATTGCAACAGGGGTAACCTCTTGCTTGTCCATATATATCAAACTCCTTTCTAGAAATTAACAAATTCAAGTGAGATTAATAACAATACCTATTATATCATTATTGATTGAAATTGCAAAAGTAAGCTAAGTTATATTTATTTTCACCAGTATAATCTTGAGAATATCAATATATATAAAATCATACATGAAAATCTTGTATTCTTCAAGCGCCTTTTGTAATTTAAAGATAAATATTTGAAGAACATAAAACCTTTAAAGCTTTTGGTAAGCTTTAAAGGTTTTATGTTTAATCTTCTCAGGATTTTGAATCCAATCTTTCCAGGTGGAGTCAGTTATTAAGTGGTTTAAAAACTTCCTCCATTTATCATTATTAATTTCTTTCCATGGAGCAAAAGGATTTATTGTTAATGACCCTTGGTCACATGCTTGAAAGTGAGCCCAGAGAATAGCTAGAGCTAAGGAGTTAGGCTCAGAACTAGTGGTTTTAGATTTATTATCTGAACCGATATTGACTGAAATATCTTGTGGGTTGATTGGCTTGGAGGATTCAAGTACAATATTTTGCTTACAATGAAAGGTTGTAGTAACCTCATTAGACATGATTTTCCCTCCTATTTTTGATTATTAGAATTAGATAAGCAAGTAACAGACAAATTTTCAGTTTCTGCTTGAATATTGAGTTCAAGTTCAATGCTTAAAGGTTGTTTGATAGAGAAACTTTCGGATTTTTCAATACTATTATCAGTTTCTACTTTATCATCAGATCTTATTTTATTATAAGCTTCAATACTTCGTTTGCGTAATTCTAATGGATTTTGAATCCAGTTAGTCCAGCTGGCATCAGTTATAATATTTTCTAAAAATTGAAGCCAAAGTTCTTGGTTAGGAAATGATAGATCAGCATTTGTATGTATTATTTCCCAAGGAACAGGTGAATCTACTTTTAGAACTCCCTGTTCATAAGCTTCAAAATGAGCCCAAAGAATAGCTAAAGCTAAGAAGTTAGGTTGTGAGTTAGTGGTTTTAGATTTATTATCTGAACCGATATTGACTGAAATATCCTGTGGATCAATTGGCTCGGAAGATTCAAGCACAATATTTTGCTTGCAGTGAAAGGTTGTAGTAACCTCATTAGACATAATCTTTCCTCCTGTTTTCATAAAATTCGAGTGTAGGGAAGAACCTACACTCGATAGAATTAATGTATTCTGTCTAGCAATCACATGGTTTGCATTTAATCTTTATATTATCACATTTGGCTGTGACTACTAAATCGAATTCGACACATAAATCTTGTTTAACGGGACACTTTTTAGTAGTTAATGGTGTGCACTTAGTGTTATTATCTGTTGACAATAGAATCACCCCTTTGGTTTTAAGGTTTATATATATTATGCATTCAATTTAGATTATGTTACTATTCTTATAATAGCAAGAAGGTTCATATGTATAGGATTAGTTAACATACTTTTGATTTTATAAAGGAAATTAAGAGTTCTATGTTGTAATGATTTAAATGAAGGTGTTAATTTAAAATACTAACTTAAAGATTATTAATAAATAACTAAGTGATATATTGATGTTATTATTAGTTCAAAAATATTTTATAATTCTTTTGTTTAATTTGAAAGACTGGTATTCTATCTAAATCTTTGGTATAATAATAACGGTTCAATAGGAAGGTGGTTGACAATGACTGTACAAACAGAAGTAAATTATAATGCAGAACAGATTCAAGTTTTAGAAGGATTAGAAGCAGTAAGAAAGAGGCCAGGAATGTATATCGGTAGTACCGGTATTAAAGGCTTACATCATTTGGTTTGGGAAGTAGTAGATAATAGTATCGATGAATTTTTGGCTGGACATGGTCAAGAGATTGAGGTTAAGATTAAGGAAGGGAATACAATTGCTGTACAAGACTATGGAAGAGGTATTCCGGTAGATGTCCATCCTAAGAAAGGGTTACCAGCAGCACAACTAGTATTAACTACTTTGCATGCTGGGGGGAAATTTGGTAACGGTGGCTATCAAGTTTCCGGTGGTTTACACGGAGTTGGTATTTCGGTAGTTAATGCCCTTTCTAAATGGTTAAAATTAGAGATCTATCGTGATGGTTATACTTATACCCAAAAGTATGAACGTGGCAAACCGGTGACAGAATTTGAAAAAGGAAAGCGGACTACTAAGACCGGAACTAAGATAGAATTTAAGCCTGACCCTGAAATTTTCGATGTTTTAGAGTTTAAGTTTGATACTTTAGCTAATCGTTTTCAGGAATCGGCTTTTCTAAATAAAGGACTAAAGATTGTTTTAATAGATGAACGAGAGGGTTTAGAAGATGCGGTTACTTATCAATATGATGGAGGATTAGAGGCCTTTATCGAATTTTTAAATAAAGATAGAGATCTTCTCCATAAGGATATTGTCTATTTAGAAGAAGAAGTCGATGATACCTATGTGGAGGTCGCAATTCAGTATAATAAGAGTTATAATGAACGAATCTATACTTTTGCTAATAATATTAATACTCATGATGGCGGTTATCATTTGACTGGTTTTAAGACTGCTTTAACTAAAGTTTTTAATAATTATGCTAAAGAGAATAATCTTTTAAATAAGAAAGACCCTAAATTATCTGGACGTGATATTCGTGAGGGGCTAACAGCGGTAGTTAATGTTAAGCTAAAAGAGCCACAATTTGAAGGTCAAACTAAGACTAAATTAGGCAATAGTGAGATTCGAAGTATAGTAGAAAGTACTGTTTATGAGTACTTAAGCTATTATTTGGATAGAAATTCTGAAATAGCTAAAAAAGTAGTTAATAAGGCCTTAGAAGCAGTTAGAGCTAGAAGAGCAGCTAAGAAAGCGAAAGAATTAACTAGACGAAAAGGAGCATTAAGTAGTAGCTCACTACCTGGTAAGTTATCTGATTGTAGTAGCAGAAAGAAAGAAGAGTCAGAGATCTATCTAGTAGAGGGGGATTCGGCTGGTGGTTCAGCTAAGCAGGGTAGAAATCGAAAGTTTCAAGCAATCCTACCGTTAAAGGGTAAGATTATGAATGTAGAACGGGCGCGATTAAATAAGATTATTAGTAATAAAGAAATTGTGACGATTATCACTGCTTTAGGGACAGGCATTGGTGAAGAGTTTGATATAAGTAAGCTTCGTTATGATAAGATTATAATTATGACCGATGCTGACGTAGATGGTGCTCATATCTGTACTTTGATTTTGACATTATTCTATCGTTATATGCCAGAATTAATCGCAAATGGACATGTCTATATTGCTCAGCCACCTTTATATAAGGTCACTTATAAGGGTGATGAGAAATATCTATATACAGAGCATCAACTACAGAACTATATTGCTGATTTGGATAGGGATAAGGTACAGATACAGCGCTACAAGGGTTTAGGTGAGATGAATCCGCGGCAACTTTGGAATACGACTATGAATCCAGAGAATCGCAAGTTACAACAAGTTAAGATTGAAGATGAGCGAGAAGCTGATGATATCTTTACTCGCTTGATGGGGTCTAAAGCACGTTTAAGGAGAGAGTTTATCATGACTAATGCTGATTTAGCTAATGATGTGGAATTAGATATTTAGTGTAGGGATTCATAAAGTGTGCGACTTTGAGCATAAAGTTTGCAACTAAATTGCAGATAGATTGCAACTTGCATAAATATATAATATTGCGTATAATTATAAATTAACTAAAAAATAATAAATTGATTGGATAAAATATCCTGTGTCTTTTTGTAAATTGAGGACACAGGATATTTTTGTTTTGCTCCTTGACTTTAACTTTTAGACCAAAAAGCTGATTCTCAAAAGCATGCTATTTTTTACTTTCTTACAGGAAATTAACTACCTTTATAGTATTAATATAAGTAGTAGTTTAGTAATGTAAGGAGAAGGTAACTATAATTATAAAAGAGAGGTAGAACAAGTGAGTAGAAAACCTAAAATAAAAATAACATTAGTAGATAAAAAAGAACAAGGACACTGTCATCGTGGTCATAAAATAGGTGATACTTTTGATTTTGACACAGAAAGAGGAGAACTATGTCCAATGGTCATGCATATTGCTTTTCCATATATAGATATATTAAGGTATGGTGGTGAACTGCCTCAAAATAAAGACGGAGAAATATTATTCTGTTGTTCTGATGTTGATGTTATTAATGTATTTAAACTTGAGAAGATAGAAAATACAGATAACAGATAACAATACTTAAAACTGTCCTCTGTTATCTCGTAATTTGCTTATATGGAATAGGGGGTTTTTATATGAGGAATAAATCATGTCCACAATGTAATGAAGTAGGAAGTGAAGTTGACCATATTGCAGTAGATAGTATAGTCAAAGCAGAAGTAAATGATGATGGCTATTTAGTCTGTCTTAATGAAGATTGTAAAGTAGTTTATTTTAATGAACTGAATAGCTATGATATTTCGGATTTAACAGTTCAAGTTTACTTTAAAAGCGCTTCTGATGAAGAATGTCCAATCTGCTATTGTTCTGACTTAACAAGAAAGGAAATTAAAGAAGCGGTAGCTAAAGGCTATGAAACCATTGGCCAAATAAGAGAATATACTGGCAAAAAATCAACTGGAAATTGTAAAACTAAAAATCCGTTAGGAAAATGCTGTCACAAAATTTTTCAAAATGAAATCAATAAATATAAAAACAGCAAGAAGTCAAAGTAAAGGCCGGAGTGAAGTTTATTATTAGGTTTTAACTGTTCTCTGTAATTTGTACTCTGCTTTTTTTAAAATTTCATCTTAAGATAAAAATATGGTATAATAAAAACATAATCTGGAAAGAAGGTGGTAATATGATTTCTGAAAAGGAATTGAGGTCATTGAGTAATGAGATATCACAAATAATAGATACAAAGAAAATAATCTTATTTGGTTCGCATGCCACTGGTAATTCAGATGAAGAAAGCGATATTGATTTATGTATTATAACTGATGAAGAGAAAAGAAAGTTAGATATTATGCGAGAAATAAGAAAGAATTTATTAGAGGTAACAGATTATTCACTTGATTTATTAGTATATAAAGAGGATGAATTTTATCAAAAAGCTAATTTAGAGAATAGCTTTGAACATCAGATTATGGAGGAAGGGTCTGATTTGTATAGATAGAAAGGATATAATGCAAGAATGGTTTACATTAGCAGAAAAAGACTTAAAATCTGCTCAGTTTCTAAAAGATATGCATCCGGCTTCATTAGGAATAATCTGTTATCATTGTCAGCAGAGTGCAGAAAAATATTTAAAAGGATATATGATTTTTCAAAATGAGAAGATAATTAGAACTCATGATTTGCTTGTTTTAAATAAAAAATGCAGACAATATAATAGTAATTTTTTTGGAAATTGAAGATGAATGTTTAAGATTGACTGATTATGGAGTTAATGTTAGATATCCTTTTTCTTTAGAGTTAACACTAGATGATATGGAATTAGCAATAAAAGATGCTATTAGTATTCAAAAATTTGTTTTAGATAAAGTAGAATAATTACTTTTAACTAACCTTCGGGTTGGTTTTGTTAATTTTCGAATGTTAATTACTTGCAAAATAAAATAGATAGTGCTATAATTATATTATATATTTAGATAATTATCTAAATATCTAATGAAGGAGTGAATAATATGACACTAAACTTTGATCAGACTTTTAAAGCATTGGCAGATAATAATCGTCGTAAGATCTTAATCCTACTTAAGGAAAAAGATTTAACAGCTGGAGAGATAGCCGAAGAATTTAACATTAGTAAACCTTCAATTTCGCATCATCTTAAAATATTAAAGAATGCTGATTTGGTTGATGCTAGAAGGGAGGGGCAGAATATTTATTATTCTTTGAAGATGACTGTTTTTCAAGAGATCCTTAATGGGTTTATGGGACTATTTAAAGAGGAGGATGATGATAATGAAGATGTTTAATTGGAAAAGGGATATCTACTCTTTAATTATTTTACTAATAGGGATATTAGCTGTTATTTGGAATTATCCAGAGCTACCTGCTAAGCTACCTATTCATTGGAACTTACATGGGGAAGTAGATAATTATATGAATAAGCCTTTGGGTGCATTCATAGGTTTAATAATTGGTTTAGCAATTTATATTGGTTTTTATGTACTGGCTTCAATTGACCCTTTAAAAGAAAATTATCAACGATTTAATAAAATTTATAAGTTAATCAGAGATATTATGATTACATTTTTTGTAGTTATTAATTCAATACCAGTTTTAGTAGCATTAGGCTATATTGAGAACGTAAATAAGACTATATTTATTTTAATGTCATTATTAATGATTATCTTCGGTAATTATACACCTACTTTTAAACGTAACTGGTCTTTAGGAATAAAGACTCCTTGGACATTAGCAAATGAAGAGGTATGGAATCGAACTCATCGTTTTGGAGGAAAGCTTTTTATGGTCGCAGGTATAGTTAGTTTAATTGGAACTTTGTTGACTAGCAATGCATACTATCTTGGTATTTCGGTAGCGATAGCAGCTATTGGTAGTGTAGTCTATTCCTATTTGTCTTATAAGAAGATAACATAAAGCAATTAAAATTATTCCTGAAGAAAAATTAATAAGATATACTAATCTTAATTTAGATTTGAATGGATATTATGAATATGATAAGTTAATAATTGCTACAGGGGTTAAACCAGTAGTTTTATTGATTCCCGGGAATGAGTGCATATTTTAATTGGTACTCTTATACTAATCTTTTTACGGTGGCAATTTTTATTTGCAGAAATTATTGGTGGTCTTGTTTTGGTAACTATCAGTAGTATTTTAATTAAGGTAAGTTATCCTGATAAATGGTTAAAGGAAGCACGAGAAAAAGTAAAGAAAGAAGGTCCTGAAATTGAAGAAGATTTTGACTGGAAAAAAAGAATTAAGAGTAAAAAAGGATGGAGAATGGTCGGTAATAGTTTTGTAAATGAGTGGAAGATGGTCTGGGAAGAAATTCTGATTGGTTTTACAATTGCAGGTTTTATTGCAGTATTTGTACCGACCGAATTCTGGAACAGAATATTTCTTATTGAAATTTCAAAGTCATTACCTGATTGGTTTGTTGCTCTTGAAAATGCTATGGTTGCCCCTTTGGTGGCAGCACTAACTTTCATAGGTTCTATGGGTAATATTCCATTAGCTACTGTTCTTAATACAAATGGTGTTTTATTCGCCGGAATCATGGGGTTTATTTACTCTGACTTGATGGTTCCACCACTTGTAGCAGTCAATTCCAAATATTATGGTAAAAAAGTGGCTCTATATATTGCTGTTATTATGTATATAAGCATTGTACTCACAGCGCTTATTTTAAATGGGCTTTTTGGTGCAATTGGTATATTGCCGGAAAGTAGCAAAGTTATAAATGAAGTAGCACGATTTAAAATTGATTATACCTTCTATTTTAACATATTGTTTGTTCTTCTTGCAGGCTGGTTAATCTATCTTAAAAAAGGATATGTAGAAATGCACAGTAGCGAATCTAATGATATGAATATGGAAGGTAGCACTTCATTGAAAAGGAAGGTTGTCTATCTCTTTATTGCGATTCTTATTGGGGGATTAATTATCAATGCAGTTGTGTAGATATTTATATTAAAATTTCAACCTATGATTTATCTCTTATTCTTTCCCTGTTTAATTGATAATTCAATGTAGAGGTTGCGCTACAAGTTTAATGGTAATTGATTTACCCCTCAATCTTGTGTTAAAGCTAGATTGAGGGGCTTTAATTGACTTTTAAATCAAGATTCATCCTCAGTTGTTTCTTCTTTTATATCATCTTTCTTAGGAACTAATTCTTCACTTGTTTCTAAATTAACTTGTGGTTTTAAATTTTCAATTCCTTTTTTATTAGTTGATCTTTTTTCGCCAAAAGCCCTCTTTCTTTTATACCACTTTATTCCTTCAAAAGATAGCAAAAAGATTCCACCAGCTATTAGTATCCTCAGCCAATCCACTGCCGGCAGTGGAGCAAAATCCATATAAGAGTTAAGGCCTGGGACATAAACAACGGATAATACTAACCCAATGGAAATAACAATTGAATAGAGCATCTTCTTATTATTAAAAAAGTTTTTATTAAAAAGGCTGGTAAACTTATAACGTCGTGAAAGTATATTCAATAACTGACAAATAACAATAGTTAAATAGGTTATAGTGGTAGCCCGAGGATATAAGGCATGATTATTAGTGAATACTCCTCCAATATTACTGACAAAAAGAGCATAATTTATAAAAGCTAATCCTCCCATCATAATACCTAAAAAACTTACTTCAATAGCACTACTTTGATTAATAATATGCTCATCTCGGTCTCGGGGAGGAGTAGTCATTAATTCCTCAGAACCAGGATCAAAGGTTAATGCTGTTAAGGGGAGAATCTCTGCTAATAAGTCAATAGCAAGTATTTGAATAGCTAGTATCGGTATTGGCCAATTTAATAAAACTGCTCCAATTAAGCCTAATAGTACAATTAATAGTTCAGCGGCATTACTGGTTAAAGTTCCAAGTACTGTCTTTTTAAGATTATTATAGATGGTTCGACCTTCTTTAATAGCATGAACTAGAGTCGGATAACTATCATCTAGCAAAATCATTTCTGCTGTTTCTTTCGATACATCAGTTCCCATCTGTCCCATAGCAACACCGATATGAGCACTCTTTAGTGCTGGCGCATCATTGACACCATCTCCTGTTACTGCTACAATCTTATCTTCTTCCTTTAGATTTTGTACAATTCTTAATTTATTTTCTGGAGAAACACGAGAAAAGACTAAAGATCTATTCTCTTTCATTTTTTCTTTTAATTTTTCATCAGACAATTCTTCTAATTTTTGATTGGTGATTACTGGTGCTTCTTTATCACCGCCTAGATTAATTTCTTCTGCTATGGCTTTAGCTGTTATAGCATGGTCACCGGTCATGATATAGGTGTCGATATGGGCTTGATGAGCATCGGCAATAGCTTCTTTTACTCCTTCCTTAGGCGGATCAATCATAGCTACTAATCCTAAGAAGACAACATCTCGTTCGATCTTATCTATCTCATAATCAGTCTCATCAGGTCCAAGCTCACGATGGGCAACGGCTAAAACTCGCAGAGCTTGATTTGAATACTTTTCATTTATATCATTTAATTTCTTTTTATCCTGCTCAGTGATCTCTACTTTTTCACCGTTCTTATAGATATATTTTGCTATTGAAAGTACACTATTTAAAGCTCCCTTCATAGTTAGAACTTTACTATCTTCAAACTCTCTTATAGAACTCATTCTCTTACGTTCCGAATCAAAGCTAAATTCATGAATTTCAGGGTTTTCTTCGTCCTCTTTAGGAGATCGGATGCCTAGTTTAGTAGATAAAGTTATTAAAGCTGCTTCAGTAGGGTCTCCGATAGGGTACCAGCCGGCATGATCATCATCGGGAGGATGAACTTCGGCATTGGAAGACATAGTTGCAGCATCAAACATGCTTTCTAATTCTTCTTTTTCTTCTTCATCAACCGGAGTGTCATCTTGATGTAGTATGTCGCCTTCTGGTTCATAGCCAAGTCCAGTAATTTTATATTCTTGATCATTGAACCAGACAGTCTTAACGGTCATTTCATTTTTAGTCAGAGTACCGGTCTTATCTGTAGATATTACATTTGTAGACCCAAGTGTTTCAACAGAAGAAAGTTTCTTAACTATGGCATTTTTTTCAGACATCCTAGCTACTCCTTGAGAGAGAGAAACGGTAACCTGCATCGGTAATGCTTGGGGAACAATAGCAACGGTTATACCTAGACCATAAATCAGGGCATAATACAGATTAAGCCCTCGATAAATACTGACTCCAAATAGTAAGATACCTATTATAACAGCAAGGATTGCTAATTGATTAGCAACTACTCTTAACTCTTCCTGTAAAGGTGATTCAGATTTCTCTTCTTCCTGTGTCAAAGAAGCAATCTTACCCATTTCAGTCTCTGTACCTGTAGATACGACTACACCTTTAGCTGATCCAGATGCAACATTAGTGCCCATATAAGCCATACTACTACGATCGCCAAGAGGACTTTCTTCATTAATTGGATTACTTTGCTTTTCTTGCGGCATTGATTCTCCTGTTAATGCTACTTCATTAGTCCTAAGATTATTAGATTCTATTATTCTTATATCCGCAGGGACTTTATCTCCTTCCTCTAGACTAATTACGTCACCAGGGACTAGGTTTTTTTGCTCTATTTCTTTGAGCCCTCCATCTCTATAAACTTTAGCAGGAGATTGGATTAACTTTTTTAGAGAAGACATTATCTTTTCAGCTTTAAACTCTTGAAAGAATCCAATTACTACATTAATAACAACTATTGCTAACATTACAATAGCATCACGATAATTCTGGATTAGCAAAGACATTCCAGCAGCTACTACTAACATTATAGTTAATACATCTTTAAACTGTAATAAGAACAAGAGCCATTTTGGTGTACCTTGAGAGACTTCTAGCTTATTCTCACCGTATTTTTTTAATCTCTTTTTAGCCTCCTTTTCAGAAATACCTTTCTGACTAGTACTAAGTTCTTTAAATACATCTTTAATCTGTTGTTGATAAAAATTAATTTTCTCACACCTCCTATTTGCAATGACTAATTTTATTTTGTCATGTTCTATTATTATTTATACTTTTTACTTAAGTTAATTTTATATAATTAAATGGATAGTCAGATGATTTTAATGTAAAAAGTTAATAAATTAATTACTGTAGATGAATATGTAAATTGATGTTATCAAATCATAATAAGAAAAGTAACTTTAAGGAGCATTAATAATATGAATACAGAGTTTTTATCACAACAAAATATAGTATTGATAACAACTGCAGTAATTACAGGTACATCGGCTCGTTTACTTGTTCTTAAACAAGATTATCGGCAGTATCCAAGTTATCCTAATGGGTATTTGATTCATATAGTTACTGCAATTATAGCGGCTTTCTTAGGGGCAGTAGCAATTCCTGCTTTATTAACTAAAAATTTTGTGGCGGTTACATTTCTTTCTCTAGCTATCCAACAGTTTAGGGATATCAGAAAAATGGAAAGAGATAGTCTTAAGGATTTAGAAAATACAGAGTATACCTACAGAGGAAACGCTTATATTGATGGAATAGCTAAGACGTTTGAATCAAGAAATTACTTTGCATTAGTTGTTTCATTTCTAACTGCTTTAACTATTCAACTACTTAATTATAAAATCATATGGGTAAATGTAGTAAGTGGTGTTATTGCAGGTGCTATAAGTACATATTTACTAAAAAGGTTTTCAAAAGGGAAAACAATTGGAGATATAGCTGATGTTGAGATGGCTGAAGTTCAAGTTAAAGGTTCAGAACTATATGTTAATGATATCTATGTAAGCAATCTATTAGGTAGTGAAAATGCAAGTAAGATGTATCAAGAAGAAGGTATAGCAGCTATTATTTATCCTCGGGAAGAACATTTTAGAATAACTCTTGATAATTTTGGGCAACGACAAGCAGCTCTCTTTGAAACTACTAGGGCTATGGGAGTAAAACGTTATAGTTTCACCAGAAAGGATTATAAGCAAGGAAGAGTAGTTATTACTCTTGTTCCTATAATAAAAGATACGGATGCTTTTATTGAGGCAATTAAGAAAACGCCATTATTGGAGAATGTTAAAAAGAGTCATAGTGTAATGGAAACTAATCTAATAGGGAGGGAATAAAATTGGGTAGAGAGGCAACTATGAAACCAGATTATGAAATTTTAGCCTATATAACAATGAATTCCAAAAGAGTTTTAGGTGGGAAAGCCCAAGCATTGTTAGCTAAAAATGAAGAAGAGCAGAGAATAATAGCTCAGGACATAGCTAAAGCACTTAAGGCTGATACGGTCAAACTTAAATGTGGTGACTACATGGTTATACGCGTTTAATCAAGTGTGCTTTAAAGGTAATTAGCACCGTTATAAAGAATAATACTCAATAGATTATTGTCTTAAGAGCAAAGGTGGCTATTTGGCTAATCTTTGCTTTTATTTATTGTAAAGGTTAAAAGCGTATAACATTATAACTGAATAAACATAATTTGAACTAAAAGCGAAATAATAAAACAAATTATAATAAAAAAGGGAGGTTAAGGTAAATGGGAGAGGTTATTCCGATTAAGGTGTTATATAAATATCTTGATTTTTCTAAAGAACCTATTAAGGAGTGGAATGATAGTACTGATCTACTAAGGTTTCTTTACAGATTACATGATAAGAATGAATCAATAATTATCGATAATCAAGTAGAGATTAGTGCAAATCAGATGAGTTATGGCAAGAAAGTTTATGACCGTGGTACAAAAAGACTTTTAGATAGGAGTAAAAAGTTAAAGGAAGTAGCTAAACAGAATAATATTTTATTCTCAGGGGGAGCAGAAGATAAGTCTGAAATTATTAAATTTTCAGAAGACCCCATATTTGGTTGGGCAGCAAAATATATTATAGCTTGGGATGGAGTAATGGGAGTGGTATTATCAGAAGATGCCTTCTTTTCAATAACACATATTCTTGAAGCAGAATCTGATCTTAAATGTTCTATAGAACTAACAACTCAACTATATTACAAACAAGCATGTCAGGTTTTGATAAATTTCTTGAAAGACCTTATCTTACCACTTTATTTTTGCGATGATTTAGACTTTTTTGAGAAGTGGAAGAATGGTAACTATAAGATACCACCAATTAAGGGTGAAGGAGGTATTCTTTATAGATTAAGGAATAATGGTGTATTACCCGATAAAACGTCTGATTATATTGAAAAACTGTATGATGCTCTATACGTTTATGTGGAGGGGAGTGAAGAATACTTAATTAATAGAGGAATGCACTCAGATGATTGGCTAGGACATTCGTTCAAAAAGCAAGATTTTTATAATTGGTGTGAACTTATCGTTGAAACTATTTCTATTGGTATACATTTAACTAGGTTAAATATTAATCAAAATAATGATTTATGTAGTTGATGCGAAAAAGAATATAAATCATTGTTAATATGGAGGGATTTATAGGATATATATCGAAATATTAGATTAAATGACAAATGAATATGTATGAAAGGGATGTTCCATATGGAGAATTTTAAAGAAAGCGGTCTTGAAAGAGATATTTATAATAAGTTAGTTATTGAGCTATTATCTTTGCTTAATATTGATGAAGATGAAGATATCTTAGAAAGAATGATTAATTTAGTAAAAGAGCATACTGGATTCGGAGCAGTTGGTATTCGATTTAAGCAAGGAGAGAACTTCCCTTATCATTATCATTTAGGTTTTTCTAATTCCTTCATTGAAAAAGAGAATAGCTTATTTGTGAGTGACCAGTCGAGAGGAGTCATAAGAGATTGTAATAATGATATAAAATTAGCTTGTTTATGTGGTGCTGTATTAAATGAAGAGACTAATCCATCTTTGCCTTTTTATAATGAGCACGGCAGCTTCTTCACAAATAGCACTTCAGAACTCGTAGCTAAATTTAAAGACGATTTACCATCTTCGGCAAGGGCACATTGTGCTAATGAAGGCTATAAAACAATTGCTATAGTACCTATTCGTACAGAAAATGAAACTATCGGCACGCTTCAATTAAATGATAAACAAGAAGGGCTTTTAAATCCTAATAAAATTAAGAATCTTGAAGCGGTTGGCAATATTTTAGGGATTATCTATCAAAGAAGGCAGTATGAGAATGATCTACGAAAAAGCCAGAAAGAATTGAAAACAGCTTTAGTTAAGCAAAATCAAGAGTTCTTAAAGCGAAAAAGAAACGAAAAGAAACTAGAGCGCAAAAAAGAAGAATTAGAGTATAATAAATTAAAGACTAAATTTTTTGCTAATATGTCCCATGAATTAAAGACACCATTAAACCTAATTTTTTCTTCTCTTCAAATGTTAAATCTGTATCAAGAGAAGAATTTAAACCAAGAGCATCAAGATAATTTAACTAAGTATACAAAGACAATTAAACAGAATGCTAATCGGCTTTTAAGGTTAGCAAATAATATTTTAGATATAACTAAGATTGATATAGGTGCTTTCAACCTTAAATTACAGAATATTAATATTATTAATGTAGTTAAAAGAGTAAGTGATTCAGTCAAAGACTATATCGAAAGTAATGGAAAAGTGTTAAAAGTTAATTTAGATATAGAAGAAAAGATTATAGCTTGTGATCCAATTAAGATCGAACGAATTTTATTAAATCTTCTCTCAAACGCGGTGAAATTTACAGATCAAGGTGATACAATAACGGTTTCGACTTCTCTTGGTGAGGAAGGCGATAATGTAATTATTTCTGTAAAGGATACCGGTATTGGAATGAAAGAAGATAAGCAACAAGTAATCTTTGAAGAATTTAGACAAATAGATGAGACCTTTTCTAGAAATGTTGAGGGGACAGGGATAGGATTATCTATCGTAAAATCACTTGTTGAATTACACGATGGTCAAATTAGTCTTAATAGTGAGGTTAATAAAGGTAGTGAATTTACTATTAAACTTTCAAATAGAACTCTTTCGGCAGAAGAAAGCGATCAATATTATAATTATGAAGATAGTCTTGATAGAGTTGAAATAGAGTTTTCAGATATTTATGATTAATAAAAATTAGAAATTAAATTATGTTGAATTTAAATGTAATATAATATATAATATATAATATCAATTAATTAAAATATAGGGAGGATTTGTCGTTATGAATACTACAGAATTTGTAACAACAATCAATTGTATGGATGGAAGAGTACAAGAACCAGTGATTCAATGGTTAAAAAAGAAATTTAATAGTAAGTATGTAGATACAATTACAGAGCCAGGACCTAATTTAATTCTAGCCCAAGATGAAGATACGGATAGAATAAAATCGATTAAAGAAAGAGTTGATATTTCAGTTAATGGCCATGGTTCAGAGACAATAGCAATAGTAGGGCACTACGATTGTGCTGGGAACCTAGCAGAAAAAGAAGAACAGATAGAACATATCAAAGCTTCCATTGTAAAAGTTAAAGATTGGGATTTTGGAGTGAAGGTTATAGGATTATGGGTTAATCAAGAATGGGAAGTTGAGCCGATAGCATAAATATAGGTCAAGCTACTCTTTTAAAAGTAGCTTGACCTTTGTTTTTCTACTTAATCTTTAATTTTATAGCCAATCTTAAATAGATAAGTAGTTAAGCCAAATAAGATTATAAATAAGGAACTAATAACCCCTAAAGAAAAGAATGGGTTAATATCAGAGTGATTAACAAAGGCATACCTTACTATATCAACCATATAGAAAACCGGATTAAATAATGATACCTGACTCCAAATACCTGGGAGTGACTTGACCGAATAAAAGACTCCGCTTAAAAATGTCAAAGGTGTAATAAAGAAGTTAGAAAAGATAGAGACATGGTCAAACTTTTCTGCCCACAGACCAGCGATTAGTCCTAGAAGTGAAAAGATTCCAGCTACTAAAGTCGCTGTAAATAGTAGCAATAAAGGATTAGCTATCTGCCCACTAGCGAATAAGATAGAGACTAGGTAAATAGAAGTTCCTACGGCTAAGCCTCTAGCTATTCCACCGATCATCATACCTAAACTTAATTCCATATGTGAAAGAGGAGCCAATAATAGATCAACAATAGTACCTTGATATTTTGAAATTATTAATGAAGAAGAAGTATTGGCAAAAGAGTTTTGAATAATCCCCATAATTACTAGTCCCGGAATAATAAATTGAATATAAGGGACTCCATAGCCAGCAATCTCTTTGCTCTTAAATGAATAAGAAAATATAATTAAGTAAAGAGAAGTAGAGATTAAAGGAGCAAAGATAGTTTGAATAGAGACTTTAATAAATCGTAATACCTCTTTTTTAACTAAAGCAAAAAATGAAGTGTAATTATTCATCTTTATCTCCTCCTAAATTAGTCAACCTTAAGAAGACATCTTCTAATTTCGCACTAGCAATATCTATATCCTCAATTACAAGTTCAGATTGGTATACTTCATTTATGAACTTAATCAGATTATCTTTAGTAAGCTCAATGTTTATCTCTTTTCTTTCTTTATTAAATTCATATGGGTATTTATTAAAGAAAGTTGGTAGTTCATCTATATCTTGCGTTAAATTTAACTCTACTATCTTTTTATCGATAGAGTTTACTAAATTTTCTTTAGTATCGATAGTAATGATTTCTCCTTTATCCATAATAGCTATTCGGTCACAGAGTGTTTCAGCCTCCTCAAGGTAGTGAGTAGTTAATATAATAGTCTTTCCTTCTCGATTTAACTTTCTAATATAATCCCAAAGGCTATTTCTTAACTCTACATCAACTCCTGCTGTTGGTTCATCCAAAACTATTATTTCGGGGTCGTGTACTAATGCTTTAGCAATCAATAACCTACGCTTCATCCCACCGGATAAATTTCTAGAGTAAGCTTCGGCTTTATCTTGTAGGTCAAGAGCAGTTAATAATTCATCGATCTTTTCTTCATTATTATTAATGCCAAAGTAGCCTGATTGTAATCTTAAAGCTTCCTTTGGATTAAAGTAAGGATCAATAACGACTTCTTGTGGAACTATACCTAAAGCTTTTTTTGTCAATTTAGGTTCTTTCACTACATCGTTACCTAAGACAGTTATTGAACCAGAATCTTTGTGAGCTAAACCAGCCATAATCTTAATTAAAGTACTCTTTCCAGCGCCATTTGGTCCTAATAAACCAAAGAACTCTCCTTTTTTAATTTCTAAGTTTACATTTGATAATGCTTGTAAATTTCCATAACTTTTGTTAATATCTTTTATTTTGATGGCAGTTGTCATATGTAACTCCTTTCCTGAATTTAATTTGTCTAAGGTTTATTATAGTACTTTTGCTATTAATAATCAAACGTTTTATTATTAGTAAAGCATATAAAGAAGAATTAATATAAAATAGTATATTTTCAATAGAATATATAGTTTGAATTAATTAATATTATTTGTTACAATATAGTTAGTAATCATTACTAATATTAGTAATTTTAGAACTGAAGCTTAGAAACTTTCTTAGGGAAGCAGGTGGGAAAAATGATTAGAGTGTTAGGAATTAAAGGGAGTCCAAGAGTTAAAAGTAATAGCAATTTAATGCTAGATAAAGTAGTAGAAGGTATTAAAGATACTAGTAAAGAACCTGATATCAAGATTATTTCACCGACTAAGATGGATATTAGTCCATGTCAGGGCTGTTATAATTGTGAGGAGAGTGGAGAATGTATCTTTAATGATGATATGGAAGAATTATATCAAGATTTTGATCAAGCGGATATTATATTAATTTCTACGCCAGTATTTTTTAATGGAGTTTCGGCTCAGTTAAAGACAATGATTGATAGATGTCAGGCAATTTGGAGTAGTAAGTATAGGGCTAAAGGATCTATTATTGATAGAGATAAGAAAAGGTTTGGTTTTCTTTTGGGTTCTGGAGGAGCTCCTGCTTATGAAGGGCAGTTTAAAGGGATTTATAAAGTAATTGATATGTTCTTTAAAGTAACTAATACTGAGTGGAGAGGGGAATTATTGATTTCTAATAGTGATGAAGTGCCTATAAAGGAAAGAAGTCATGTTTTAGAAGAAGCCTATGGAATAGGTAAGGAATTAGTTTGTGATTTTAATTAGTTTAGGGGTGGGGATATGATTAAGTCTGCTAATTTAGAAGAAGAATATTTTGTAGTCTTAACTTTTAATTATAGTGATTTAAAGCCAGTCTTAGAAATTCAAAAAGCTATAGCAGAACATTATAATTTATATAAAAGGGAGGAATATCCTGAGCTTCATATAACAATAGATAGGATCAAAAAAGATTCTTTTATTGAAGCGAAGAAGGTTTTAGAGAAAGTAGTTGATGATGCTAAGAAAATTCAAGTTAAAGTTACTGATTTTAAATGTTTTCAATTAAGTAATAATTCCTTAACATTGCAAGTTGATAAAACAGAAGGATTAAAGAAGTTAAGTAATAAAATTCATGATAGATTAGGTAAAAATGGGATTTCTACTATTGACAAATATAATCAGTGGAATTTTCACATAACTCTTGTTAGTAACCATTTTGTAGAGACTTCTATTCCTAATGTTGATTTTGATAAGCTTTGTTACTTACTTGAGGGTAAAGAATATTCTTTATGTACTTCAGTTAAAGCAGTAGAAATTTGGCGTCCAGTACTTGATCCTAATAAAAAACA
This sequence comes from Candidatus Frackibacter sp. WG13, assembly GCF_900114655.1. Taxonomy (GTDB): domain Bacteria; phylum Bacillota; class Halanaerobiia; order Halobacteroidales; family Acetohalobiaceae; genus Frackibacter. The sequence goes on from NZ_FOTT01000017.1 coordinate 28,392, forward strand.
AGTTGCTTCTTTTGAACTATCTTAAGCAGATTTACTCAAAGGCTTGACAAAGATATTATGTTTAGATATAATACTAATAGTAATTGTTACTATTAGATGAGAGTGGTTATTGATTACATATCCTAAAATTCAAGGAGGTAAATAATTATGGATAAGTATCGTTGTGTAGTTTGTGATTATGTCTATGACCCTGCAGAGGGTGATGCAGACGCAGGAGTAGAACCAGGAACAGCTTTTGAAGATTTACCTGAGGATTGGGTTTGTCCGCTTTGTCATGTTGGTAAGGATCAATTTGATAAAGAAGAGTAAAAAGGAGGCGGTCACATATGCAAATAAGAGAAATTTTCAAATGTAATGTTTGTGGTAATGTAGTAGAATTATTACAGGCAGGAGCACCAGCCTTAGTCTGTTGTGGACAAGATATGGAGAAATTAGAGGCTCAAACAGAAGATGCTGCTAATGAAAAACATGTTCCTATTGTTAAAGAAGTTAATAGTGGCATTGAGGTTACAGTAGGAAGCACATTGCATCCAATGGAAGAGGACCATTTAATTAGGTTTATTGAAGTACTGACTGAAGATAAAGTGTTGAGAACAGAATTGGAAGCAGGTCAGAAACCGATAGCCAAATTTAATATTGATAAGTCGGAAGTAGTAGAGGTTAGAGAGTTTTGTAACGTGCATGGTCTTTGGAAAGTATAATATTATTGAGTTTAAAATAAATTTTAAGAGGTGATATTTATGTCAAAATTAAAAGGAACAGAAACTGAAAAGAACTTATTAAAAGCTTTTGCTGGTGAGTCTCAAGCTAGAAATAGATATGATTATTTTGCTTCTAAAGCTAAAAAAGAGGGCTATGTACAGATTGCTGATATCTTCAAAGAAACTGCTAGAAACGAAAAAGAACATGCTAAAAGACTATTTAAGTTTTTAGAAGGTGGCGAGGTAGAAGTAACTGCTTCTTTTCCAGCAGGAGTAATCGGTACTACAGCAGAGAACTTAGAAGCATCTGCTGGTGGAGAAAACCATGAATATACTGAAATGTATCCTGAATTTGCTGAAGTAGCTGAAGATGAAGGTTTTGAAGAGGTTGCTGAGGTATTTAGAAGTATTGCTCAAGCAGAGGAAGCCCATGAAGAAAGATTCTTAACTTTACTTAATAATATCAAAGAAGGTAAAGTATTTGAACGAGAAGAAGAGGTAACATGGAAATGTGGCAACTGCGGTTATGTTTATGAGGGTAAAGAAGCTGTTGATAAGTGTCCAGCTTGTGCTCATCCTAAGAAATATTTTCAATTACGAGACGAAAATTATTAATTAAGTCTATATTAAGGATAATTGAATAATCTTTGTTAATAGGAGGCTTTCTATATATGGAGTCTCCTATTAACTTTTTATGTTACCCAACACAACGAGTTAGTTTTAATAAAGCAGAGTTCTTAGATTAATTCTTTTTTAGATAAAATATACAGAATGACAAAGCCAATAACTATAAATAAGATAGTTAAGATACTTTGCAAGGATAGACTCATATCTTTTCATCTCCTTTAATAATAGTATTTACTTTTTTAGCGAAGAATAATCATACAGCTAAAGAAGATTGAAATGAGAGGGACCATGACTATAACTGCAGTTATTGAAGTAACTATTCAGACATTTTTGGCCTTCTTTTCTATCCTATTCTTCACTAGACTCTTAGGTAAACAGCAGATTGCCCAATTAAGTTTTCACGATTATGTTAATGGTATTACGTTTGGGTCTATTGCAGCAGTCTTAGCTACAGATTTATCCCAACGTACTTGGCAGCATTTAATCGGTCTATTTCTTTTTGCTTTATTAACCTTCCTGATGGAATGGATTACGATTAAAAGTCGTAAAGCTCGTAAGGTGATTGAAGGTGAACCATTAGTCTTAGTTCATAATGGTAAAATATTAGAGGATAATATGAAAAAAGCACGTTTTAACTTAAAAGAACTAGCTGCTCAATTACGAAAAAATAATCTTTTTGATGTAGACCAAGTTGAATATGCTATTCTAGAAACCGATGGCAGCTTAAGTGTAATGCCTAAGCCAGAATATAGATCTCTTACTCCCCAAGATATGGGACTGAGTTTTGCTCCCGAAGCGATTCCGGCGACAATTATTATTGAAGGAAAATTATTAACTCCTAACCTTAAACAACATAACTTAAATCGCGTTTGGATAAAAGAACAGTTACAAAGCCACGGAGTTGATGATATTCAAGATGTATTCATGGCTTCCTATGACCCTAGTAAGCAAAAACTGTACATTGACCTTTATGATGATGAGTTAGGTAAAGATAAGGTTGATATTAGTGAAGAAATGAATTAATACTAAGGGTCAATTGACCCTTAGTATTAATTCATTTTTATGAATCTGTATCTTTACCTTTAGCAGGAGATAGAGATTTGCTGATTTCTACTAATTCTTTAGCCCTTTCACTTTGATAATCAATTGTCATCCATCCAAATAAAGCAGGCATACTCTGTGGCGGTGGTGAACCCATTTCGCGTTCTGGGTCATGATTTACTTTTTTATCAACCATTTTACTTCCCTCCTTACATTTTTCATAGTATAACCTTTTATTTGGTTTATAATTCTACTATTATGTGATATAATGATTGCTGGTTTTAATGACATAATTAAGAAAGGAGGAAGTAATCAAATGGCCCAACAGAAGATTTTGCTTTTAGTTACTTTGATTGGAGAAATATTATTAAAGAATGGAGCTGAAACCTATCGGGTTGAGGAAACAGTTAGAAAGATAGGTGAGGCATATGAATTTGTTAAAACCGAAGTTTTTGCCTTGCCCACTGGAATCTTCATCTCTTTGGAAGATAAAGAGGGTAACTCTTGGACAAGAATCAAACGGATTAAGTATCAGACTACAAATTTACAAAAAGTATCTTTAATAAATGATCTTTCAAGACAGATTACAGCTAAAAAAATTAACTTAGATCAGGCTTGGTTGAAATTAGAAGCAATTAATGAAACTAAAAGTAGTTATTCAAGTCTTACATTTTATTTAGCTGGAGGCATTGGTAGTCTAACTTTCGCTTACATAGTAGCTGGTGTAGGGTGGGAGTTACTTCCTACATTTTTAGGAGCTTTATTGCTACAGTTTTGGATGCGACATAGCAATATTAATAAATTTATGGCCGAAGTTGTAGGTGGTATTATAGCAGCGGTAGTAGGTGTTAGTACTAAATTTTTATTTCCAGAGCTAGATGCTAATTCTATTATCTTAGGAATTGTTATTCTATTAGTACCAGGAGTAGCAGTTACTAATGCTGCCCGTGATATCATTGCTGGAGATTCTTTATCAGGAATTGTTAGAGGAATGAATGCTTTACTTACAGCTTTAGCAATTGCCTTAGGCGTAGCTTCAATCTTAGGAGTAACAATTTTAATTTAAATGAGGTGAGAATAGATGATACTTGATAGTTTAGCAGTATTTTTAGCTACAATCTGTTTTGGGGTTATCTTTAAATTGCCTAAACGGACTCTATTTAATAGTGGCCTAGCAGGATTATTAGGCTGGGGCGGTTATAACTTAGCATTAAACTATACAAATAATCAAATCTTTGCTAGTTTTTTAGGAGTAGTGGTTATTACCACTGTTGCTGAAATTAGTGCTAGATTATTAAAAGAACCAGCTACTTTATTTATAGTAGCTGGAATCATTCCCCTAGTTCCCGGTAGTCAGGCTTATTTTACTATGTTAAATTTAGTCAAAAAAGATTACCAAGCAGTCATAGAAACTGGAATTGAGACTCTATTAATTGCAGGTGCAATTTCTGCTGGAATAATCTTTGTAGGTGTCTTAGCTAGATTAAGAACAAATGAATCAAATTTGCAATAATAAGTAATTAAATTTAATATGCTCGTTTATTTTTTAATAGCTCTCATATCTCTTTGATTATTCTTTCAGAGATATGAGAGCTATTATTTTTTTATTCTTTATGGGTATAATAAGATTGATTTAAAAGTAAAAATAGCTTCAGAATTGAGGTTTTCGCATAATTCTAAAGTTTGCATAAATAACTAAAAGAGAAATAATAAATCTAATTCTATATAATTAGGAGGCATAATAATGGAAACTAAAGATGTCTTAGCTTCAGGGCTAACTTATGAAGATGAAATAAGATATATGAATTTAAGTCCTTTTGAGGTGACAAATATCTTAAGGAAGATAGCACAAGATGGCTGTGAAAGATTGAAGGCACAAGGTAAAGATTGTAGAGTCTTAAATGCTGGGCGAGGAAATCCAAACTTTCTTAATATAATAGGACGAAAAGCTTTTGCCAAACTTATGTTATTTGCTACTGAATTGGCAGCTAATGGTCAAGATTTAGGCTGGAGACCAGAAAGAAGGGATATCGCTAGAAAATTTAAAGCTTATCTGGCTGCTGATCGAAGTAAAGAAACTTTCTTTTTAAAGGAAGCGATTGATTATGCAGAAGAAGAGATTGGGTTAGATGTAGATGAATTTGTTTTTGAATTAGTCGATGCTGCTTTAGGTGATTTTTATCCAGACCCACCCAGAATCTATCCTAATACAGGTGAAATAGTAAGAACCTATCTTGATGATATCCTTATAGCAGATGATAAATCAAAAGATAAATTCGATATTTTTGCAACTGAAGGAGCAACCGAGGCAATGGTCTACTCCTTTAAGTCATTAAGAAGAAATCATCTTCTTAAAGCAGATGATCGAATTGCTACTGTTACCCCTATCTTTGCTCCTTACTTAGAGATCCCTAGTTTAAACGATTACGACCTAGTCAATATCGAAATTAAGCAGTCTGAAGCATTAGAATGGCAGATTCCGAGTGAAGAGCTTAAAAAATTAGAAGACGAAAGGATTAAAGTGCTATATTTAGTCAATCCTACTAACCCCACTTCAGTAGCTATATCTAGTAATACTATTGAAAAGATTGCAAAGTTAGTTAGAGATCAAAGACAAGACTTAATTATCTTAACTGACACAGTTTATGCTACTTTTGTCGATAATTTTTATTCATTAATTGATGCTATCCCTGAAAATACATTATGTATATACTCTTATTCGAAGTATTTTGGAGTAACAGGGTGGCGTTTGGGGGTAATTATGCTTAATAAAGATAATGTAATTGATCGTTTAATCAGTGAACTACCTAATGATGTAAAAGAAGAGTTAAACGAACGCTATGGCATCATCACTCCTGAACCAGAAAAGATAAAGTTCATAGATCGATTAGAGATGGATAGTCGTGAAGTAGCCCTTGCTCATACCGGAGGACTCTCTGGACCACAACAAGCTATTATGTGTATCTTCTCATTATTTAATTTAATCGATAAAGAGAGAGTATATAAGAGTTTAGTTACTGAGACATTAGAGCGACGTATCAAAAATTTGTATGCTAGTTTTCCCGAAGATTATTCTTATTTAAAAGGCTCTAATAAGACTCATTATTATGCTTTAATTAATATCGCTATATTAGCTAAAGAACGATATAATGAAGAATTTGCTAATTACTTAACAGAAAACTTTTTAGCTCTTGACTTTCTTATTAAATTAGCAGCAGAAAAAGCAATTTTATGTTTACCAGGAGCAGGATTTTCAGGCCCTGAGTGGACATTGCGTGTTTCATTAGCCAATTTAAATGATCAAGACTACTTAATCATTGGTCAAGCGATAATTGAAGTCTTAGATGAGTATTATGATTATTATCAAGGAAATGAATAGTTATATGCAATAAAAACGTATCATAAGTATAATATTTACATAAAATTAAGATAATAGTAATGCGGGGAGTTAAAAGTTTAGGTCAAGGCTAAGTTAAGATGAGGGAGGGGAAAATTATGAACCAAGCAGAAGAGACTATTAAGCTTTATGAGGAAAGTATCAATCCAGCATTAGCTAGACTCTTTAGATTTATGGGATTAGATAGTATTGAAGTCAGAGCTGAGGGAATGAGGATTAAAGATGCGAAAGGGCGCGAGTATATTGATTGTTTAGGTGGTTATGGAAGCCTTAACTTTGGTCATAGCCCAAGGGAGATAGTAGATGTGGTTAAAGATCAACTAGATAGGATGTCACTTTCTAGTAAGATTCTCTTTAATCATCAGTTAGCTGATTTTGCATCTGAATTAACTGAAGTAACACCAGGTGACCTGCAATATTCATTCGTATGTAATAGTGGTACAGAAGCAGTAGAAGGAGCATTAAAATTAGCAAGGTTATATACTGGAGAGAATGAGATAATTTCAACAGTTAATTCTTTTCATGGTAAGAGTATGGGGGCTTTAAGTGCTACTGGGAGAGAACAGTATAAAGAACCATTCGGTCCATTAATACCAGAATTTAAACATATTCCTTTTGGCGATTTGAAATCTTTTCTTAAAGCAATTACTCCTCGAACGGCGGCAATAATTTTGGAACCTTTACAAGGGGAAGGAGGAATCGTTCTACCTCCATCCGGATACTTAAAAGGAGTTAGAGAAATCTGTAATCAAAAAGATATTGTTATGATCGTTGATGAGGTTCAAACCGGACTAGGAAGAACCGGAACTAACTTTGCAGTAGAAGCAGAAGAGGTAGTGCCTGATATAATGACTTTAGCTAAGTCATTAGGTGGGGGAGTAATGCCGGTAGGAGCTTTAATTGCAAGACCACATATTTGGGAGCCATTTATTGAATCACCATTAGTACATACATCTACTTTTGGTGGCAATCCTTTAGCAGCGGTTGCTGGTAAGAAAGCATTAGAAATTCTACAACGTGATAATTTAGCATCTAGAGCTAAAGAGGTTGGTGAATTACTGATTGGTAAGCTTAAAGAGTTAAGAGATAAATATCCAGAACTAATTAAAGAAGTCAGAGGGAAGGGCTTAATGATCGGTATAGAGTTAATGAATGAAGGTTTGGGTGGCATGTTAATTTCTGAATTAACGAATCGACGCCTTTTAGCTGCATACACCTTAAACCAACCAAAAGTAATTAGGGTTGAACCACCACTCATTATTAGTGAATCTGACATAAGAGAAGTAATAGATATCTTTGACGATGCTTTAGCAGCGGTAGCTAATCTCAACTCTATGGAAGCAAGTATAAGTTAGGAGGATATAAAGATGCCTTATGTAGAAAGTTCGATTATAATCAATGGAGATCCAGATGAGATTTATGAATTAGCTAAGGATATGGAAAGTTACCCACAATTTATGAAGGATGTAGTTAGTGTAGATGTGATTAAGAGAGAAAATAACCAAACAATCACTGCTTGGGTAACTGATATTGATGGAAGAAAATTAGCATGGAAAGAAAGAGATACATTTAATCAGCAAAAGAAAAAAATTCATTATGAACAGATTGAAGGAGATCTTAAAAAGTTCACTGGTGAATGGAGATTTGTAAAGGAAGCTAAAAAGACGAAAGTAACTTTAACTGTTGATTTTGAATTTGGTATCCCTATGTTAGCACCCATATTAAATCCTATTTTGAAAAAGAAAGTAGAAGCTAACAGTAAATCAATGTTAGAAGCTATGAAAGATAAGATGGAAAAGGGAGAGATAGCGGTTAGCTAAATATTTTGGTTATTATTTGCTTCTTTATTACATAGATTGTTAGTAGGATAAATTTAAAGGAGCAGGTAATATGAGTTCTATGGTATCAAAGTTTAAAAAAATTAAAGATAATTTAACCTCATCACCGGCCTATCAAGCAATTATTTATGGTGGTAATCAAATTGGGTTGCAACTAGCAGATCAATTAACGAAGTTAGGCCGCGATGTAGTAATTATTGATGAAGATGATAGAGTGTTAAGGCAAGCTCAAGAAAAAGTAGATGTAATGGCTTTAGCAGGCAGTGGAGTAGATATAGCGACCCTTAAACAAGCTGGGATATCTAAAACTAAGTTAATGATAGCAGTATCTAATAATGATGAAAAGAATATTTTAACTTCTATTTATGCCAATAAATTAGGAGTGGATGAGATTGTAGCCAAGATTAATGACTATCATGCTTTAAATAAGAGCAACTCTGTATTTAGTGAAAATTTAGGGATTGATTTAATAGTTAATCCTTGTCAAATAGTAGTAGAGCAGATTAAAGATTTAATTAGACCAACCATGAAGACAGAGATTGAAAGCTTTGTTGACGGAAGAGTTCAACTTTCAGAAGTGATGATTTCTCATCGTAGTCCTTTCGCTTTCAATCATATAGCTCAGATAGACCTTCCACCACAAACAATAATCATCTCTCTTTTAAGAAGAAATCGTTTATTCATTCCCCATGGCGAGCATAAAATTTACCCAGGAGATACAGTTTATATCTTGGGTAAAAAAGTATTTAGAGCTAAGTTAGGTCAGTTACTTAGTAAATCACAGAATAATAAAGAGAAGATAGTCTTAGCTGGCGGAAGTAATATTAATTATCAGTTAGCAAAAGTTTTTAAGCGGAATCAAGCTATTTTAAGTCTAATTGAAGAAGATGAAGCTAGGTGTGAAGAGTTGGTAGAAGATCTTTCAGATATCTTAATCCTACATGGTAAGCCGACTAATATAGATTTATTAAAAGAAGAAGGAATAGACCAAGCCGATATCTTTGTAGCAGCTGGGGATAAAGATGAAGCCAATCTTTTAAGTGGCTTAGCAGCAAAAAAATTAGGTAGTAAGAAGGTTATTGCTATCGTTAATAGCTTAGAATATAGTTATTTTAGTGAAATTGTTAATGTCGATACAATTCTTAGTCCTCAGGTCTTAGTTCTAGAAAGAATTTTAGACTTTTTACATCAGGGACAAGTAGAATCTGAAAGCATCTTAAATGGTCAGATGCGTCTAGTACGCGTAGATGTACCGAAAAAGTTTGCTAGAAAAGGAATGGAAATAAAAGACTTAAATAACTCTTCTGATTTAATTATCGGTATAGTGATTCGTGGCAAAGAATTAATTATTCCAGATGGGGATTTAGAATTTAAAGAAGATGATCAATTATTAATCTTTACTCTATCAGCTAAGAGCGATCTACAACGAGATCTGTTTGGTAATTATTAAGGAGCGAATTAGATGAGACTTAAGATTGTCTTTAATATGTTAGGGAAATTACTGATATTTGTTGGTCTGTCTATGTTCTTACCTTTATTAGTAGCTTTATATTATCGTGAAATGGACGCCGTATCCTTCTTAGTTTCTATGGGCTTGACTGTGAGTATAGGCAAGATAATGCAACGTTTTTCTTTTTCGCAACAAGAGATTAGACACCGTGAAGGATTTGCAATTGTAACTTTAGGTTGGATCTTAATCTCAATCTTTGGATCAATTCCTTTTATGCTATCTGGAGTTTTTGATAATTTTATTGATGCTTTTTTCGAAAGTGTAAGTGGTTTTACTACCACTGGAGCCACGGTAATCATGTCTTTAGAGAGCTTATCACATAGCATCCTATTTTGGCGGAGTCTCAGTCATTGGTTAGGTGGAATGGGGATTATTGTAATGTCAATTGCTATTTTACCAGAATTAGCTGGGTCTATGCAGTTATTTAAGGCTGAAGTACCAGGACCAGTTCATGATCGACTAAGACCTCGAATCAAGGAGACCGCTAAGACTTTATGGGTGATCTATTTATTACTAACAGTATCACAAATTATTCTCCTGTTTGTAAATGATGTACCTTTATTTGAAGCAGTTATTCATTCCTTTGGTACAGTTTCAACCGGTGGTTTCTCATCTCGAACTTTGAGTGTTAGGGCTTATGATAGCTTGATTATTGATGGTATTATGGTCTTCTTTATGTTCTTAGCAGGAACTAACTTTACACTTCATTATCAGGTTTTGAGAGGAAATATTAAGGCTTTATTTAATAATAAAGAATTTAGATTCTATGTCTTCTTGGTAACAACAGCAATTATTTTAATCACTATTAATTTACGATTGCAGGTTTATAAGACGATAGTAGAGTCAATACGTTATGCTGCTTTTCAGACTCTGTCTATTATTAGTACTGCCGGTTTTGCTACAGTAAATTATGATATTTGGCCGCCTTTTTCAAGAGGTATCTTATTAGTATTAATGTTCATTGGTGGCTCGGCTGGGTCAACAGCAGGTGGTATTAAGGTGATAAGAATCTATGCCTTAATGAAGAAAGGGTTTCAAGAACTATATAAATTAATTCATCCGCGGGCAGTAACTTCCTTAAAGATAGGAAATCGAGCCGTTTCTGAGGAAGTATCAACTAGCATTTTAGGTTTCTTCTTTCTATATATTATAGTCTTTGTAGTAGCAGCTATTACTTTGACTTCATTTGGTATAGATATAGTTAGTTCGATTTCGGCAGTGGCAGCTACTCTTGGTAATATTGGACCAGGACTAGGCTTGATTGGGCCTTTAAAGACTTATGTACCTTTACCAATAACAGGTAAATTGCTGTTGTCGTTTTGTATGTTACTAGGACGGTTAGAAATTTATACAGTATTAGTCTTTATGTTATCAGGGTTTTGGCGAAAATAACGGGTTTATTAAGTAAAAAGTCTAATATCTCCTTCCTGAATAGAACTTTTAAACTTGGAAATAATAAGTAAAAGTCAGATTATAGGAGGAGTTATGCTAGAACCTAATGATAAAATAAGTAGCTATCAATTATTTATGCTCATTGTAGGAGTAGTGATTGGAGTAGGGGTTGTAAGTTTACCTAGACCTGCTGCTAAAGCAGCAATGCAGAATGGTTGGGTTCTACCATTAATCGGTGGTGTAGTTGTTATTATAGATTCTTATTTTATAATTAAATTAGGCCAAGCATTTCCAAAACAGAACTTTATTGAATATAGCGAAAAGATTGTGGGGAAGTTCTTGGGTAAGTTATTATCTCTTGGCTTACTATTCTATTTTTTATTATTGACTAGCACAATATTACCAATTTTTTCTTTAGGAATTCAACCTTTATTACTTAATAAGACTCCTACTGAGGTAGTATATATTACTATGCTAAGCTTGTTGTTATATATTGCTAGACATGGTATAGAGCCAATTGCTAGATTGAATCAAATCTTAACTCCAGTAGCAATCATAGTTCTTTTGGTCTTATTAGCAGCGGTAACGACAAATCCACATATAGATTATGGTCAATTACAGCCGGTATTAACTGATATACCAATTACAGGATTATTTAAAGAGGCACTATTAGGACCAGGATTTTTTGCCTTCTTAGGAATTGAATCACTTTATATTATTTTTCCGTATTTAAATAAAGAAACGCAGGCTAAAAGTTTTAAAGTTGTAACTTTAGCTTTAATATTTATAATTTTAACTTATTCTGTAGTTGTTTTACTATCTATAGCCCATTTTGGAGCAGAAGGTACACAAATGTTTGTTTTCCCGACCTTAACATTAATTCGGGAGATTCAGTTACCATTCTTTGAACGAATAATCGCTGCTTTTTTGGCGGGATGGCTAGTTGCTGGTTTCACTACAACGATGATTATTGTTTATGCGGGAGCCGGTTTAGGTTTAGCAAGTTTTTTAAATTTTAGAGAACCTAAGTTTTTAATTCCGTTAGCTATTATTCCACCTTATTTTATAGGATTAATTCCACAAAATATTATTCAAGTCTTTAAATTTAGTGATATAGTCAATTATTTTGGAGTAGTTTATTTATTGATATTGCCCCCAGTTCTATTTGGGATTTATAAATTGAGGAATATCTAAAGAATGGTAATTTAGCACTTAAATAATGTGAATTTTTTCATTTACAAATTATGTAATATGTGGTATAATGTATGTGTAGTGAAATGAAATAATTGAGAAAAGGTGGTATAGGAGTGAAGGAACGAGGAATATTTAATGAAATAATCTCTATTCTTGAAGAGCTAAAGGAATTGTATAATCAGGCCGATGACCGGAGATGTCAGTTATTTATTGAGCTTAAAATAAAAGAAATCTACTACAAAGCATTAACTAACGAAAAACATGAATTAGCTAAGATGAGCTATAAGATTTATCAAGACTTAGTTCAAGAACCGATTAACGAAGAAAAAATAGTATTAAATTAAGACTCTACTAAATTTATTAGTAGAGTCTTTCTATTATATTAGGTAATTATAAATTTTATTTAACTATCCATTCTCGACTAAATTATATTTTTTGTAAAATAAGCAGGAAAAAGATTGATTTTATAGAAGTTTAACTAAAGGAAGCAAAGTTAATATTAATTATAGTAATTAATATTGTGCTTAATGGGAATAATAATTCTAGGTGCGTTAATTTTGTAAGTATTGTTGATTATTAGAAAGGTGGTAGTTAAATATGTCAGAGGAAAGTGCTGTTAGAGTTACAATTGAAGGAAGAGTACAAGGAGTTGGGTATCGAACTTTTACTCATCAAAAAGCGACCCAGTTAGGAATTACAGGTTATATTAGAAATCTAGGTGGAAATGAAGTTGAGGTAGTTGCTGAAGGAGAGAAGGGTTCGTTAGAAGAATTAGTAGAATATTTAGAAGATGGTCCAGCACGAGCAGAGATTGAAGATGTCAATTTAGAATGGATTGATTATACTGGTGACTATATTCGTTTTGCAATTAAATACTAACCTTCCTATAAATAGGAAATATTTTCATAAAGTATAATTTCTAAATAGAATAAATATAAATTGGTTAGGGGAGTAGAAGTAGGAGGAATTACAAATGAATATAGCTAACCGCTTAACCTTCAGCAGAATTTTATTTATCCCTATATTTTTATTTGCTTTTTTTGTGCAGTTTAAGTATCATCTATTGATTGCCGGAATTATATTTTTCTTATCGGGATTAACTGATCTTTTTGATGGTTACATAGCTAGGACTTATAATCAAGTTTCTGAATTAGGGAGATTGCTGGACCCTTTAGCTGATAAATTAACAATGATTGCGGTTTTTATTGCCTTGGCTGTTAATCAATTAATTCCAATTTGGATTTTAATTGTAGTAATTACTAGGGAATTTATTATCTTGTTTGGTGCTATTTTAGTTTATTTAAACAAAGCAGACATAATTAGTCCTAGTAAGTTTGGTAAATACGCTACTTTTTTTCTTTACGTTACGGCTTTTGCTTATATAATTAAATGGCGATTATTCCAGTATGCTACTGTATTAGCTATACCGTTTACAGTGATTTCTGGAGTCGATTACTGCATAAAAGCATATAATAATTTTTCAAATGGGTAGATTATTTTACTTCTATCCATTTTTTTATGCTTGTTATTTCTAAAAAATTCTATTTAAAACAAAATAATGAAGGTGATTTACTTCTTAAGCGAGAAGTAAATATGTAGACAATAACTTTTAAATATGTTGGAGGTGCAATGATGTCTGAGGCATATGATTTAACAGAAGTAATGACGATTTCGGACATGGCTTATACTATTCTTAAACAGAACCAAAATCCTTTACATTATAAAGAAATATTTGATGAAATTAGTAATGTGAAGCAGGTTAAGAATTCTGGTTCGGTTCAGTCTTGCATTTATGCACAAGAACCGTTTATTAGGATGGGTGATGGTTATTGGGGATTGACAGAATGGTTATTAAATGGATTGAGTTTTATTTACGTTTTAAGTCCTTTGGAGTATGAGAGGGGTGTTTTACGAGTAGACTATGATCATGAAATCTATTTTCCTGGTTATATTAAAAAGAGCGAAGCAAAGTTTAAGATACAAAATCGTGAACACAAAATCATTCGTAAAAACACACAGACTTTTATGGTAGAAGACCTTTATGAGATAGAAGAGATAGAACCTAATGACAAACTAGTAATTGAGATTTTAGATATTGATAATTTAGAATATAAAATATATAAGTGGGATGAAGTAGTATCAGAATTAAAAGATAGAAGAGATAATTTCGATAAGAAAGTACGTGAGTTAGCATTTCAAGTTTTAAAAGAACAACGAGGAATTATGAGTAGTGCGAGGATATTAGAACAGATACTAATTAAAACTTTAGATAATGAAGATAATAATGACTTTAGAATATTACCATTACCACCTATATCAGAAATTATAAGTGATGACCGCCGTTTTAAAGAAAGATTGCCAGGGATGTTTACTCTTAATTTATAATTTTATGTTGAAAAAGCAGGAGTCTTTAATTTAGTGTAGAATAGTAATAGCTAGCAGAAGAGAATAGCAATTTTTAGTAGAATATTAAATTTGAGGAGGAAAAAGCGTGGGCTGTAAAAATGCTTTAGATTTAAGTAAGGAAAGCTTGCGATGTGATTATTTGAACAAGCTTAATTTTACTAAAAATCTTTTAATTGATCTATTGCCTGAAGACCAACAAATCAGGTTAAAGATGAAATCGCTACATTCTACACTAGAACGCATCATTAATTTATTAAAGGTAGAAAAAGAAGGGCAGGATTTTGATCAGGCTTATGAAATTATTGCTGAAGGTGATGATATTTTAGAGTTTATTTATCTTGCAGCTGAAAATGAGATTTACATAAAGGTGAAAGAACGTTTTCAGTTAAATCCAGATTATTCATGGGAGCTATTCAATAAAGTTTATAAGAAACTACATAATATTTCTGATCAAATTCAGAATCTATCTGAGATTAATAATAATGATGTTTCTGAAATTCAGAAGGCATTGATGCAAGTTGCTATTATATTTAATAATAATTTAAATAAAGATTTAAGGGAAGATAAGTATTTAGCCCGCCGTTTAAATGCTATTTATCATTTTGTTCGAGGAGAATTAAATGAATCTCTACATATAAAAGGGAATCAAGTAGATACTGAATGGAATATATTACAAAAAGCTAAGAACGAATATGAACGAGCTTTAGAATATGATAATAATTTAATTAAAGCTAGGGATAAGTTAGCAGAAATTAAAAAATCAATAGTTTAAGTTAATTAAAAGTCTAGTCATTAATGACTAGACTTTTAATATGGGATAAAACTAAGCGAAAAAATTCATTATTAAGCAGGAATTTCCTTTTATGTCTTGAAATATAGTTAATGGAAACTATGTCATAGAAGACATAACGTTTCTGTTACTAGGAGGTGATAAAATAGTTTGGAGCCTAAGATAAAGATGTGGCTAGAGGTAGATGGTGAAGTAGTCTTTGGAGCGGGACGACTATGTCTATTAGAGAGTATTGATCGTTTAGGCTCAATCAATAAGGCAGCTCAAGATTTAAATATGTCTTATCGAGCAGCTTGGGGGAAGATTAAAGCTAGTGAAGAAAGATTAGGTATTAAATTAGTAGAGACAAAGGTTGGTGGAAGTAGCGGAGGGGGGACCCAATTAACTTCTAAAGCTAAAGGAATCATAGAAAGATATAAAGACTATGAGAATTTAGTTAACAAACATGCTAAGGAAATATTTGATGAAAATTTCACAGGGGAACTTTAATTTTTTATGTTTTGATACTAAGTCCCAATTTATATTATTTAATTTAATGTCGTTATGTCTAATAAGACATTGCGAAAAATAGGAGGTTAAAATAATGAATTTTATGAATAATAAGAAGAAGTTAATATTGGTATTAGTTTTAACTGTATTAGTTAGTAGTTTTTCTTTTGTAGTAGTAGAGGCTAAAAGTGGTGACAGATTAATCTTGGCAACAACAACGAGTACTGAAAATTCAGGCTTATTAAACGAATTGTTGCCACCTTTTGAAGAAAAGTTCGGGGTTAGAGTAGATGTAGTATCTGTAGGTACAGGTAAGGCAATTAGATTAGCTGAGAATGGTGATGCAGATGTTATATTGGTTCATGCTCGAAAAGCAGAAGATAAGTTTGTTAATGAAGGATATGGTGTTAATCGGCGTAGTGTAATGTATAATGATTTCATTATTTTAGGACCTAAGTCTGATCCAGCGGGGATTAAAGGGATGCAAGATGTGACTAAGGCTTTTCAAAAGATAGCAGAAAGCAATAGTGAATTTGTTTCACGAGGTGATGACTCTGGTACAAATAAGAAAGAATTGTCTATCTGGAAGAAAGCAGGAATTAAACCAGATGATAGTTGGTATCTTGAAACTGGTCAAGGAATGGGAGCGAGTATAAATGTCGCTAATGAAAAGCAAGCTTATATTTTAGCAGACAGAGGAACATATTTAGCTTATAAAGGAAAGATTGATTTGGCAATAGTAACAGAAGGAGATCCATTATTATATAACCCTTATGGAATTATTCCAGTTAACCCAGCACTTTATTCACATGTTAATTACCAGTTAGCTATGTCCTTAGTAGGTTATATTACTTCTCAGCAAGGACAGGGTATTATAAATGATTATACTAAATACGGTAAAAAATTATTTAAACCGTTAGCTATTAAACCAGGTAATTTAGAGTAGTTTAGAGTAATTTAGGAGGAGAAAAGATATGGGATATATATGGGGAGGAATTAAACAAGCAATAGCGCTAATAATTCAGTTAGATCCAGAAGTGGTAGAGATAGTATGGACTTCAGTTAAATTATCAACTATTTCTACTTTATTAGCTTCTATTATTGGGATACCAGGTGGAATAGCAGTTAGCAAGATAGACTTCAAAGGTAAGTATTTATTTGACACTATATTGAATACTTTATTAAGTCTACCAACAGTAGTAGTTGGTTTAGCTGTATATTCTTTAATTTCATACCGGGGGCCTTTAGGGCAACTGGAGCTTTTATTTACTGGGAAAGGGATTATTTTAGGACAGGTTATCTTAATCCTACCGATTATAGTAGCTTTAGTAAGAAATGCTATTCATGAAATAGATGATAGAATATATGACACAGCCATATCTTTAGGAGCAACCGGAACTCAGAGGTTCCGGTTGCTCATCTCTGAAGCAAGGTATGGAATTATGGGAGCAGTTGTTGCTGGTTATGGGAGAGTTATAGGTGAAGTAGGAGTTTCCATGATGTTAGGTGGTAATATTAGACGAGTAACGAGAACGATTACTACAGCAATTGCTTTAGAAACTAATAAAGGTCGCTTTAGCTTTGGGATAGCCTTAGGGTTAATCTTATTATCGATTTCATTCATAGTTAACTTTTTAATTTATTATTTACAGACAGGTGATAAAGAATGAAAAAGAAAGAAATAATTTTAAAAGCAGAAAATGTAACCAAATATTATGGTCAAGAGAAAGTATTAGATATTGAACAATTTAACCTTTATCAAAATGCTTTTAATTTTCTTTTAGGTGCTAATGGTAGTGGGAAGACAACTTTATTAAGGATTTTAAGTCTAGTAGATAAAGATTATAATGGACAATTAAGTTATTGCGGCAAAGAGATTAATAAGCAAGAATCGGAACTATTAAATTTGAGAAGAAAATTCTCTGTTATCTGGCAAGAGCCTTATCTGTACAATAAATCAGTAGCTGATAATATTGGTTTACCACTAAAATTAAGAAAAAAGTCTAAAAATTGCATTAAGAACAAGGTTGCAGAATTAGCAAAAGAATTAAAGATTAGCCATTTATTAGATAAAAACAGCAAGCAATTATCCGGAGGAGAAAAACAAAAAGTTTCTATTGCTAGAGCACTGATTACTGAACCAGAAATTCTTTTTATAGATGAACCTACTACTAATCTTGATTATAAAAGTAATCAATTTTTTAATGAACTTTTTACTAAATTAGTAGCAAAAGGAGTAACAATTCTATTAATAACTCATGATTTATATCAAATTGAGAAATTAGCAGAATATATAACTATTTTAAAGCAAGGAAAGATAGTTATTAATGAGCACAAAGAACAGGTGTTGAATGAAGGGGAACTAGAGGGGAATAATATTATTGGTCAAAAGTTAGTCTTTGCATAATAAAACTATTATTGGGTAGGTTATTAAATAATATATTTATGATTAAAGCACAAAAGGGTTATTTAAAAGAAGGAATTATATAATTTTTAACGAAAGACTGAAAGAAAGAAGAAATAAATATAGTATAGGAGCATAATATTATGGAACTAATAACCTATCAAGAGACTTTAAATAAAGAATCTGTAGTCTATGTTGATGTTAGATCGCCGGGGGAGTTTGAAGAGTCTACAATCCCAGGAGCAGTCAATATTCCGGCTTATAATAATCAAGAAAGATCTCAAATTGGAAAAGTATATACTCAGCAGAGTCCAGCAGCAGCTAAGATGTTAGGAGTAGAGTTAATAGCTCCTAAATTGCCTAAATTAGTAAAGCAGATTAAAAAATTAGCTAAAGAATATAAATATGTAGTTCTTTTTTGTGCTAGAGGAGGACTTAGGAGCGAAAGTGTCGGTGTAGTTAGCGAATTACTAGGAATGAAGTTATATAAATTAGAAGGTGGCTATAAGAATTATCGTCATTATATTTTAAATCAGTTAGAAAACTATAATTTTAAGAGTAAACTATTGGTTATTCATGGCTATACTGGAGTTGGTAAGACAGATATACTTAAAGAATTAAAGAAAGAAGGAGTACCAGTCATTGACTTAGAGGGACTAGCTAATCATCGTGGTTCAGCATTTGGTGATATTGGTTTAGGAGAACCAACTAATCAGAAATATTTTGATTCATTGTTGTGGGAAAAATTAGATGAATTAAAGAATGAAGAATTAATTGCGATTGAGGCTGAAAGTAAACGAGTTGGAATGTCAGTGCTACCAGATTTCCTATTAGAAGCAATGGATGTGGGAGAGCATATATTAGTTAGGAGTTCATTAGAAAGAAGAGTTAATCGACTTCATAATGAGTATGTAGCAAGTTATAATAGTCAACCTCAAGAATTTATAAATAAAATATTAGAATCTTTAGATTCTATTAAAAAATATATAATAAAGAGAATCGGGAAAAATGGATATAAAGAGTTAGTTAATTATGCTAAAGAAGAGCAGTTAAAAGAGGTAATTAGAATTCTCTTAACCGAATACTATGATCCAATGTATAAATACTCGCAGGAGCAATGGGGAGATTTTTCTCTGACGATTAAATCAGATGAATTACAAGAGATAACTGTAGAAATAATTGAATATATCGATGATTTTGCTCTTTAGAATATGAGAAGGGAGCAGATAATTTTGCAAAAAAAATTGCTAAAAGAAAAGTTTATTGGCGCATTAGTTGGTACTTTTGTCGGTGATGCTTTAGGTATGGCGGTGGAAGGTTATAGCTTAGAACGTATTAAAGCTGATTATGGGCAGATTGATCACATGTTAGAAGCAAGGTTAGGTTCTGGAACTTATACTGATGATACAGAAATGATGATCGGTGTAGCAGAATCTTTGGCTAGTGTTGGTGGGTTTGATGGAGAAGATATGGCAAATAGGTTTATCGATAACTTTAATTTAGATCGCGGTTATGGTGGTGGAACTATTCAAGCTTTAAATAATATTAAAGCAGGTACCTCATGGCAAGAAGCAGGTAAGCATATCTTTGGTAATGGATCATTTGGGAATGGTTCAGCTATGCGGGTAGCTCCTATTGGTCTCTATTATTATGATAAATACGAGGAATTAAAAGCAAAAGCTAAAAAATCAAGCTTAATTACCCATGCTCATCCTTTAGGGAAACTTGGAGCCGCCTTACAGGCTTTAGTTGTCGGCTATGTTATTAATCAAGATCCTAGGCAAAATTTATCACAAGGGGATTGCTTAAAATTTTTGGCGAATACTTTAGAGATAGAAGATACCGAGTTTAGTCATAAGCTAAAAATAACCAAAGAACTTTTAGCTAATAAACCAAAGCCAGAAGAGGTAGCAAGAAAATTAGGTAATGATACTAGAGTATTTAGCTCTGTACCAACTGCTATCTATTCCTTTTTGGCTAATGTTAATAGTTTTAGCGAGGCAGTTATGTATGCCATAACTTTAGGTGGGGATACAGATACATTAGGTGCAATGACCGGAGCAATAGCCGGAGCGTATCATGGTTTAAATGCTATTCCACAAAAGTGGCTCAAATCTTTAGAGAATAAGGAGAAAGGGTTGGATTACGTTATTGAATTAGGTGAAAAATTGTTTGAATTAAAATAATTATAAATGAATTTCATAATTAAGTGAATTCCACAATTAAATTTCAGGCATAATTAATTATACAAAATCCTTAGTTATATTTTTATTAAAAGAACTCATTGATGAGTTCTTTTTTTTATTTCTATTTCGTATAATATAATAGGTCCAATAGGCATTAAAATATATGCTTAGAGCATCGAGACTTACTTATAGTGAATAAATCTTTTTTAGGTTATGGAGGATTAATTAATGATCTTTATTAAGAACAAGATAGTTTCTAGTATGGCATTATTAAGGATAATTTCCGGAGTGATTGAGTTTACAGCTGCATTATTGATGTTAAAGTTTAATTCAGTAGAAAGAGCTATGCAGTTAAACTCAGTATTAGCTATAGTAGGACCTACTGTCTTAGTATTAGTAACAACATTAGGATTAATCGGGATTGCTGATAAAATTTCAATCTTAAACTTTATAATTATTGGCTCTGGTGTAGCTCTCATTTTATTGGGGATTAAGATTTGAATTGTATTAAAAAAGAATTAAATAAAATTTTGAGATAAGGAGTGATTAGTAATGGAGACAAAAGACCTACAAAATGGCTGGGAAGTAGATATTAACTTCCCATTACAAGGACGCAAATTAAAACCTCGTGACATTGGATTAACTATGATGTTGGATAAGGGGTTAGGATTACGTCAGACTGAAGATCTATTAGAATTAGCAGCTGATTATATTGATTTTCATAAATTAAGTTTTGGGACTTCAGCTCTTTATCAACCAGAAATTTTGCAGAAGAAGATAGAATTAGTAACCTCATATGGTATAGATATTTATCCAGGCGGGACATATTTAGAGATAGCAGTTACTCAAGGAAAGTTAGAACAATATCTAACTAGAGCTAAAGAGTTAGGATTTACAGCTGTCGAAGTTTCAGATGGAACGATAGAGTTAACTTCTAATTTGCGTTCAGCAATCATTAGGCAAGCTGCTGAATATGATTTTAAAGTTTTAAGTGAAGTAGGTAAGAAAGATAAGAATAAGAAATTTAGATTATCGAAGATAGTTAAAAAATTAAAGCAAGATATAGATGATGGAGCTTATAAAGTTATAATCGAAGCTAGAGAATCAGGAAAAGGAATTTCAATTTATGACGAAGAAGGTGATATTGATGAATTTAAAATGGAGCAATTATTGTTAGGGGCCTATGACCAGGGTGATATTATTTGGGAGGCTCCACTTAAGAAGCAACAAGTGATGTTCATCAATACATTAGGGCCAAATGTTAACTTAGGAAATATATCTCCAGATGAAATTTTAGCTTTGGAATCATTACGAGTAGGTGTTAGAGGAGATACATTTAAGACAGCACTTTTACAAGAAGATAAGAGGATAGGGGTGGAATCAAAATAAATGAAGGTAGATGTAGTATTAAATGCAAATCAAATAGTGAAAGAAAGAATAAAAGATAAATTAATAATTGCAATAGATACTTTTAGAGCAACTACTACAATCATAACTGCCCTGGCTAATGGTGCTAAAGAAGTAATTCCAGTTGAGAATAGTGCGAAGGCATTAAATTATCGTAGGTTAAGTCAAGATATAATTTTAGCTGGGGAACGCAATGGTAAAAAGATCTCTCAATTAGATTTAGGTAATTCTCCTTTAAGCTATAATAAAGAGATAATCAAAGATAAGAAGATAGTCTTAACTACTACTAATGGAACCAAGCTTTTATTAAATTTGATAGGAGCTAAGAAGGTATATATAGCAGCATTCATAAACTTAATGGCTGCAGCTAAAAGAGTGCTTAAAGAAGACGAAATAATAATATGTTGTGCTGGTATGCGGGGAGATTTTTCTTTAGAAGACTTTATGACCGCCGGAGGTTTAGTGCATAAATTAAAAGAATTAGATATAGATTTAGAATTAACAGATGGAAGCTTAGCTGCTTATCAGAGTTATCTAATGAATAAAGATGATTTGATTAAGGTACTAAGCCAAAGTAGAAATGGAAGCCGGTTAATCTCTTTAGGTAAAGAAGGAGACGTCAATTATGCACTAAAAGAGAATCTGTTTGATTTAGTTCCTATTTATAAAAAAGGTAGAATAATTATTTAAAAAGTAAATTTTAAAGAGGTGTAGAGGTTGGGAAATGGCTATATATTAATCTTTATTATCTTTTTTTTAGGTATCTTAGCTAAATCTAATATACTTTCATTAGCAGCAGTTATCCTATTTTTGTTAAAAGTTTTAAAACTTAAATTGGTCTTTCCTATTTTAGAGAAGCAAGGGTTAGATTTAGGGCTGTTATTCTTGATCCTGGCAGTCCTAGCGCCTTTAGTTACTGATGTAAAAGCTTTAACAGACTTGGTAAATATTTTTAAGTCTCCATTAGGCCTTTTAGCTTTAACAGGTGGTTTATTAGCTACTAAATTAAATGGAATGGGGCTTAATTTATTAGAAAATCAGCCCCAATTAATTGTAGGAATGGTTATTGGGTCTTTAATTGGAATTATATTTTTAGACGGTATACCGGTAGGTCCATTGATGGCCGGTGGCATTACTGCATTCTTTTTGAGAATAGTACAGATTATTATTAGTTAAAGGGGCGGTTAGGCTTGATTATTAGTTTTTGGTTTTTGATAGTTGGAATCTTAATCTGGCTTATAATTAAGCATCCAATTAAACATTCACAAAAAGATAAAGATAATTATGGTTATTTCTTCAATAATAAAAATAAAAGGGACGAAAATTGATTCTATGATGAATCATTATTAGATTGCTGATTATCTTGTTGATTTAGAGCCTTCGCTATTTGAACCTTGGCCATTATCTTCAGCTGAGATTATCTTTTTTTCATCCAAGAAAGTAAAGATTAACCCAGCACTTATTATTCCAATTCCTGCTCCTCCAAAGAACATAACTCTTTCGCTTATTCTATTTAATAGACTAAAAGTAGGAGGACCAAAGGCAACACCGATAAACCTAACACTTCCATATAACGATGTAATTCCTCCTCGCTCTTCACTAGGGGCAGAACTAGTGACTAATGTATTAACTGATGGTAAGATTAAGCCACTACCAACTCCAAGAAGAGAAAGTATACTAATATATAGATAAAGATTACGAATAAAAGGCAATAAAGTCAAGATAATAGCATTAATAGTTAATCCTAAAGCAAGAGCATGTTTAAAATATTTGCCTTTGTTCTTTAGATAAACCCCTGTAAAATACGATGTAGTAGACATAAAGGAGATAGGAATTGCAATTACTAAACCTTTAATTAAACCTTTAACATTATATCTCGTTTCTAGAATATCAGATAGATAAGATAGTACTCCAAAGAGCAAGAAGAGAACGACCATCCCACCTAATAGACTGAATAATAAAGAGACACCTCTTTTTTTAAAGATCTCTTTAATATTACCCAAATATTCATTAATAGACTGTTGTTTAATATTATCTTCAGGTTCTTCAGCCAAGAACCAGATAGCAGCAGTAATCGGAATAGCTAAAAAAGCATAAGAAAAGAAGAGAGCATACCAAGAGATTAAAGCAATAGCTGCACCTAAAATAGGACTTAAAATCTTGCCTAATCCATTGGCTGATTCAATAATTCCTAGGGCTTCACTTCGTTGATTAGAAGTGAAGATATCACCGACTAAAGCCATAATAATTGGGGCTGTGCCTGCTCCACCAATTCCTTGAATTACTCGACTAACTAAGATGACTTTATAAGCTTTTTCACCTAAAAATATTGCTGCTAAACCAGCAATTAATCCTCCAAAACCATAAAGAATCAAAGATGGTATAACTATCTTTTTACGGCCGATTCGGTCAGATAGATAGCCTAAGAAAGGAATCGCTATTCCAGCTGAAGCAGAAAAGAGCGTAATTAAGAGTCCAACTTGAAATTGATTTATATTTAAAGCAGATTTAATTTTGGGGAATTCGGGAATTAACATAGAGTTACCTAAAACCATTAAAAACGGAACAGATGCAAATGCTGCTAGCATTTTTTTATATTTGTTGTCCATTAACTTAAATCCTCCTGATCACTATAATTAACTCCGTATCCACCTTTTGGAAAGTGCCACTCAATATTATTATGAGGGCATCCATAAGGACAAGCTAAACATTCAATACATCTAGTATATGAAACTTTAATTTGATTACTTTCTTCATCCCATGCAAAGACACGTGTAGGGCAGTAGTAAGTGCAAGGTTTATTTTCACATGCTTTTAGACAAGTCTTTCTATTCTTAATATCAATATGTGACTCATCATCTGGTTTAATCTTAATATAATCAAATGGAGATTCTTCAGCTTTTAAAAAGTTAGACATTAAAAGATCCCCCAATCTTGAATACCATAGTAAAGGTCAGTAAGTGTTTTTTTAGTAGGTTGCATACCAAAGATTTCATCTTTAATCTTTTTCATCTTAGTTTCAGATGCTTCAATACCAACTGTAAAGAAGCGATAAGCAGCATCATTAGCAGCTTTTGTTAATAAGAAATCAGCGTCAGGATGTTCTTTATAATATTGTTTTGAATTTTTACTCTTCTTAATACTCTTCATAAAGAAACTATCCATAATTCTTTTCTTATATCCTTTTAACACTTTAGCAGTATAATCTTGGGCAGCTCTAGCTTGAGCTATAGTTTCAGCAGCATAGAGCCCAGACAACATTGCTATATCAGTTCCGCGTCTTCCACTAACCATCATTGCTGCATCACCAGCTACTAGGATACCATCATCATAAAGAGTAGGGATACTTTCATAACCACCTTTAGGAATGATATGTGACTTATAAGCAATAGGTTTAGCATCGCTAATTAATCTTTTGATTAACGGGTGTTCTTTAAATCGTGTAAGTAGTTGATAAGGACTAACTCCTTTACTATTAATTTGATTTAAATAACCACCGACGATTATTGAAATTGAGTCTTGATTAGTCCATAGACCGCCTTTGCCCACTACACTAGCAGTTGGATAACCAATCATACCAATATTACTTCCTTCACCTGGTTCTAGATTAAAACGAGATTCAATCTTTTTAGCTGGGAGGGCTAGTTCTTCTTTAACATAGAGAGTTAGACTCGATGCTTCGATACTTCCTCTTAATCCAGCCTTTTGAGTTAGGTTTGCACTTGCTCCTTCAGCTAATAATACTACATCAGCATAGATAACTTCTCCATTATCTAATTTTACCCCATCAACCTTCTTTTTAAGCAAGCCAATTTTTTCATAAACTAAGTCTACTGCTAAAGTTTCAGTCATAAGTTTTGCTCCAGCTTTTACTGCTTGATTAGCGAACCAAGGGTCAAACTTACTTCTAATAGCTGAAAATTTGTTATATGGCTCTTCATTAAACTTTAAACCGGTAAAACCTGCTTTAACAGCAGAAGTTCTATCCATTAACCATAATTCATCAGTGATTATCGTTCTTTCAAGAGGAGCTTCTTTCCAAAAACCAGGAATGATTTTAGCAGTTGGCTTTCGATAAATGCTTCCACCAAACATATTTTTGCTTCCAGGCTTTTTTCCTCTTTCAATAAGGGCTACTGATAGGTTATTTTGTGCTAAGAGAAGTGCTGCTGTTGAGCCAGCTGGTCCTGCACCAACAATGACTACATTATAACGATCATTTCCCATATTTTTCTCCCCTTCAATTAGGTTACTTAATACAACTTTAGTTTTAACGATTATTAATATTTTATTCTCAGTTGTGTATGATATCTCTAAAAAGAGTTTAAAATAAGATTGACAAGTTTTATGAGGTGATAATAATGAATAAGAAGTTATTAATTGCTTATTTGAATTGGTTTTATACTTTAGAATTAGAACAAGTTACTCTCTATAAAGAGCAGGCTAGAGCAAGTAATGATGATTATATTAAAGAAGTTCTTAAGCATTTAGCGGCAATAGAGCAACGACATGTTGAAAATATTAGTAATAGTCTTAAAAGATTAGGAACAAACCCTAGCAAAGTTGGAGAGATCATTGGACCAATTTTTGGTAAACCATTTAGTGAACTGACGACTATGTTTGGTACAGTTAATCTATTTAGGGTTAATATTTTATTGGAGACGCGAGCAACTCGAGATTATCAAAATTTAATTGAACGAGTTGATGATAAAGAATTATTAAATGTTTTAATAGAAAATTCAATTGAAGAAGACCTACATCGTAGTTGGTTTATTGAACAGAAGCGTCAGTTAAACAAGCAAAAGCAGTCAAGAAAGAATTAATCAATAGTTTAGTCGGGTAGGTGAAGATGATGATTAATCCAGATGATAGGATTTCTACACGTCAATTATATATTATGGTAATTAGTATCTTAATCGGTGTTAATACATTGATTATACCGCGATTAATGACTAGTGTAGCAGGGGTAGATGGTTGGATTTTACCGATTACTAGTGGTATCGTAGTCATTATAAATATGTATTTACTAATAAGAATAAATTCAGCATTCCCTAATTTGACTTTTATCGAATATAGTGAAATAATTTTAGGTAAATTTATAGGTAAAATACTGAGTTTAGGATTATTATTATACTTTTTATTCTTAACTTCAATTAATATTAGACTATTTAGTTCAGCTATTAAGCCATTTTTAATACCTCAGACTCCAATTGAAGTATTATTACTCTCGACTTTAATAATGCCCACTTATCTAATCAGACATGGAGTCGAACCAATAGCTAGATTTAATGAATATATTACAATTCCAGCTTTGGCTTCATTAGCTATGCCTTTATTTCTAATAATCTCTATACCATATTTTGACCTTGGCAAGTTATTGCCCTTCTTTAGTAGTGGGATTTATAAGATTGCTCAAGGTTCGTTAATTGGTTATGGTGCTTCAGCATTTTTAGGTTTAGGAATGATGTATTTATTATATCCTTATATTAAATCATCAGAAAGAGATAATATTTATTCATCAGTAATCATGGGCATTATAACAGTTATTGTGATCTTTGTTCTCTTTATAATCATGACTATAGCAGCCGTTGGAGCTGTAGAATTAAGTTATATGACTTGGCCAATAATTAGTATTTTAGGGTCTATAGAAGTTCCGGTAGTAGAAAGAGTAGGTAGCCTCTTTATTGCTATTTGGGCTACAATATCTTTCACTACTACGTTAGTCTTAACTTTTGTTGGTAATGGCTTAGGTTTAGCCCATTTTTTAAATTACAGAGAATTTAAACATTTAATCTTACCTGGCATGGTGCCGCCTTACTTTCTAGCTTTGTTGCCAGGAACTATAGATGAAGTTTTAAAAGTAATGTATTATATAAATTATATTGGAAAGTTCTACTTGATTTTTTTACCACTAATCTTATTTGTAGTCTTTAAAATAAGAAATTTAGATAAATATGGGAGAAAATCAAACAAAAAAGAACAA
The DNA here is from genome assembly GCF_900114655.1 of Candidatus Frackibacter sp. WG13. Lineage (GTDB taxonomy): Bacteria > Bacillota > Halanaerobiia > Halobacteroidales > Acetohalobiaceae > Frackibacter. The sequence goes on from NZ_FOTT01000017.1 coordinate 55,757, forward strand.
TAATCATAAAAAACTTTAAAAAGCAAGGTTATTATTATATAATTGAATTGGCAAATATATAACGCACATAAGTAATTAAGACTCTTGTATAATTAATTATTGACGCTCAAAAAATTGGCGTTAAATATGCTTGAAATTTAATTATAAAATTTGCTTAACTATAGATTAACAAATAACATATAATATTTTGGGAGTTGATTTTATTGCACGGTTATTATGGATCAGTTAATTCGGGATGGATAGAAGTGATTACTGGAGTGATGTATGCTGGTAAAAGTAATGAACTAATCAGAAGAATTGAAAGGGCAGTTATTGCTAAGCAAAGGGTTGTTGTCTTCAAACCAGATATTGATGATCGATATAGTGAAACAGAAGTTGTAGCACATAATGGAAATAAGATCGAAGCTAAAATTGTAAAACGCGCAGGTAAGATTAAAGAGAAGATCAAAGAATTAGACAAAAAGCCAGATGTAATTGCAATTGATGAGGGTCAATTTTTTGATAATGGCTTAATTGAATTAGTAGAAGATTTAGCTAATCAAGGATATCGAGTAATTGTAGCTGGATTAGATATGGATTTCGCTGGACGGGGGTTTGGTCCTATGCCTGAATTAATGGCAAGAGCAGAATATGTTACAAAGTTACATGCGGTTTGTGTAAAATGTTCGAATCCAGCTACTCGGAACCAACGTTTAATTAATGGGGAGCCGGCTAGTATTAATGACCCAGTAATAGTAGTCGGAGCAGATGAGAAATATGAAGCTAGATGTAGAAATTGTCATCAAATTAAAGCATAATTTTTTAGATTAATATCTTTGAATTAAGTCTTTGGAAGTGATATAATTTACTGCAAAAGGAGTGATTAGTATTGGAAAAACCAGTTCGGTTTGGTGAGAGTGGCGAGGAGATGTTTGGTGTTTTGCATATTCCAGAATGTAAAACTAGCTATCCCAAACCAGCAGTAATCTTTTGTCATGGTTTCAAAGGAGATAAGGTCGGACCACATAGACTTTTTGTAAAAATGGCGAGAAGATTAGCTAAGAATGGGATTTTAGTTTTTAGGTTTGATTACCGTGGTTGTGGAGAAAGTTTAGGACGATTTGTAGATACTACAATCTCTAGTCAAATAGATGATACTTTAACTGCTATTAATTTTGTAAGCCAATTAAAGAGAGTAAACTCTTCACAGTTAGGTTTATTAGGTTTAAGTTTGGGAGGGGCAGTTGCTTCTTGTGCTGCAGCTAGGTCAAAACAAATTAAAGCTTTAGTCTTATGGTCAGCGGTAGCAGATATTCAAAAAGTATTTTTAAGTCAACGACCAGAAGATGGTTCTTTAGAACAGATTAATGAAAAAGGATATATAGACTTAGAAGGATTTAGGTTAGGAAAAGAATTTGTTATGGAAGTTAACCAGATAAATCCATTGACAGAGATTAAAGAATACAAAGATTTAGTTTTTTTAGCACATGGAAGTGAAGATGAAGTTGTACCTATAGAAAATATTGAAAGTTATTATGATACTGTAATAACTAAAAAATGTCAAAAGCATATAGTTGTAGGGGCAGACCATACATATAATAGTTATGAATGGGAAAAGGAAGTTATGGAAAAGACACAGCAATGGTTAATTGAAAACTTATAGCGAATTATTGAAAATTGTGAGGTGAGTAATAATTAAATCTAAAGCAGAGATTAAGGATATATTAGATATATTAGCAGATAAGTATCCGAATCCAGAAACTGAATTAAATTATGAGACACCTTTTCAACTCTTAATTGCTACTATTTTATCGGCTCAATCTACTGATAAACAGGTAAATAAGGTAACAATTAAGTTATTTGAAAGATATAGAGAGCCAAAAGACTTTATCGATATGACTATTGAAGAATTAGCAAAGAAGATTCAAGGGGTTGGATTATATCGTAATAAAGCTAAATATATAATTGATACGTGTCATAAATTAGTAGAAGAATATGATTCTCAAGTCCCAACAACTCGCAAAGAATTAATGAGGTTATCTGGAGTAGGAAGAAAGACTGCTAATGTAGTTCTAAGCTGTGCTTTTGGTCATAATGCGATAGCTGTAGACACTCACGTCTTTAGAGTAGCGAATCGATTAGGAATAGCTAGTAGTAAGACGGTAGAAAAGACAGAAAAAGATTTAATGGAGAAGGTTCCAAAGAATTTATGGTCTGCTGCTCATCATTGGTTTATCTTTCATGGGCGAGAAGTCTGTAAAGCTAGAAAGCCTCGTTGTGAAGAGTGTTCATTACAAAAGCTATGTGACTATTACTTACAAACTTAAGTTAGGAGTTGGAGAAAAGGGATGGATGATTTTTCTGTAGAAGGACAGGTTACTGAAGCTGAGGTATTGGAGCTATATGGCTATCAGTCAGTAGATGAAGTCAGTACTAAAATTCGTGAATCTGTTAATAAAATGATTGCTAAGGGCGAAGAATTAGCGGAGTATAGAGCTACTAATTGTGTAATAGACAATATAGAAATAGATGATGATAAAGGAATAATTATATTTAATGATTCTTATCAGTCAGATTCTTCTTATCTAGCTAGTAAATTAAAAGGAGCTACTCAAGCCACTATAGGGCTAGTTAGTATAGGTTATGAAATAGAAGAGCAAATTAATGAATATTTTGCTGAAAACAACTATTTGGCTGCTACAATCTTAGATTTAGTAGGCAATCGATTATTGGATAAATTGACTAAAGAAGTATGGCATATTGTACGGAGTAGTAGTTTAGCAATGGATTTAGGAGTCAGTGGTTACTATAGTCCTGGGGAAGGTGATTGGGATCTAAAGTCTCAAGAATACTTATTTGACTTAGTAGATGGTAAGAAGATAGATGTTAACCTTACTAATAGTTATGCTTTAGTTCCACAGAAATCACTTTTGTTTATTATAGGACAGGGGCCGGACCTAGATATTGAGGATTATGATCCTTGCTCAGATTGTACTAATGAAGAATGTCAATTTAAAAAGAATAGATAATTCACGAGTTGTCATTTAGTTGGTAGATAAAACTAAGAACTTCAGCTACTACTTGATAAAGTTCGTTAGGTATTTCTTTACCTAGGTCTAGTTGGATTAGATTTTCTATTAAATCTTTATCTTCATAGATGGGAATATCGTTCTCTTTTGCTTTAGTAATAATTTTTTTAGCAATTTCATGATCACCTTTGGCTATTATTTGTGGTGCTTCATTAGTTTCTGAATCATACTTTAAAGCAACAGCTCTTTCTTTTATTGTATTTTTATTCTTATTTTTAGGTTTTGAATCATTCATTAGAATTTCCTCCTTTAAATAGTGAAGTCAATATTATGCAATATATCTTTAAAGTTAAGTGAATTAGTGTTTAAAATTTTTTCTTCTAAATCATTTTCAAAATCTAAATTAGGTTCAGCTTCAGCAGGCAATATTGAATAATTTATGGTTTTTATTTTATAACCTAAATCTATGATTTTGCTCTTTAAAGTTGAAATTTCTTCTTTAAATCTATTTAGTACTTTTTCGGATTTAGTCTTAATATTAATCATTAATTTTTGATTATTAAAGTTTAGTTCTACATTTATTAGTCCTAAATTTTCAGTCTCTAGTTTTAACACCAATTTCAAACTATTATTTTTATGATTAGAATCTTTCTCTTTTCGTTGATTATAAATAGTTAAATGTCCGGTAGTTAAATCATTTTCATTAATTTGTAAAGGTAACTGTAAATAAAGGAAATTAGTGTCATAACTTTCATTTTGATGCATAATTAATTTTTGACTGGTTAAATTATATGTAGCCTTATTAATGATGTGGTTTAATAAGGGGTTGTCACTGCTTTTAAGAGTATACAGAAATCCTTTTAATTTCGAATTTGGTTTAAAATTATTATTTAATAAGTTTTTTTCTAGATCTAATCCCAGATTTGATATTTTAGTCTTAAGTTCTTGAGTACTAAATTTATTATTATTCGGCTTTAGGATAAAACTATTTAACTTATGCAAACTTTTTTGCGAAATTTGTTTTTCTTCCATTATATTTTGAAGATTATTAGCAATATTAGGTTTAGTTATTAGAAAGTTTGTTAATAATTTAATATTGGAAGTAGAAATATTGAGATTTGTTCTTTTCAAAAGAACAATCGACTGAATAATAGAATTTAATTTTTTCTGTTCATTATTAGTTAAAGAATTAATATATAATAATAGATCTTTATCGAGAGGTAATTGATATTTGATGAACTTTTGAATGAGTTCTTGGTTCAATTTATTTATTGGCAAATTTAGCTTTTGAAGAATATCACTTATAGTTTTAGAGTTTGAAGTTTGGGTACTAGAATTAGAATATAATTTATGGGGTGCATTATTGATTAGTTTTTGTAATTTTTTTAGGGATTTAGAATCTAAACTTGATAATAAGATATTATTTGGAATTTTCATGATATCACCTCATAACTTATAATTTCATATATTTTAAAAATTCTTGGTTAATTATCATTAATCCTTTAATAAAAAATATTATTTGTTGGAATTATAAAGGAATATTTTAGTATTTTGTCGAAGTAATATGAAAGAAAGTATTATTTAAGAATTTAAAGTAAAATATAATCTAAGAAGTAATCAGGAGTTGATGTCTGGATGTTCTTATTAGGAGATTGCCGAATAAGTGATTGTGAAATGAAGAATTTGTTAATTCTATTAGGTAAGTTAGTTATTAATAATTATCCAGTAATAATTTTAGAATATAATCATCAATTATCTACAGAATTAAAAGAATTAATGACTACAGTAATTAATAATTTACAAATTTGTAGTCAGCTTGAAAATAAAATATGTGATTTACAAACCAAATTAGATGTTGATTTAGAGGATGAAATTTTGGACCAAAAACTAGAATTCTATACAAATTCTCTTTCGTTAAAAAGTAAAAGGTTAAAAGAATTACAAGTGGATAATTATCAACTCTTAGCTGAGATTGGAGAAAAAGTTTTCGGAAGAAGGATATTAAGTGAAAGAAATGAATTTACTAATATTTATTTAGAGTTAGAAGAACTCATAGAAAAGGGTGGATGTATTAAGGATATTAAAATGAGTTACAAGAATAAAGAAGTGACTAATCAATATTCAAAAAACAAATTAAACTATATTAATCTTTAAAAAGGTTGTATAGAGCTTATTTAATTAAATTAATGCAAAAATTATAAATACATATACTAACTATTTAAAAGAAGAGCATGATATTATGTTCTTCTTTTATTTTTTAGCTTGAAAGATAAACAGGAAAAGTAATAAAGTTTATAGAATACTACTATCTGATGGTTAAATAGCGAGATATTAGGAGTGATTGCAGTTGTTATTTTATGAAGGAACTAAACAGAAGCAATTAGGATTATTTAATAAAAAGAATGCATCTAAAAGAAGATTTAGTGAATTAAGTGAGATCAAGAAAATTGCATCAAATTGTAAAAGGTGTAGCCTGCATGAAAAATGTAATCGATTAGTCTTTGGTGCTGGAAATCCTAAGGCAGGTTTAATGTTTGTAGGAGAAGGTCCTGGTAAAACTGAAGATGAAAAAGGTATCCCCTTTGTTGGTAAAGCTGGACAATTATTTAATAAAATATTAGAGGCTGCAGATATTAATAGGACAGATGTCTATATTAGTAATGTAGTTAAATGTAGACCGCCTAATAATCGAAATCCTAAAATTAAGGAAATGAAAAGTTGTTTATGGTTTTTAGCTCAAGAAATTAAAGTAGTTCAACCAACTATTATTGTCCCTTTAGGGTCAGTAGCATTAAAAGGTTTGATAAATCCACAAGGTAGTATTACAAGATTACGAGGCAAATGGATAGAAAGATCAGGCTATTATTTTTTGCCTACGTTTCATCCAGCAGCATTACTGCATAATGAAAGTAGGAAAAAGCCTACATGGCATGATTTTTTAAAAATAAAGAAAGCATATGAGCGTTATCTTGAATTAAAATCAAAAGGTGAGTGGTGATATTAAATTTTCTCTTGACAAGTTTGAAGTGATTTGCTATAATATTTAATGTCGCTTAAATAATTGACAGTTGACTATTGACAATTTTAAAATCAAAAGATTGAAGATAGTTGTCAAGAGTTGTTGTCAATTATAAATTGTTAGCGTGAGCGAGAGAAAAAACATTTTGAATTCTCTCTTGACACGTTTCTAAATATTTGTTACACTATTACTTGTCGCTTGAGCAGTTGACGATTGACAATTGACAATTGACAATTTTAAATTCAAAAGATTTAAAGATAGTTGTCAAGAGTTGTTGTTAATTATAAATTGTTAGCGTGAGTGAGAGAAAAAACATTTTGAATTTTTTTCTTGACAAGTTCCGAAAGTTTTGTTACACTGTTAATTGTCGCTTGAAGAAATGCGACAGATTATAACTTGTCTAGCAAAATTATTTTTAAGTTTTTCTTGACAAGCTTTCGATGACATGATAGAATGATAAATGTCGCTGAAAAAGTGACAGCAAAATTTAAAGTTCATTTTAACAAGTCAAATCATTAAATCTTCATTTATATATTGATGATTTTGATTAACAAAAAAGTTGGTCTTTGAAAACTAAACATTGTCTGTACACATGAACGTCAATGCAAATGAGTAATCTTAAGAGTCAGTTAAACTCGCGATTAAATCTGCTTTGCAGATTAATCATATATTTTATTTGGAGAGTTTGATCCTGGCTCAGGACGAACGCTGGCGGCGTGCTTAACACATGCAAGTTGTGCGAGAAAGCTA
>NZ_FOTT01000024.1 GCF_900114655.1 Candidatus Frackibacter sp. WG13
GGGATTATAAAAGTGTAGAAACTTCGATTACAAAAAGTAGTATTCCTAGGACAAAACATTACTATGCAGATGCTTACTGCTCATGGCAGAGAGGTAGTAATGAAAATCTTAATAAAATGATAAGAAGGTTTATTCCTAAAGGAAGAAGTTTTAAAGAATATAGCAGAAATGAAATAAAGCGGATACAAAAGTGGATGAATAACTATCCTAGAAAGATATTTGATTTTAAGACTTCAAATGATGTTTATGAAAAGAAATTAGAAGCAGCTTAGAAAGCAATTATATATGTAGGTATAATTTTTCAAAAAACCGTGCATTTAACCTTGCAATTAATAGACTTGTGAAAAAATAAATTTGCAATTTATAGAATTGATGTTATAATTTACAGTGAATAGGTCTATTATTTTTGGAAATGAATAGAGGTAGATAAGATGAGATGGGAAAGATTTATCCTTAAGTATCTATGCCCTGATTTTTATCATACTAATATTTGTGAAATTAATTTAAGATATCTTAAGAAGATAGGAATTAGAGGAATAATCTGTGATTTGGATAATACTTTATTAGCTTGGGATAATCATGAGGTGAGACCAGAATTCAAAGAGTGGATATTAAAAGCTAAAAGACTTGGGATTTCTATCTGTATTTTATCAAATAGCTTACAAGAAAGAGTTAATAGAATAGCAAGAAAATTAGAAGTACCAGCTATTTCTAAAGCTCTAAAACCGAGAAAGAAAGCTTTTAAGTTAGCAATTAATAGATTGGATCTTATTCCTAATAAAGTAGCAGTAGTTGGAGATCAATTATTTACAGATATCTATGGTGGCAATAGATTAAGGTTATTAACTATTTTAGTAGAGCCTATGGGTAAAAAGGAATTCATAAGCACGCAAGTAATCAGGTTAATTGAAAAGAAAGTAAAGAAATATTTAAAAAGTAAGAGTTTAATTTGAAAGGAGCGTGAAATAAAATGAAACAAGCTTCTAAATACAATAAGCTATTATTAATTTTAGTATTAGTATTGTTGTTTTCATTATTTGTAGAGGAAGATCAGGCACAAGCTAATGAAAAATATAATCTTGAGTTAGGAGCTAGAACTTTAAGATATGGTGATGAAGGAGTAGATGTAGCATTCTTGCAGATTCAATTAAAAGTTTTAGGTTTATATCATGGAGAGATTGATGGACTTTTTGGTAGGGCGACATTAAAAGCAGTTAGATTCTTTCAAGCCCGAAACGGTTTGAAACCTGATGGTATTGTAGGAGAAGGTACTTTGCAATATCTTCAAACTGGTAATTATGCTAATTTAAACACCTTTTCGCGAAAGTTAGTTCTAACTTTAGCCCGCGCTATTAATGGCGAAGCCAGGGGTGAGTCATTTAGGGGACAGGTTGCTGTTGGTGCTGTAATTTTAAATAGAGTATTGAGTCATAAATTTCCTAATACCGTTAGAAAAGTAATTTATCAAAAAGGACAATTTACCTCTGTTGCTGATGGACAAGTTAATTTATATCCTACTAAATCTTCAATTATAGCAGCTAAGGCTGCTTTATTAGGATATGACCCAACAGGACATGCTTTATTCTTCTATAATCCGAGAATCGCGACTAAGACAAAATGGATCTCTTCAAGACCGGTGGTAGTTAAGATTGATAACCATATATTTGCTAATTAAAAGGGCCTAATATTGGGCTCTTTTTATTGTGCTAAGAATAAGATTGTCCTTTGTGATAGAATAGATTTTGTAATTTTTTCATTTTGAATCATTAAATAACATATATAAGACTTGCAGGGAAGGCAAATTAATATTACAATATATATAGTGTAATAGAGATATTGTAATAGATAAGGATGGTAATATGTTAAAAACCTTAAGAAATATGCTAACTATCTATGATAAAGGATTAATTGTTTTGATTATACTAATTACTTTAAGTGGTATTGGTTGGTCATTTTTGCATTTTGTTAATTCTGATGCTAAATATGTAGTAATTGAGCATAATAATCAAGTAGTAAGTAAGATTAGATTAGTTGATGGTTTAGAAAAGAAGATACCCTTAGACTTATCTTCAGGCAAGGCGGAGATAGTAATTAAAGAAGGTAAAGTGAGAATTTTAGAGATGCCAAAAGAGGTTTGTCCATTAGGAATATGTTCTGATACAGGATGGATTAGTAGAGCTGGAGAGATGGTTGTTTGTATGCCTAACAAAATAGTGGTTGCTATTAAGAGTAAAGGTGTTTCTCAAGAACCTGATGCTGTGGTTTATTAAATTAATAAGGTGGTGGCGATAGACTTGAAATTTGATGTAATAGTAGTAGGAGCCGGTCCAAGTGGTGCATTTACTGCTTATAATTTAGCAAAGAATGATTATCAAGTATTATTATTAGAAAAGGAGTCTTTACCTAGGTATAAATCATGTGGAGGAGCAGTGTCGTTAAAGGTAAAGGAGATTATAGGAGATATTGATTTAAATAATATAATTGAAGATGAGGTTACTAAAGTAGTCTTTACTCATAACTTCCAGCAACCAATTGATATTGATTTTTATAAGCCTTTTACCTATATGGCAATGCGAGATAAATTCGATAATTTTTTAGTTAAGAAGGCTAAAAAAGCAGGAGCTAAAGTAATAGATAGTAGCCAAGTAGTTGACCTAACAAGGTATGATAATCAGTATCGAGTTAAGACTGAACAAGAAATTTTTACTACAGAATATATTGTAGGTGCCGATGGAGTTAAGAGCCTTATAGCTAAAAAATTAGGTTTGATGAATGATTTAGAGTATGGAGTAGCTTATGAGAAAGAATTAAAGGCTGGTGAAGAAAGGTTAGTAATGCAGCGGGGTATTATTCATTTAGATTATGGTATGATTGCTGATGGTTATGGTTGGGTATTTCCGAAGGGGAATAATTTATCAGTAGGAGTAGGTACTTTTAAAGATGGAATTAGTTTAAAAAAGAAGTTAGATGTATATATAAAAGAAGAGGGTTTAAGTGATAGCCAAGTGATAAGAGCCAAAGGTCATCTCTTACCTATTGGTGGTGACAAACGACAGCTAAATACTGAGCTTGGCTTAGTAGTTGGCGATGCTGCTGGGTTAGTAGATCCATTATCTGGTGAGGGGATATTTTATGCTTTAAAGAGTGGTCTTTTAGCTAGTCAAGTATTAGATTCAGTTCTATCAGGAAGAGGTTCGTTAGATGAATATACTGAATTGGTTAATCAACAGATTTTAACAGAGTTAAAGAAGGCCAAGTTAGTTAGTAAGATATTCTTTCCATTTACAAAGGTTGCTCATAAGCTGTTTAGTAAAAAAGAATGGATTTTGAAGCAGTTAATAAAAATAATTTACGGTGAAGAGAGTTATGATGATTTATATAGTAGTTTTAAAGCAGAGTTGCCATTTTTACGTTTTAAAAGTTAATAAATAAAAAAGTCAGACTTAGGAATCCACCTAAGTCTGACTTACTTAAATAAGTACTTATTTATGCAGATTTCTCTTCTACTTCTTGCATGTTTTCTAAGCATTCAGAACAGATAGTTTTATTTTTAAATTCGATAGTATCTTCTGCACTACCGCAGAAAATGCAAGCCGGTTCATACTTTTTAAAGATAATTTTATCGTTATCTACATAAATTTCTAATGCATCTTTAGTTTCAATTCCTAAAGTTCTACGAAGTTCTACTGGAATTACCATTCTACCTAGATCATCTACTTTTCTAACAATACCTGTTGACTTCATTGTGTTCTTTCCCTCCTTTTACATCTTTCGACAAGATTTCTGTTTTTCTAATATAATTATATATAATATTTTTAAAGCTGTCAAGGAATTTGCCAAATTTTTTCAAGATAATATTGTAATTCTTTTCATTAAAATGTTTTGGATTGATTAAAATATCTAAGTCATCAAGAGTTATGAATCAAATTTCAAATAAAGTTTGACAAACTGACATAAATGTTGTATTATTTATAACGGTTTCAAGGTGTTAGATTGAGAAATTAAGAGTAAACAGATGGAAATTAATAATATTTTAAGCAGAAGTTATTATTTAAATCTTTGAAATGAAAATTAATTTTCTTTCAAAGATTTTTTTATTGAATAATAAAGATAATTAGAGTCAAATTTTATATATTCTAGAGGAGGGGATATTTTAGAATATATGAGGGCATATTTATAATAGTACATATGGTTACTTGATTTGATTAAAAAATGAACTTAATTATTATTAACCTAAAATCAAGGAGGTATTCATTAATGTTTAAAAAGAAAAGTATCTTGTTATTAATTAGTTTTGCGTTAATACTTACTTTAGGAGTAGGTTGTAGTGGACAACCTGAGAATAAGCAGAATTCTACACAGAAAAAAGAGGTTACATTTGGACATGTGAATTGGCCTGGTGTTACTGTTAAGACGGAGGTGGCTAAACAAGTATTAGAAGCTTTAGGTTATAAAGTAAATAAAAAAGCGTTGACCCAAACAGTTTTATTTGAAGGTATGAAGAATGATGAAATAGACGCTTTCTTAGGTAATTGGATGCCGACTATGAAGGTTAACTTTAAGCCTTATAATGAAGAGGGTGTAATAGAAAATGTAACAGTTAACTTAGAAAAAGCTCTCTATCAAACTGCTGTGCCAAAGTATGTTTGGGAAGCAGGGGTAAAATCTATGGCTGATTTGAATAAGTATGCTGATAAATTTGATCACAAAATTATTGGAATTGAACCGGGTAATGATGGTAATCAAATTATTCAAAATGCTATAGAGAATAATAATTATAACTTAAAAGATTGGAAGTTAGTAAGCGGAAGTACAGCGGCGATGTTATCGGCTGTAGGTAGAGCTACTAAAACTAAAGAGTGGATTGCTTTTAATGGCTGGAAGCCTCATTGGATGAATGTTAAGTATGATATTAAGTATTTAGATGACCCTGAAGGCATTTGGGGAGGAAATGATAAAGTTTATACTGCTGCAAGGCCAGAACTTAAGAAAGAAATGCCTAATTTCTATAAATTTTTAGAGCAATTTAAAGTTAATGCTCAAATTCAAAGTAAATGGATTTTAGAGTATCAGAAGAAAGGGCGTCCTGCAGAGGAAGTTGCTCAAGAATGGATTAAGAATAATATAGATTTAGTTAAGAAATGGGTATCAGGTATAAAGACAGTAGATGAAAAAGATGCAGTAGAAGTTATAGAACAAAGATTTAAATAGGACTATTAACGACATTCCATATTTTTTGGAATGTCGTTAAGTTTCTTTTAATTGAATATAGGGAGGTAAAAAGTTGATGTATTTAGTTGATATTTTAACTACTAAGATTCCTTTAGGTAATTGGATAGAAGCTGTAGTTAACTTTATAATTGCCAATTTTAGTGGGCCATTAAATACTTTCTCAGAAATTATTAGTTCGATGATTAGTGGATTTGAGTTTGTTTTAGCTTATGGACACCCACTAGTATTAATCGGTATTCTTACTTTGATAGCTTGGAAGCTTAAAGGTAAAAACTTAGCCGTCTTTGTAGCTTTAGGTTTGCTGTTAGTTTTAAATCTTAGAATGTGGGAACCTTTATTAACTACTATGGCTTCAATTATTACTTCAGTATTAATCTGTCTTGTAATTGGTATTCCTATAGGTGTGCTTAAAGCTCATAATCGTATTGTAGATTTGATTACTAGACCTATGTTGGATTTTATGCAAACGATTCCTCCATTTGTTTATTTGATTCCAGCGCTAATGTTCTTTGGCTTAGGAAATGTTTCAGGAGTTATAGCTACAGTAGTCTTTGCAATTGCGCCCCCAATTCGTTTAACTTATTTAGGAATTAAGCAGGTTTCTGACGAGTTGAAAGAAGCAGGAAGAGCATATGGGTGTAACTTTTGGCAGATGTTATATAAAGTAGAGCTGCCTTTAGCATTACCATCAATCATGTTAGGGATTAATCAATGTATTATGCTTTCATTATCTATGGTAGTAATTGCTGCGATGATCGGTGCAGGAGGTTTAGGGAAGCCTGTACTACGTTCTTTATCGACAGTTGATGTTGGTTTAGGATTTGAAGCTGGATTGGGTGTAGTTATCTTAGCTATGGTATTAGATCGAATTTTTGGAAGAGAGTAAATAATGACTTATTATTTGATATAGATATTGAATAGGAATTAAGTAGGAGGTTGGATTAATGGAAAAGATAGTAGTTAATAATCTTTCAAAGATATTTGGAGACACTCCTAAAAAAGGGATTGAACTGCTTGAAGAAGGTTATTCGAAAGATGAAGTATTAGAAGAAGCTGAACTAACAGTAGGAGTTAATAATGCTAGTTTTAAAGTTAACTCTGAAGAGATATTTGTGATTATGGGGTTATCCGGTAGTGGGAAGTCAACTCTATTAAGATGTTTAAATAGATTAATTGAGCCAACAGCTGGTGAAATAAAGATAGATGGTACAGATTTAATGAGCTTAAATAAAGAAGAATTATTAGAAATTAGAAAAGAGAAGTTTGGAATGGTCTTTCAGAATTTTGGCCTATTTCCACATAGGACTGTGTTAGAAAATGCTGAATTTGGTTTAGAAGTTCAAGGCTCTCCTGAAGAAGAAAGAAGAGAAAAGGCTAAGGAGGCATTAGAATTAGTAGGTTTAGCAGGTTGGGAAGATCAAAAGCCTGCTCAGTTAAGTGGTGGAATGCAGCAGAGAGTGGGTTTAGCGAGAGCTTTAGCTGTTGACCCAGATATTCTATTAATGGACGAGCCATTCAGTGCATTAGATCCATTAATTAAGAAAGATATGCAGGATCAGTTATTAGATTTATATGAGGATTTAAATAAGACTATTTTATTTATTACTCATGATTTAGATGAGGCATTAAAGTTAGGTGATCGGATTGCGATTATGAAAGATGGAGAGATAGTTCAATTAGGGACCCCAGAAGAAATTTTAACGGATGCTGAAAATGATTATGTAAGAGAATTTGTACAAGATGTTAATCGATCACGGATATTAACTGCAGAGGATATTATGACAAAACCTTTGGCTTTACAATACGAACAAGATGGTCCACGAACTGCTATGCATAAGATGAAGAAGAATGAAATTTCTAGTATCTTTGTAGTAGGAAAAGGACGTAAATTTAAAGGAATAATTGAGATTGAAGATGTTATAGAAGTTATTAATCAAGATGAGAAGGAATTATCAGATGTAATTCAAGAGACACCACTAGCAGATCCAAATGAAAGTTTAGATGAATTATTTGCTGATATTGCTGATCTTAATATACCATTACCAGTAGTTAATGATGATGGAAAGTTATTAGGGATTATTGTTAAGAGTACTGTTTTAGCTAATTTAGCTAAAGAAAGCATTTAAGGAAGATGATTTTACCCTCTTGACAAGTGGAGTATTATATAATATACTATATAAGTGCGTTAGGTTAAATGCTTTAAAGGTGGCATAGCCAAGTTGGTAAGGCAGAGGACTGCAAATCCTTTATCCCCCGGTTCGAGTCCGGGTGCCACCTCCAAATTTGAAATTAAATATTTGATATATAGAGTGCTCTATCCTAAAAAATTAGGATGGAGCACTTTTTTTATTAAAAATGCAGGAATTTTGTGTCGACGTGTCTAAATAGTAATCATGATTATAAAATAACTATGATTACTATTTCTTTAAGATAATATTAATTATTCAGTCTAATTAAGAAAGGAGTGGATATATTAATTGTTTATATTTTTCAGAAAATTTATAAGTATTTAAAGAGTTGATAGATTTAGAAAGAATAATAGATAGAGGAGGGAGAAAATTATGAGTGCTACTATGGAGAGTATATTAGAAATGGATGATTTTCAAAAGTTTAAAGAATCAAAGGACAATAAAGAGCTTAAGGTAAATAAAGATGATGATGCAAACTTCAATAATCAAATTAAAGCATTATTTTCAATAGATAAAGAGAAGATACTTATTGATGAAGTTAAGTATGGTAATAAAGAAAAAGTTTTTGAATTATTAGATGAAATATTTACGGAGATGTTAAATAGTAATTTAGATGAAAAGTTAATAAAGACAAGATGTCTAGAGATAGCAATTATGTTATCAAGAGCAGCAGTTGAAGGTGGAGTAAAGCTAGAAACAGCTTTACACATAAATGACCAATTAATTAAAAGAATGGATGAGACTTTAGATTTAGAAGCAAGGTTTAATTTGACTAAAGAATTTATTAAGAAATATATAGATTTAATTCATGAGCACAAGACAACAAAAGATTTAGGGATAGTTCAGCAAGTGAAAACCTATATTTGTGATAATTATTCTAAAAAATTGACTCTAGATGAAATTGCCAGTCATGTTTATTTAAGTTCTTCATATTTAAGTAAGATCTTCAAAGATGTTACGGGAATTACAGTTATAGAATATTTGACACAGATTCGGCTAAGAGAAGCTAAAAGATTACTGAGAAAGACCGAGATGCCATTAAAGAAGATTGCGAAGTTAATTGGGTATTATGATGCTAGTTATTTTAGTAAGGTATTTAAACGAAAAGTAGCAATCACACCAGGTCAGTACAGGTCAAATACGAAAGGATAAAATTGATAATCTTATCTACAATATAATAGCTCTTAATCATATCCCATATTTTGAGAAGGCTCAGAATATGGGTGTTTTATTTTACAGAACAAGCACAAAAATAGAGCACAAGTAATGAAGTAGATTAATAAGAATGATTAATATAAAGATAGGAATATTAAAAATAATAATTAAGAAACTTTTAAATAAAAATTATAATTGTAGACTAATATTTATTAAATATATAGAATATTATTGCAATTTGGTGTATTTAAAAGGTGTTTGTTGATAGATGTCTAAGTTAATTAATGAATTATTAAAAGTTTTTTGTAGGTTATCAATTTTTTCAATAAATTGTGAAAGGCGTGGTGCCAATGGAAGAAAAGACATTAGTATTAGGGGTTATTGGCTCAGATGTGCATGCTGTGGGAAATAGAATATTAGAAGAAGCATTAACTAAAGCGGGCTTCAATGTAGTCAATATTGGTGTGTTAGCTCCACAGGAAGATTTCATTAATGCTGCTATTGAGACTGATGCTGATGCAATCTTAATTTCATCTCTTTATGGACATGGCGAGTTAGATTGCAAAGGTTTTAAAGAAAAGTGTATAGAAGCTGGTTTAGATAATGTTATATTATATCTTGGTGGTAATTTAGTTGTTGGTAAACAAGACTGGAAAAAGACAAAGAATAAATTTTTAAATATGGGATTTGATAGAGTCTATCCACCTGGTACTTTACCAGAAGCACCGATTGCTGATTTGAAAGAGGATTTAGGGTTATAATAATTGACAATTAAAATATTTATTTTAACTGGGGTGAGGCTATGGAATTAGCTTTATTACTTGATATTGGGAGTACATATACTAAAGGGACAGTTGTAGACTTAGATAAAGTAGAAATAAAGGCTACGGCAAAAGCTTTAACGACAGTCAAAGATGATATTAATATTGGTCTTAAAAATCTTTTTAAGCAACTAGAAGGTTTAGGAATTAGCTTAGATTCCATTGAACATCGGTTAGCTTGTAGTAGTGCAGCAGGTGGTTTGGAGATGGTAGCTGTTGGATTAGTACCAGACTTAACTGCTGAAGCTGCTAGAAGAGCGGCTTTAGGAGCAGGAGCAAAAGTAGCTAAGGTCTATTCTTATGAACTAACTGATAGTGAAGTAGAAGAGATTATTAAACAAAATCCTGATGTGGTTCTTTTGGCTGGGGGAACAGATGGTGGAAATCAAGATACTATCTTACATAACGCTAAGATGTTAGCAACTTCAGAGTTAAATGCTCCAATTATAGTAGCTGGTAATAAAGTAGTAGCTGATGATGTGAAAAGTATCATACAGAATAGCAATAAGGAAGCTTATATTACTAAAAATGTCATGCCCAAGCTAGAAGAATTAAATATAGAACCTGCTAGAAAAAGAATAAGAGAACTTTTTTTAGATAAGATTATTTATGCTAAGGGGTTAGCAAGAGTAGAGGAGTATATAGAACGGGTTGTGATGCCAACTCCATCAGCCGTAATGAAAGCAGCAGAGTTGATTGCTGAAGGAACTAATGAAGAAGGCTTAGGAGAATTAATGATTGTTGATATTGGTGGAGCGACAACTGATATTCATTCAGTAGCTGTTGGCCGCCCTACTAAAAGCGGGGTTAATCTTAAAGGATTAGAGGAGCCTTATGTAAAGAGAACAGTCGAAGGAGATTTAGGAATGAGGTATAGTGCATCTTCTTTAATAGAAGCTATTGATAAGCAAGAAATATTAACCTATCTTCCAGATAGAGTAGACGAAGCAGAAGTAGTAAATTATATTAATAAGATTAATGAAGATGTTGATTATATTCCTGATAATGAATTAGAAAGAGAATTAGACGCTGGGCTTGCAAAAGTAGCAACTAAATTAGCAATTGAGAGACACGTAGGAAAGATTGAGGTAGTTTATACTCCTTTCGGAGAAAGTTATGTGCAGTATGGGAAGGATTTAACTGATTTAAATCTAATGATAGGGACTGGTGGTATCCTAGTTCATAGTGAGCAACCGGGAAAGATATTAAAGCAAGGGTTATTTAATGAAGATAATCCTACTAATTTAGCTCCTAAAAAGCCTAAACTAATGTTAGATAAAGAATATATTTTAGCATCCATTGGATTATTAGCTGAAATTTCATTAGATAAAGCTTTTCAATTGGCTAAAAAACACCTTAAAGAGATAGGGGGAGAGATTGATGAAATTAAAGAATAAAAGATGGAATTTAGATAAATTTAAGGAAGTAAGAGAAGAAGTATTAAAGCAGTGGTCTACAGGTGAAGATGTAGACTTAGAAGAAGCAATTGAATATCATAAGGACCTTCCTAAGAAAAAGGTTATGGCGGAGGTATTAGCTATAGCTAAAGAAGAGAAGGCTACATTAATTCAACCTCGCGCCGGGGTGGCTTTGATTGATGAACATATTGAGTTATTAAAATTTTTGCGAAAAGAAGGGCAAGCAGATTTATTGCCTAGTACTATAGATAGTTATACGCGGCAGAATAATTATCAAGAAGCAGAACAAGGAATTAAAGAAAGTAGAAATGAAGGTCGTTCAATGTTAAATGGATTTCCGGCGGTAAATCATGGTGTTGATGGCTGTAGAAAGGTAGTTGAAGCTTTAGATGCCCCGTTACAAGTTAGACATGGAACGCCGGATGCTAGATTATTAGCTGAAATCGCTATTGCTGGTGGCTTTACTGATTATGAAGGTGGTGGAATCTCTTATAATATTCCTTACGCTAAAGATGTCTCAATTAAACAGACTTTATATGATTGGCAGTATGTTGACCGTTTAATAGGTTATTATGAAGAACAGGGAGTGAAAATTAATAGAGAGCCTTTTGGACCATTAACTGGGACTTTAGTTCCACCATCAGTATCTCATAGTATAGCTATTATTGAAGGGTTATTAGCTGCTGAGCAGGGAGTTAAGAGCATTACGTTAGGCTATGGGCAGTGTGGAAATTTAGTTCAAGATGTGGCGGCTATCCATTCTTTGAAAGAATTAGCCGAAGAATATTTAGCAGAATATGATGACATAATGTTAACTACTGTCTTTCATCAATGGATGGGTGGTTTCCCACAAGATGAAGCACAAGCTTTTGGAGTGATTTCGTGGGGAGCGGCAACAGCAGCTTTGGCTAATGCTACAAAAGTTATTGTTAAAACCCCTCACGAAGCATTAGGCGTACCAACCAAAGAAGCCAATGCACAAGGGTTAAGAACGACTAAACAGTTAGTTAATATGTTAAAAGACCAACAATTTGTTGCTAAGGGATTATTAGAAGAAGAGAAGGAAATGATTAGAAAAGAGACCAAGCAAATTCTTAATCGAGTATTAGAATTAGGTGATGGTGATTTAGCTCAGGGCACAGTAAGAGCATTTGAAGCAGGAGTTTTAGATATTCCATTTGCTCCGAGTAAGTATAATGCAGGTAATTTACTTCCGGCTAGAGATAACAATGGAGCAATTCGTTATTTAAATCATGGGAACCTACCATTCTCAGAAGAAGTAATTAAATTTAATAAAGAACGGTTAGAAGAAAGAGGAAGAGACGAAGAAAGAGAACCAAGCTTCCAAATGGTAATTGATGATATCTATGCAATAGGCAAAGGGATGTTGGTGGGAAAGCCTAGGAGTTAACAGTTGACAGTTGACAGTTGACAGTGAAGCCCAGAAAAGAGCTTCCGAATTAGAAGCAGAGTCGATCGGAGGCTTGCGACCAGCTTCGAATTTTAAGCTGGGCGAGATAGTGAAGCCCAGAAAAGAGCTTCCGAATTAGAAGCAGAGTCGATCGGAGGCTTGCGACCAGCTTCGAATTTTAAGCTGGGCGAGACAGTGAAGCCCAGAAAAGAGCTTCCGAATTAGAAGCAGAGTCGATCGGAGGCTTGCGACCAGCCTCGAATTTTAAGCTGGGCGAGACAGTGAAGCCCAGAAAATTATAGGTTAAAGTTGAGGTTGAGACTAAGGTTGAGTCTTAGATTTAGGTTTTTAGGAAGGAGTAGTAGATAGAGATGAAGATAAAAGAGGTACTAACTTCACCAGGATTAACTGGGTTTTATTTTGATGATCAAAAAGCAATTAAAGAAGATGCTGAGCATGATGGCCTTGCTTATGTAGGAGAACCATTAACTGAAGGCTTTAGCTCTGTGCGTCAGGCGGGAGAATCAATCTCTATTATGATTATCCTAGAAGATGGGCAAGTAGCTTATGGTGATTGTGCAGCGGTTCAATATTCAGGGGTGGATGGGCGCGACCCATTATTTTTAGCTGAAGAGTTTATTCCAATAATAGAAAAAAAGATAACTCCTAAATTAGTTGGCAGAGAATTAGATAGTTTTAAAGATTTAGCTGAAGAGTTTGATAACTTTAAGATAGATGGTAAACGTCTACATACTGCTATACGTTACGGGCTTACCCAGGCATTATTAGATGCAGTGGCGAAAGCTAAAAAGAGGACGATGACTGAGATAGTAGCTGAAGAATATAATTTAAAACTCACAACTAGACCTGTTCCTATCTTTACTCAGACTGGTGATGAGAGGTATATGAACGCTGATAAGATGATTATTAAACATGCTGATGTAATGCCTCACGCTTTAATTAATAATGTAAAAGAAAAGTTGGGAGAAGAAGGAGAAAAATTATTAGAATATATTAAATGGTTAAAAGATAGAGTGCAGAAGCTTAAAAATGAAGAAGATTATCAACCTATCTTTCATATTGATGTTTATGGGACTTTAGGTTTAGCTTTTGATAATAATCCAGGAAGAATGGCAGACTATTTAGAAAGACTAGCAGAGGTAGCTAAGCCACATGCCTTGAGAGTAGAGGGGCCTATGGATTCTGGAAGTAGAAAGAAGCAGATTGAGGATATGAAGGTGCTAAAGGCGAAAGTTAAAGAAAGAGGTATAGCCGTAGAACTGGTAGCAGATGAGTGGTGTAATACATTAGAAGATATTAAATTGTTTGTAGATGAAGAAGCAGCAGATGTTATTCAAATTAAGACTCCTGACTTAGGCGGAATTAATAATACAATAGAAGCAGTATTATACTGTAAAAAGAATGGAATTGGGGCTTATCAAGGTGGTACTTGTAATGAAACAGAACGTTCTGCGCAGGTTTGTGTTAATTTAGCATTAGCAACGAGACCAGACCAAATGTTAGCTAAGCCAGGTATGGGAGTTGATGAAGGCTTGATGATAGTTAAAAATGAGATGGAACGGGTCTTGAGTTTGCTTCGTGCGAGACGTGGCTAAGGTTTAGGATGAGGCTTGGTTTGAGGTTGAGGTCTAGGTTTTTTTAATGGTTTTAATTGTCAATTGTCAATTGAACTTTCAACGGAGGTGACATAAATGAAAGAATTGAGAGTCTTATCCCCGACAGCAATTTTGGGTTATGGATTTCCTAAAGAATCGTTTGCACGTGGTTTAGATAAGGACCCAGATTTGATAGCGGTAGATGCTGGTTCTACTGACCCGGGACCTTATTATTTAGGGGCGGGGGTTTCTTTTACTGATAGAGCAGCGGTTAAGAGAGATTTAAAATTAATGATAAATGCTGGTCAGGACAGAGAAATTCCGGTTATTTTAGGAACTGCTGGTGGTGCTGGTGGGGCCCCGCATTTAGAGTGGTGTGTTGAAATAGTGAAGGAGATAGCGAACGAAGATAATTTGAATTTTAAATTAGCTACTATTCAAGCTGAACAGGATAAAGAGTTTATTTTAAATAAATTTAATCAAGGCGATATATCACATTTGCCTTCAGTCGGAGAGATTAATGAAGAGGAATTAAAAGCAAGCACTAGGATTGTAGCGCAGATGGGGGTAGAGCCGATCATTAAAGCATTAGACATGGGAGCAGAAGTAATTGTGGCTGGTCGAGCTTATGACCCGACAGTCTTTGCTAGTCTCTGTATTAAAGAAGGTTACCCAGCAGGATTAGCTCTACATATGGGTAAGATTATGGAATGTGCTTCTATTGCCGCTAATCCTGGTAGTGGTAGTGATTGTATGTTTGGAACTTTGCGAGATGACCACTTTCTTCTAGAACCATTGAATCCTGAGCGGAAATGCACAACGACTTCAGTAGCTGCTCATACCCTTTATGAGAAGGCGAATCCACTCCAGCTACATGGTCCTGGTGGTATAATTGATTTAACAGGAACAGAGTTTGAGCAGTATGATGAGAGAGTGGTTAAAGTGAGTGGTAGTAAATTTATTGAAAGTGATGAATATACAATTAAGCTAGAGGGAGCGAAGAAAGTAGGGTATCGTACTATATCTATTGCTGGGACTAGAGACCCAATTATGATTAAAGAATTAGATCATGTAATAGAAGTAGTTAAAGAGACAGTACGAGATAATTTTGATGAGTTAGATGAAGCTGATTATGAATTGCTCTTTAGGATATATGGTCGTGATGGAGTAATGGGAGATTTAGAGCCTGAACTAGAAGTCTTATCTAACGAAGTAGGGATTACTATTGAAGTTGTAGCTAAGACTCAAGAATTAGCTAATACGATCTGTAGTTTTGCTCGTTCTACTATGCTGCACTACGGCTATCCAGGGCGAGTAGCTACCGCTGGAAATTTAGCATTTCCTTATTCTCCGTCTGATTTAAAAGCTGGTGAGGTGTATGAATTCAACCTTTATCATTTGCTTACAGTGGATGATCCTTGTGAGGTATTTTCGGTAGAGATAACAGATTACAGATAACATGACACAGACACTGACTACTGATAATATATTAGAGAAAGAAGGTGATTCCGATGGCAGAAACTAAAAACATTCGAGAATTAGTAGATGTAATTAGAAGTAAGAACGCAGGTCCTTATGAGATTACCTTTGATTTCATTTTTAAAAGTTTTGATATTTATGAAAAAGTAAAGGCTTCTAAGGTGATTAATGAAAGATTAATAGCTGAGTTATATGATATAGCTATAGAAGATGTAATTTCAGTAATTAATTATGATCAAGCAAAAGCTATTAAAGCTACTATTGTTCGGCCACGTTCCTCGGGGGCAGTTGGTGAGACAGATGTATATGGAGCACAACAACATGCTCCACTTTTGAGTATAGAGGTGCCATGGGAGAGGTCAAAGTATGAAGAAGATTAAGCTGATTTCAACTGGTGGAACTATTGCTATGGCTAAGAATGACGATGGAAAATTAGTACCGGAGTTTTCTGGTGAGGAGTTGCTTAAAGGTGTTCCGAAACTAGATGATCTATGCAGGATAGAGGTTCATGAGTTTTCTAAAGTTGATAGTTCACAAATGACTCCTCAGATGATGTTTGAGTTAGCTCAATTAGTTAAAGAAGAGGTTAATAAGTCAGAAATTGATGGAGTGGTAGTGACTCATGGAACTGATACCTTACAAGAGACAGCATATATGTTAGATTTGATATTAGATACTTCTAAACCTGTAATCTTTACTGGAGCTATGCGTGGAGTTACTGAGCTAGGAAGTGACGGCAGAGCTAATATTTATCAGGCTTTTATAGTTGCTTTAGAGGAAAAGAGTCAAAATCAAGGTGTATTAGTCGTTCTTAATAATGAAATTCATACCGCAAAGCTATTAACTAAGAGTCATACTACTAACTTAGCCTCCTTTAAATCGATAAATGGTGGTAGAGTAGGGGAAGTATCCAAAGAAGAAGTCAATTATTTTTATAATACTATACCCTCTCAGACAATTGATTCGAAATCTATTAATGATAATGTAGCCTATATTAAGATGGTAGCAGGAATCGACCCTGAGATAGTAGATATGATGGTTAATAGTAATAAGTTTGATGGTTTAGTTGTTGAGGCTTTTGGCTCGGGAACTATTCCTAGTAATATTGCATCTTGCCTTGAGAAAGCGATTAGAAGTGGTATAGTGGTAATTTTAACTTCAAGGTGTTTGGAGGGGCGATTACATAATACTTATGCTGCTTCTAATGAAGAAAAGGATTTAGAAAAGCTAGGATTGGTCTTCAGTAATGGGTTAGGTGGTCCTAAGGTGAGAATTAAATTGATGTTATTATTAGGAGGTAATTATGATAAAGAAGAGATCTCTCATGCCTTTTAGAATGAGATAATCTTTATATTTTTAGTTTAAAATGAAGGGAAAAGTTAATAATTATTGAAATAATACAAAGAATAGAAGGGAGAAATCATATTGTTTAATAGTTTTGCCCAGTCAGTATATTTTGCCCCACGGGGTAAAGGGAGAATTATGCATTTAGGAAATGATTTAGCCCAAGCCTATCTAAGTCCTGATGACCAATTAGTAGGATTGGTTGGCGATGCAGGGGCAGGAAAATCATTATTAATTAGAGGTATGTTCCCAGGGGTGACCTTAACTAATGATGATAATGGAATTAATATTAGACCATTACCGGTCTTAGAAGATGCAGAGCACAATGAATTTAACACTCATACATATCATGTTGATGCTAGATTTGAAACTGCTTTTACACAACCGTGGAGGTTAGCAGAGGCAATCGAAGAGGCATTGGTACATGGTCGACGGGTAGTAATCGAACATTTTGACCTATTAGCTGACCATTTAGAGATAGATGCTGACCTTTTGGTTGGGATTGGGGAAGAAGTATTAATTACACGGCCAGGTGTCTTTGGGCCTTCGCCACAAGAGGTAGCAGATATAGTCTTTAAGTCAATTAGATATAGGAGGATGGCACATACAGCTGAAGATTTAATTACTAAAATTTTGTGGGAAGAAGGTTTAGAAAAGCCTACTTATCATAGTGATGTCAAGAGTGGCTTTGTATTACAATTTGAGGATAAACCAGGTTTTGATTTTAGTGAACTTGAAGCCAAGGTTAAAGATATAATTGCTCAAGATATAAGAATAAATTTTCATGATGATAAACATATTAGAGTAGGAGAAAATATCTATTCATGCCAAGGACCAAGGATTCATGTGAAAAGAACAGGCGATATTGAGAACTTTAAATTAGTTAAGGATTTAAAATATGATCCAAATACTAACAGATACCTATTAGCAGGGTTGGTAGGTACTGAAAGAAGCCAATTTGAATTAAGCCACAACTAAATACGTGGGGGGATAAAATATGTCAAGAGTCGATGGAAGAGAAGTTGATGAATTAAGAAAAATTGAAATTACTAGAAACTTTACTAAATATGCAGAGGGTTCTGTGTTAATTGCTACTGGAGATACTAAGGTGATTTGTAATGCTTCAGTTCAAGATAGTGTGCCTCGGTTTTTAAGAGGACAAGATACAGGTTGGGTGACTGGAGAATATTCTATGTTACCACGAGCTACTGAGGATAGAAATATTCGTGAAGCTGCTAGAGGGAAACTGAGTGGGCGAACTACTGAAATCCAGCGTTTAATCGGCCGTGCTTTAAGATCGGTAGTTAATTTAGATAAGTTAGGAGAAAGAACTATTTGGTTAGATTGTGATGTGATTCAAGCTGATGGGGGAACAAGAACGGCTTCGATTACTGGTGCTTTTGTAGCTTTAATTGATGCATTAGCTTATTTAATAGAAGAAGAAGTTATTGAGGAGATGCCGGTAGATTCATTTGTAGCTGCTACTAGTGTGGGGATTGTAGATGGGGAGCCAGTATTAGACCTCTGTTATCAGGAAGATTCGAATGCACAAGTAGATTTAAATTTAGTAATGACCGAAGAAGGTAGAATCATTGAAATTCAAGGTACTGGAGAAGAGAGCCCATTTACTAGAGATGAGATGGATAGATTTCTGGAATTGGGTGAAAAAGGAGTTAAAGATTTAATTCAGTACCAAAAAGATGCTTTAGGTGATAAAGTAGAATTGTTAGAAATTGAGGCAGAGGATGATGAGTAAGTTATATTTAGCAACAGGAAACGCGGGTAAAATTAAAGAGATGAAAGAACTTTTAGCTGGTTTAGATGTTGAGATAGTTACTGCTGATGCATATGATAGTGTACCAGAAGTGATAGAAGATGGCGATACGTTAGAGGAAAATGCTATTAAAAAAGCCCGTGAATTAGCTGATTATACTGGTTTAATGACAGTAGCTGATGATACAGGTCTACTAGTAGATGCTTTAAATGGGAATCCTGGAATCTATTCTGCTCGCTATGCTGGCAAGGATGCTACATATAAAGATAATAATCGAAAGTTATTACAGAAATTAAAAGATGTTTCATTAAATGAGAGAACTGCACGTTTTAAAACTGTAGCTGCTCTAGTCAATCCTGATGGCAAGGTCAAAACTGTTGAAGGAATTTGTGAAGGTCTAATTGGTAAAGAGTTGAAAGGGGAAGAAGGTTTTGGCTATGATCCTTTGTTTATCCCAGAAGGCTATGAAGAGACATTTGCTCAGTTAAGTCCTGAAATTAAGAATGAAATTAGTCATCGCGCTAAAGCTTTAGAAAAATTAAAGGTTTTATTAGTTGACTGGATTTAAACTTTGTTAAAGAATTTTTAAGCTGATAGGTGAGTTATTAATGAAGATATTATGTGTAAGTGATACTCATGGTAGTACATTTAATTTAGAAAAAGCTATCAAGCGAGAAGAAGGGATTGATCTTTTGCTCCATGCCGGGGACCATATAGTAGATATAGAGAATATAGATGCTAATTTTAATATGGTTGCAGTAAAGGGGAATGGAGATAGAAGGTATGAAGGTAATTTAGAGGAAATAATTTCGATAGGAGAGAAGAAGATTCTTTTAACCCATGGACATAAGCATAGAGTAAAGTATGGGTTAACAAATCTTTCTTATAAGGCTATAGAAGCAGAAGTAAATATTGTCGTTTTTGGTCATACTCATCGTAGTCTTAAGTTAGAAGAAGATGGGATACTATTTTTAAATCCTGGTAGTTTGACTTACCCGAGGGATGGTAGTCTATCTTATATAATACTTATAATTGAAGGAGAAGAAGTACAGGTGAAAATAAAAGAACTTTAATTTCGATCATGGCCCTAACTCGTAGAAAAATGGAGTATTGTTAATGATAAGCTATTTAATGTGATTTAAAGTCCTTAAAACGTACTTTTTTCTCTTTGACGGTTAAGAGATTTTAAGTTATACTATTAATTGTCTTGTGACGAGCCAAACTCGTGACAAGTTAAGCGGGAATAGCTCAGTTGGCTAGAGCACCAGCCTTCCAAGCTGGGTGTCGCCGGTTCGAGTCCGGTTTCCCGCTCCATTTTATTGTGCGCCTGTAGCTCAGGTGGATAGAGCAATGGACTTCTAATCCATGAGTCGGGGGTTCGAATCCTCCCAGGCGTACCATTTTGTTATGGTGGGTGTAGCTCAGTTGGTTAGAGCGCAGGATTGTGGCTCCTGAGGCCGTGGGTTCGAATCCCATCACTCACCCCATATGCGCCCGTAGCTCAACTGGATAGAGCGGCAGACTTCGAATCTGTAGGTTAAAGGTTCAAATCCTTTCGGGCGTGCCACTAAATTTTGGGCCATTAGCTCAGCTGGCAGAGCACCTGACTTTTAATCAGGGTGTCGGAGGTTCAACTCCTCCATGGCTCACCATTTTTCAATTGAATCATTGTGCGGAAATAGCTCAGTGGTAGAGCGTCTCGTTGCCAACGAGAAGGTCGCGGGTTCAAATCCCGTTTTCCGCTCCATTTAGAATATCAAACCTCGGAACGGCATAAAATGTCGTGAACCGAGGTATTGTTTTTATTTGGTCAGTTAATAATAAGAAAATAGTGGAATATATAAAAATATGTGGAGTAGATATAATTTGAGGCAGGACATTTAATATATTGTATAGAATAAGTAATAGTGATTAGTTTTTTTATGTTTAATTTAATTAAGAAGGAGCACAAATTAATTTAAATTACATATAATTTTTAATAAGGGGGCAATATAAATGAAAGTAAGTCAAGAAAAGGTCGAAGAAAACAAAGTAGCTTTAGATGTAGAAGTAGATGCAGAAGAAGTTGATAATGCATTAGATCAAGCTTACCAAAAGATAGTAAAAGATGTAGATATTGATGGTTTTAGAAAAGGTAAAGTGCCAAGAGGAGTACTAGAAGCAAAGTATGGGAAAGAAGTATTACACAAGGATGCTCTAGATATTATTATTTCTAAAGCATATCGGGAAGCAGTAGAAGAGACAGAAATCGAACCAATAGCTCAACCAGAGATTATTGATGTATTTATTGAAGAAGGGAAGCCAGCTACTTTTACTGCTGAAGTAGAAGTTAAGCCAGAAGTAGAATTAGGTGAATATACTGGTTTAGATATAGAGCAGGAAGTTAAAGATATTACTGAAGATGATGTAATGGATGAATTAAATAGAAGAAGAGAGAGATTCGCTGAATTAAAAGTGTCTGAACGTGAAGAGGTAGCCGAGGGAGACTTTGCGATTATTGATTTCGATGGTTATCTTGATGGAGAGCCGTTCGAAGGTGGTTCTGGAGAAGAATATACACTAGAGATAGGTTCTGGCACATTTATTCCAGGATTTGAAGAGCAATTAATTGGAGTCAAAGTAGGAGAAGAAGTTGAAGTAGATGTTACCTTCCCAGAAAATTATCAATCTGAAGAGTTAGCTGGTGAAGGTGTTATCTTTAAAGTGAAGGTTAAAGAGATTAAAGAAAAGGTATTACCAGAATTAGATGATGAATTAGCACAAGAATTAGGAGATTTTGAAACATTAGATGAATTAAAAGAAGATATTAGAACAAACTTAAAAGAAGATGCCGAAGCAAAAATAGAGAATAAATTTATCAATGATTTAATAGAAACTGTTGCTGATAATGCAGAAGTTAATATACCAGAGGCCATGGTCGAAGATGAATTAGATACAATGATGAATGGAATGAGACAGCGACTACAGCAGCAAGGAATGGACTTTGAACAGTACTTAGAGATGACTGGAAGTGAAGAAGAGGCTTTCCGTGCTCAGCATAGACCAGATGCTGAAAAGAGAGTTAAATCAAATCTTACTTTAGAAGCTATTGCAGAAAAAGAAGGAATTGAAGTAACGGAAGAAGAAATTGAGAATAAAATAGAAGAAATAGCAGAGCAACAAGATCAAGAACCAGATATGATCAAAGCTCTATTACAGATGCAAGGACAGTATGATTCTATAGTTAATAGTATTCAAATGCAAAAGACTATTGATTTCTTGACTGATAATAACTAAAGAGTTTATCTGTTTATTTTAGTGGGGAGTAATTTTTTAAAGCACAGAGAAATAGAGGAGGATGAAAGATATGAGCAACTTAGTTCCGATGGTTGTAGAACAGACAAATCGTGGTGAAAGATCATATGACATTTATTCTCGTTTGTTAAAGGATAGGATTATCTTTATCGGTAGTCCAATAGATGATAATGTAGCTAATCTAGTAATTGCTCAATTGTTATTTTTAGAAGCAGAAGATCCTGATAAAGATATCTATCTTTACATTAATAGTCCAGGAGGCTCTGTTACAGCAGCCTTAGCTATGTATGATACTATTCAGTATATCAAGCCTGATGTATCTACTATCTGTATGGGATTAGGTGCTAGTGCAGGAGCGTTATTATTAGCTTCTGGTGCAGCAGGTAAGAGATATGCTTTACCTTACGCAAGAATTATGATTCATCAGCCAGCTGGTGGAGCAGAAGGGCGAGCAGCAGATATTGAGATTCAGGCACAGGAGATTTTAAAATTACGAAAGATTCTAAATGATATCTTAGCTGATCATACTGGTCAGCCGTTAGAAAAGATAGAAGAAGATGTAGATCGTGATTTCTTTATGTCAGCAGAAGAAGCTAAAGAGTACGGAATTATTGATGAAGTTATCTCCCGACAAGAAGATTTAGAAGGTTAAAAAAATAGAGAGGTGATAAAATGTTCAAATTTGGCGATGAGAAGGGGCAATTAAAGTGTTCATTCTGTGGAAAAGTACAAGACCAAGTACAGAAGCTTGTAGCCGGCCCAGGTGTATATATCTGTGACGAGTGTATTGAGCTTTGTACTGAAATAATAGAAGAAGAATTAAATGAAGATATGGATTTAGGCCTCAAAAATGTGCCAAAACCCAAGGAGATAAATGAAATTCTTGATCAATATGTTATTGGTCAAGAGGGCGCTAAAAAATCATTATCTGTAGCTGTCTATAATCATTATAAACGAGTTAACTCTGGAATGCAGGTCGATGATGTAGAACTACAAAAGAGTAATATATGTATGATTGGACCAACTGGATGCGGAAAGACTTTATTAGCCCAGACACTTGCTCGAATTCTAGATGTTCCATTTGCTATTGCTGATGCTACCTCTTTAACTGAAGCGGGATATGTAGGTGAAGATGTTGAAAATATCTTATTGAAGTTGATTCAAGCTGCTGACTATGACGTAGAGAAAGCAGAAAAAGGGATTATATATATAGATGAAATTGATAAGATTGCACGCAAATCGGAGAATCCATCAATTACTAGAGATGTTTCCGGTGAGGGTGTTCAGCAAGCATTACTCAAAATTTTAGAAGGAACTGTAGCGAGTGTTCCTCCTCAAGGAGGGAGAAAGCATCCACATCAGGAGTTTATTCAACTTGATACTTCTAATATTTTATTTATCTGTGGAGGAGCTTTTGATGGTTTAGATAAAGTCATTAAGTCTCGACTTAATAATAAAGTAATGGGTTTTGGAGCTGATATCAAGAGTAAAGAAGATGAGGAGCTTGGTGAAATTTTAAAGCATGTTAGGTCACAGGATATATTAAAATACGGTTTGATTCCTGAATTTGTTGGTAGAATTCCAGTTTTAGTTACACTAGAACAATTAGATAAGGACGCCTTAGTTCAGATTTTAACCGAACCAAGAAATGCTTTGGTTAAACAGTATAGTAAATTCTTCGAGTTAGACGATGTCGAATTAGAATTTACTCCAGAAGCGTTAGAAGCGATTGCTGATAAAGCCTTAGAACATGATACTGGAGCACGAGGGTTAAGGTCAATCATTGAATCAGCTATTTTGGATGTAATGTACGATATACCATCTCAAGATGATATTAGCAAGTGTGTGATAACCGAAGATGTAGTTATGGATGGTGCGAACCCTAAATTACTAAGAGTTAATAATGCTCAAGAAGAGACTGCTTAATTAAGCAGTCTTTTTTCTTTTAGGATAAAAAAGAAAATTCCGGATATAATAATTAATGTTGATTAGATCTATTACTTTAAGGAGGGAAGAGATAACTAAATTATGAGTATATTCGGGATTATTCAGTTCTTCTTTGCTGTGGTTATTGGACTTTACTTTTGGAATTTATTAAGAAAGCAAAGAAATAATAAGGTAGCAGTAATTAAAGAGTCTAAAAAAGAGATGGAAAAGTTAAGACGATTAAGGAAACGGTCTTTAACTAAGCCGCTTTCTGAAAAGACTAGACCGAGTAAATTTGATGAAATAGTAGGTCAAGAGGAAGGTTTAAAAGCATTAAAAGCAGCTCTGTGTGGTCCTAATCCGCAACATGTAATAGTTTATGGACCTCCAGGAATTGGGAAGACAGCTGCCGCTCGATTAGTATTAGAAGAAGCAAAGGATAACTCTCATTCACCTTTTGATGCCAAATCAAAATTTGTGGAATTAGATGCAACTACAGCTCGGTTTGATGAGCGGGGTATAGCCGACCCATTAATTGGCTCTGTCCACGACCCTATATATCAAGGTGCGGGAGCGATGGGTACAGCTGGAATTCCTCAACCTAAGCAGGGGGCAGTTACTAAAGCTCATGGTGGTCTATTATTTATTGATGAAATAGGGGAGTTGCATCCTATTCAGATGAATAAATTGTTGAAGGTATTAGAAGACCGAAAGGTATTCTTAGAAAGCTCTTATTATCATGAGGAGGATGAAAATATTCCTCAGTATATTCATGAAATCTTTCAAAAAGGTCTACCGGCTGACTTTAGAATGGTGGGGGCTACGACACGTAAGCCAGAAGAGATTCCACCAGCGATTCGTTCACGGTGTTTAGAAGTCTATTTTAACCCTTTAGTACCACAAGATATTGAAGAAATAGCTAAGAATGCGGCACAAAAAGCGGGTTTTACAATCGAAAGTAAGGCGGTAGAAGTAATTAAAAATTATTCTACTAATGGTAGAGATACAGTTAATATGATTCAGACTGCTGGTGGTTTAATCTTATCTGAAGAAAGAGATGAGAAAGAGATTAAAGCTGCTGATATTGAATGGGTAGTTAATAGTGGGAAGTATACACCACGAATTGATAAGAAGATAAATGATGAACCACAGGTTGGAGTAGTGAATGGTTTAGCAGTACAAGGTTCTAGTTTAGGGATTTTAATTGAATTAGAAGCTATGGCTATTAAAGTAGAAGATGGGACTGGACAGATAAAGGTAACAGGAGTAATTGAAGAAGAGGAAGTAGGTAATCAACAACGGAAAGTTAGAAGAAAGAGTATGGCCAAGGATTCAATCGAAAATGTAATTACTACTTTACGTAAATTTATTGATATTGAACCAAAGAATTATGACCTACATCTTAATTTTCCTGGTGGTATTCCATTAGATGGTCCATCGGCAGGGATTAGTATTGCTACAGCAATCTATTCAGCCTTAAGCGACCAGCCAGTAGATAATTCCTTAGCTATGACCGGTGAAATTTCAATTAGAGGATTAGTAAAACCTGTTGGAGGCGTTGTTGCTAAAATAGAAGCTGCCAAAAGAGCTGGTGCTAAAAGAGTAATGATTCCTAAAGATAATTGGCAGGAGATTTTTAAACAATTTTCAGATATAGAAATCATCAAGGTTGGGAATTTAGAGCAGGTATTGAAGGAAGCAATTATAAATAAAGAAGTAGAAAGTAATTCACAATTGGAGAAAAATATAAATTTATTGACTGCTTCCCCAATAAGTTAGGTTATAATGCAGGAATTTCGTTATATTACTAGAATAATAATTAAGTGTTGATGGAAGTATTAAAGTTATGTAAATATGTTAAGAGAGTTTTAAAGTAAATATTGTGGAGGTGTTAGGCAATGGTTGAAGAGATTAAAGAAGTTAATATTGGGGATGAACTTCCCTTACTAGTTTTGAGAGGATTAGTAGTCTTTCCTCATATGGTAATTCCATTATTAGTTGGGAGAGATAAATCAATAGAAGCCTTAGAAGAAGCTATGGTGGAAGATAGATTAATTCTATTAGCTGCTCAGAAAGATGAAACAGTTGAGGAGCCTGAAGTTGATGAAATTTATAATATGGGGACAATAGCTGAAGTTAAGCAATTGGTTAAGTTACCAGATGGAACGATTAAGATCTTAGTTGAAGGTTTAGCTAGGGCTAAAATTGATGAATTTTTACAAGAAGACCCTCATTTTAAAGTTAAAATAAAAGAGATAGAAGCAGAAGAAGAGAAGACAGACGAGATAGAGGCATTAATGCGAAGTTTAATTAATCTCTTTGAAGATTATGTGAAATTGAACAAAAAATTACCACCAGAGACCATGATGACAATAGTTAATGTAGAAGATCCAGGTCGATTAGTAGATATTATGGTTTCTCATATGTCTTTGAAGGTAAAACAGGAGCAACAAATTTTAGAAGCACTTTCTTATGAGGATAGATTAGAAGAATTATATAAAGTTTTAAGTAAAGAGATAGAGGTTTTGAAGACCGAGGAAAAGATTAGTTCTCGAGTTAGAAGTCAGGTAGAAAAGAGACAGAAAGAGTACTATTTAAAGGAACAATTGAAAGCGATTAAGAAAGAATTAGGCGAAGATAGTGATATTTCGAATGAAATAGAAGAATATAAAGAAAAGATTAAAGAAGCTGAACTACCAGAAGAGGTAGAAAAGAAGGCTTTAAAAGAAGCAGAGCGTCTAGCAAAGATGCCACCTATGGCTAGTGAAGGGGTAGTAGTTAGAAATTACTTAGATTGCATATTAGACCTGCCTTGGAATAATAAATCAGAGGACCGTTTGGTTTTGGATGAAGCAGATGAGGTCTTAGAAAGAGATCATTATGGTTTAGAAGATGTAAAGGATAGAATTTTAGAGTATTTAGCAGTTCGTAAGTTGACTTCAGAGATGAAGAGTCCAATTCTATGTTTAGTTGGGCCGCCTGGAGTAGGTAAGACTTCCTTAGGTAAATCAATCGCAGAGGCTATTGAGCGGGAGTTTGTAAGACTCTCTTTAGGTGGAGTAAGAGATGAAGCGGAAATTCGTGGACATCGTAGAACTTATGTCGGCTCAAGACCAGGCCGGATTATTAATGCTTTGCGCGATGCGGGAACTAAAAACCCACTCTTCCTATTAGATGAGGTAGATAAGATCAGTAGTGACTTTAGAGGAGATCCAGCTTCCGCTTTGTTAGAGGTGTTAGATCCAGAACAGAATGATGAATTTACTGACCACTATTTAGAAGTACCATTTGATTTATCTGATATAATCTTTATTACTACCGCCAATGTGAGCCATACTATTCCGCGGCCTTTATTGGATAGAATGGAGACTATTGAGGTTGCTGGTTATACAGAAGATGAAAAAGTAAAGATTGCCGAAAGACATCTATTACCTAAACAGATAGAGAATCATGGATTAACCGAAGAACAGATTAATATTTCTGAAAATGCAATTAAGAAAGTAATTCGCAACTATACTCGCGAAGCAGGAGTTAGAAATCTTGAAAGAAAACTAGCTAATATCTGTCGTAAAGTAGCTAAAGAAGTAGTCAAAGGTAAGGAAACTTTAAGTAGAGTCACAGTTCAAAATGTAGATAAATATTTAGGTATAGAGAAGTTTAACTACGGAGAAGCGAGTGAAAGACCACAAGTTGGTGTAGCTACTGGATTAGCTTGGACAAAGACCGGTGGTGATATACTAAAGATTGAGGTTTCAGTAGTTCCAGGTAAAGGAAAGTTATTCTTAACTGGTAAATTAGGAGATGTGATGAAAGAATCGGCTCAGGCTGCTTTAAGTTATGCACGTAGTAAAGTGGAAGAATTGGATTTAGAAGAAGACTTCCATGAAAAGTATGATATCCATGTTCATGTACCTAAAGGAGCTATTCCTAAGGATGGTCCATCGGCTGGAATTACAATTGCTACAGCAATTATTTCTGCTTTATCCGGTAAGAAAGTTAATGAAAAGATAGCCATGACTGGTGAAATTACTCTGCGCGGTAGAGTCTTACCAGTTGGCGGAATTAAGAGTAAGGTGTTAGCTGCTCATCGGGCAGGGATTGAAAAAGTAATTCTTTGTGATGAAAATGAGAAGAACCTCGAGGATATTCCTAAGGAGATTAGCAAAGACTTAGAATTTCAGATTGTAGAGCATATGGATGAAGTGATTGCTGCTGCTCTATTAGAGGAGGAGTAACTAGTATGAATTTAAGTAATACTGAATTTATTGCTAGTGCAGTTGAACCTAAAGATTATCCACGTTATGACTTGTCAGAGATTGCTCTAGCTGGCAAGTCTAATGTGGGTAAGTCTTCATTGATTAATAAGCTTTTGAATAGAAAGAAGCTAGCTTTTACTAGTTCAAAACCAGGTAAGACACAGACTTTAAACTTCTATCGAGTCGATAATAAGTTCTGTTTAGTTGATTTGCCTGGTTATGGTTTTGCTAGAGTACCAGATAGTGTAAAAGAAGAATGGTCAGAGATGATAGAAGGCTATCTCTTTCATAGACGTAATTTAAAAGGAGTTATCTTAATTGTAGATGCGAGGCATAAACCTACTGATGAAGATTTAATGATGTATGAATGGTTATTACAGATGCAGATACCTCACTTAGTAGTAGGAACGAAAGTAGACAAGCTATCTAATAGTGAACGGACTCCAAATCGAAAAAGAATATTTGAGAAGTTACAGTTAGAACCGGAAACGCCATTTACATATTTCTCTGCTGAAGATGGTGAAGGGAAGAAGGATGTTTTAAAGTTTATTAAAGAGTTAGTATGAGATTTAAATTAATATAAGACTTATTATTCTTTTTAATGATATTATTAATGACTTATTATAGTTAGTGCTGTTTTAAAAAATATAGCAAATATATTTTAAATATTATAAGTAATAGTTGAGGAAAGGTGAATTGTAGTGAAAGAGACGTATCCTTTAGATGAAGTTAAAGAAGTGATTCCTTATTTTCCAGTAGTATTGACTACGATTGGAGATAACATTGTTACATTAGGTTTTGTTCAGTTTTTCTCTTTTGAACCACCAATTATTGGAGTAGGAATTCATCCTGATAATTATTCAAACCAACTGATTAAAGAAGAAGAAGAGTTTGTAGTTAATATACCTACTGTAGATATGATAAAGGAAGTTAAGTTTTGTGGGAATAATTCTGGGCAAGACTTAAATAAATTTTCAGCAACAGGATTATCGGCTAAAGAAGCTGATATTATTGGTGGGAAATTAATAGAAGAATGTCCGGTGAATATAGAGTGTAAGGTAATTAAGGAAGATAGAATTGGTAGCTGTGATTGGTTCTTTGGCGAAGTAAAGAAGGCTCATGTTGCTAAAGACTATAGTTGTACAGATGCTTTGATTTATAGCCAAGATGAATATCAGAATTTAAGATTAAGGAAACTATAGAGTAAATCCCAAGTATATACTTGGGATTTTTAATTTAAAAAAGAGGAGTTTTGTAGCTTATATAAAATATTATAATGTAGGGTAAATTAAAGCAAATGGATAATATCAATTAATTATGTTTAAGTTTTCTATGACAAGATTATAGAGGGAAAGAGTATATAAAGAAAGAAGGTTGATTAAAGATGGCGTATAAAAGTTTACGTGACTTTGTGAATTTATTAGAGAGTAAAGGTTTATTGAAAAGAATTAAGACGGAAGTAAGTAGTGATTTAGAGATTACGGAGATTACAGACCGGGTTTCAAAAGAAGTAGGACCGGCTTTATTATTTGAGAATGTAAAGGGTGCTGAATTTCCAGTCTTAATTAATGCTTTTGGGTCATATGAGCGTATGGAAATGGCATTAGAAGTAGATGATTTAGATGATATTGGGGAACGAATTATGGAAGTGTTAGAGTTTCCTGATCCTAAAGATCAAGGCTTCTTTAGTAAGTTAAAGGTTTTACCAAAGTTAAAAGAGGTTTCGGATTATTTTCCGAAGACAATTAAGAGAGCCCCATGTCAAGAGGTAGTAAAGATGGAGCCGAATTTATCCGAACTACCGATTTTGAAATGTTGGCCTGAAGACGGAGGGAAGTTTATTACGCTGCCCTTAGTCTTTAGTGAGAATCCAGAAACAGGCATTCCTAATGCAGGTATGTATAGGTTACATGTCTATGATGATCAGACTACAGGTATGCATTGGCATATGCATAAGGATGGTGCTGATACCTATCGGGGCCATGAGTCAAAAGATGAAAGAATGGAAGTGGCTGTAGCTTTAGGTGGAGACCCAGCTACAATCTATTCTGCTACTGCTCCGTTGCCAAAGCAGATTGGTGAAATGTTATTTGCTGGCTTTTTACGTAAGGAACCGGTAGAGATGGTTAAAGGTAAGACGGTAGATATTAAGGTTCCGGCGAATGCTGAAATTGTTATTGAAGGATATGTTGATCCTTATGAACGAAGAATTGAAGGGCCATTTGGAGATCATACC
Source organism: Candidatus Frackibacter sp. WG13 (assembly GCF_900114655.1). Taxonomy (GTDB): domain Bacteria; phylum Bacillota; class Halanaerobiia; order Halobacteroidales; family Acetohalobiaceae; genus Frackibacter. Next base: position 30,152 of record NZ_FOTT01000024.1, read on the forward strand.
GGTTATTATTCTTTAGCTGATGAGTACCCGGTCTTCCATGTAACCTGCATTACTCATCGTAAGGATGCCATCTATCCAACAACGATCGTTGGTAAGCCGCCAATGGAAGATTGCTATATGGCAAAGGCAACTGAGCGCATATTCTTACCATTACTAAAACTTCAATTGCCAGAAGTAGTAGATATGAACCTTCCGTTAGAAGGTGTCTTCCATAATTGTGCTATTCTTTCTATTGATAAGCAGTATCCTGGACATGCCCAGAAGGTAATGAATGCTGTTTGGGGAATGGGTCAGATGATGTTTACTAAGATGGTAGTGATTGTAGATAAAGATGTAGATGTTCAGAACTTATCAGAGGTTGCTTGGAAAGTCTTTAATAATATAGATGCTGAACGCGATTTAACAGTTGTCAAAGGGCCACTTGATATCTTAGATCATGCCTCACCACGACCAAACTATGGTTCAAAATTAGGAATTGACGCTACCCAAGCTTGGCCGGGTGAAGGTCATAAGCGTGAATGGCCAAATGAGATAGAGATGAGTCAAGAGATTAAAGATTTAGTAGATAAAAAGTGGGAGGAATATGGCCTTGAAGATTAAGTTAATTATGAAATTAGTTAAATTTGAGCATACTATTTTTGCTCTTCCCTTTGCTTACATGGGGGCGGTATTAGCTGCCCAAGGAATTCCAAGTTGGGGAAAGGTCTTATGGATCACTTTAGCTATGGTAGGGGCAAGGAGTGCTGCCATGGCTTGGAATCGCTTAGTAGATTGGGAGATAGATGCAGATAATCCTCGGACCAAGGATAGGGTTTTACCTAAAAATCTCTTATCGAGATTAGAGGTTGTTATCTTTATTATTGCTTCTTTAACATTATTGTTAATTTCGGCTTGGAATTTAAATCCGTTAGCTTTTAAATTGTCGCCTTTGGCTGTTTTCTTATTAATTTTTTATTCTTATACTAAACGTTTTACTTGGCTTTGCCACTTAGTATTAGGTTTTACATTAGGAATGGCACCAGTAGGTAGTTGGATTGGAGTAACCGGTCAAATTTCCTTAGCTCCTTTTTTAGTAGGGATAGCAGTAATGTTCTGGGTAGCAGGTTTTGATATTATTTATGCTATTCAAGATTATGAATTTGACCAGGAGCATGGACTTTATTCCATTCCAGCTAAATTTGGACCGCAGACTTCTTTAAGAGTTACAGTAATCTTTCATACTATTACTTTTTTACTATTAACATTCGTTGGTTTTTATTTAAACTTAAGTTGGTTTTATGCAATTGGGATCTTAATTGTTGGAATTTTACTTTATGTCGAGAATACCTTAGTTAAGTCTGATTTTGAAAAGGTTAAGTTTGCTTTTTTTAATATTAATAGTGTAGTAAGTATTACTATTTTTGTTTTTACATTAGCTGACTATCTTTTTAGTTGACAGTGAAGCCCAGAAAAGAGCTTTCGAATTAGAAGCAGAGTCTATCATAGGCTTGCAGCCAGCCTTGATTTTTAGGCTGGGTGAGATAGTTAAAACCATTAAAACATTAAGGTCATGAAAAAGTAATTAGACACAGACTAACACAGACTAATACAGACTAAAAAATAAGATTAAGGATAAATAAGCTTATGATAGCTATTGCTTCTGATTTGTTAGTCTTTTGTTGAATTTTACTAACACTTATTTTTAAAAATAAAGTCTTGTGTACAGTCTGTGTCAAATAAATTTTATAATTATTTTCATGATAATTTTCAATTTGCCCGATAATATTCGCGGTATTACAAAGGAGTGAAGATAGATTATGGAGGAATTATTTCGTAATACAGAATTAGATGATATTAAGGATAAGATTATGGCTGGTGAAAGATTAAGTAGAGAAGATGGTATTAGATTAATGAAGAGTAATGACCTATTAACTATTGGTTACTTAGCAGACTATGTACGAAAAGAGAAGTGTGGAGATGAAGTTTATTTTATAAATAATCGTCATATTAACCATACTAATGTTTGTGAAGTTCAGTGCAAATTCTGTGCTTTTGGGAAGGAACCGGAGGAAGAAGACGCATATACGATGAATCTTGACCAGATAAAAGAGGCGATTGATAATTCTCCAGAGGGAATTTCGGAATTACATATTGTTGGTGGCTGTCATCATGATCTGCCGTTAGATTATTTTGAAGAGATGTTAGAGATGGCAAAAGAGAAACGCCCTGATACTTATATTCAAGGGTTCACTGCGGTAGAGATAGATTATTTGGCTAAACAGGCTGGATTAACTGTTGAAGAAACTTTAAAAAGATTAAAAAAAGCTGGCTTAGATTCAATTCCTGGCGGTGGAGCTGAAGTATTTAGCCCACGGGTTAGGGAAGAGGTATGTGAAAATAAGATTAGTGGTGAGCAATGGTTGTCAGTTATGGAGACGGCTCATAATTTAGGAATCAGAACTAATGCTACTATGTTATATGGACATATCGAAACGGCTGCCGAAAGAATCGATCATTTACTTCAATTACGAGAGTTACAGGATAAGACTGGAGGTTTTCTAACGTTTATTCCATTAGCTTTTCATCCGGAGAATACTGAATTAGCAGATATTACACCTACTACTGGGTATGATGATCTGAAGGTATTAGCAATTGCTAGATTAATGTTAGATAACTTCAATTATATTAAGGCATTCTGGATTATGTTAGGACCTAAGTTAGCGCAAGTTTCTCTAAATTTTGGTGTTAATGACTTAGATGGTACTGTAATTGAAGAAAAGATTACTCATGCTGCTGGGGCTCAGACAAAGCAAGGACTGACTAAAGAAGAAATAATTAATATGATTAAGAAGGCTGGTCGAATTCCAGTAGAAAGAGACACAGTTTATAACCGAGTTGGGGAAGTGATTGAGTAATGAAAAAGTTACAACTAGGAATTGTAGAGTACATTAATTGTTGGCCGGTACACTATGGCTTAGATTACGAAAAGATAGATGTAGATGCCGATATTATTGCGGGTCCACCAGCAGAATTAAACAAGAAGTTTTTACGTGGTGAAATAGATATTACACCGATATCTGCAATTGAATATGCTCGTAATTTTGATGACTGCTATATTTTGCCTAACTTAGCTATTGCATCAGATGGTCCCGTAGGCAGTCTCTTTCTCTTTAGTGAGTTAGAGATTGAAGAGCTTAATGGCAAGCGAGTAGCTTTGCCTAAAGATTCGCGAACAACAGTAGCATTACTAAAGATACTTTTAAAACGTTATTATCAGGTGGATGTTGACTATATTACGTGTGAACAGGATTTAGACCATATGTTAGATGTAGCAGATGCAGCCTTGCTAATTGGAGACCCTGCTTTAGATGGTTATGTTGAACATGTTGATTCTAATTTGAATATAACTGATTTGGGTAAGGCCTGGAAAGAGTTCACTGGCTTGAAGATGGTCTATGCTATCTGGGTAATTAGAAAAGAATTAGCCGAAAAGAATCCTGGATTAGTTGATGAAATTAGTAAAAAGTTATTAAAATCTAAGAAGTTAGGATTGCAGCAATTTGAGCTATTAGCCAAAAGAGCTGCTAAAGAGATGGAGATACCTTACGACATAGCATTGAGGTACTTTAAAAGTCTACGATATGACTTTGATGAAGGATATCAAGAAGGGGTAATGAAGTATTTTACAGATGCTTATGAGTTAGGATTAGTCGAAGAGATGCCTAAGTTGAACATTTGGGGTGAAGATAATGAGTGAGCTTAAAGAGATACTATTAAAGGCTCAAAGTGGTAAAAGAATTACTCCTGACGAAGGAGTAAAGTTATTAGCTAGTAATCAGTTGTTGCCAATCGGTAAAGTAGCTAATCAGATTCGAGAGCGATTACATCCTGAACTAAAGGTGACCTTCGCTATTGATCGCAATATTAATTATACTAATGTTTGTGAAGCCCAATGTGATTTTTGTGCTTTCTATCGGGAAGAAGACGAGCAAGGGGCTTATATTTTAGATCGTGAAGAAATCTTCCGTAAGATTCAAGAGACGATAGATCTAGGTGGAACTCAAATCTTAATGCAAGGTGGTCTACATCCAAAACTAACCTTGGACTACTATCTAGAACTCTTTAAAGCAATTAAAGAACGGTTCGAGATTCATATCCATTCCTTATCACCACCGGAGATAATACATATTGCACGCCAGTCTGGTTTATCTATCAAGGAAACTTTAGTTGAGCTAAATCAAGCTGGTTTAGCTTCCTTGCCTGGTGGAGGGGCTGAAATTTTAGTTGACCGAGTGAGAGAAAAAGTAAGCCCTAATAAGATAAATAGTGACCAATGGCTAAAAGTAATGCGAGTAGCCCATGAGATTGGGATGAAGAGTACAGCAACTATGATGTTTGGGAGCGTAGAGACCTTAGAAGAGCGAATTGAACATTTGGTTAAGGTCAGAGAACTACAAGATGAAACTGGTGGTTTCACAGCCTTTATTCCGTGGTCTTTCCAGTCATCTAATACTGAATTAGCTGATAAATCAGAAGTAACTTCAGTAACCGGAACTGAATATTTACAGATGGTAGCAGTAGCTAGAATAATGCTAGATAATATACCAAGTATTCAGGCCTCTTGGGTAACCCAAGGAGCAAAGATCGCTCAAATATCATTAGAGTTTGGAGTTAATGATTTTGGTAGTACTATGATTGAAGAAAACGTAGTTAAAGCCGCTGGTGCTTCTTTTCGGGTTCCGTTAGAGAAAATAGTCTCGCTAATAAAGGATACAGGAAGAAAACCAGTGCAGCGTGATACCTTATATAATGAGTTAAAGGAATTTTAGTATATTTTAAAGTGAAACTCGTTCGTATTCATAATCAATTGATACCGCCTGCAAATTCCGCTACGACTTTCATAAAGTTGAGCATGGGCTGTTTCAAACTCCCTTCGGTCAAACATGAAACAGCCTTATTCATGCTCAACTTCATTCCAGTCTGCTCCATTTTTAATGGCTAACATCAATTGATTATGAAAATGTGTAGGTCATAATTTTGTAACCAGCGAATATAATCTAGGAGCGATCAAACAATGATTTTAACTGCTAAATGGGTTATGCCGATAAGCAAAGAACCTTTAAAATATGGTGCGGTAGTTGTTGAGGGCGAAGAGATTAAAGATGTGGGGTATAAGGATGAGATTTTATCTAAATATCCGCAAGATGAAGTGAAAGATTTGGGAGAAGTTATTCTGTTTCCGGGTTTAATTAATATCCACACTCATCTTGATTATACTATTTTAAGAGGAGTAGGAGATAATCTATCATTCTTGCCTTGGATAAGTAAACTAGTTGCTAAGAGTAGAAAGTTATCTTTTGAAGAGATCTTGCTTTCTGCTAAGCTGGGGGCTTTGGAACTCTTATCAGCAGGAGTAACTACTATTGCAGACACTACTGCTACTGGGGCTTCTTTGCAGGCTGCTTCTGAGTTAGGGTTAAGAGGTGTTATCTATCAAGAGGTTTTTGGGATGGATGATGAGAAGATAGGTCTTATTCTTGCTGATGTTGAAGAAAAGTATAATAAATTAAAGTCGCAAGCTAACCTTAAGCTAAAGATTGGACTATCACCTCATGCACCTTATTCGGTTTCTGGAAGATTACTTCAAGAAATAAGTAAGTTCGCTGCAAAGAAGGATGTTCCTCTTTGCATGCATTTAGCAGAAACAGAGGAAGAGATTGAATTTTTATTAAAGGGAACAGGTTCTTTTGCTACTACTTATCGCGAAGCGGTGGGTTGGGGAGATATTCCTTGGCAGGCACCACAAGTATCCGCAGTAAAATACTTAGATGATTTAGGTGTCTTAAATGATAGATTATTAGCAGTACATGTAGTGCAGACTAATGATGAGGATTTAGAACTGTTGAGGGAAAATGGAGTAAAAGTAGCTCACTGTCCCAAAAGTAATGCTAAATTAGGAAATGGAATAGCTAATTTGCCAGCAATGTTAGAGCAAGGATTAGAAGTTGGTTTAGGTACTGATAGTGCGGCTAGTAATAATTCCTTGGGTCTTTTTTCTGAGATGGAGTTTGGTTTGTTATTACATCGAGCTAATCAAAGAGATGCAGAAGTCTTAACTGCTAAGGAAGTAGTAGAGATGGCGACAATTAAAGGAGCAAGGATTTTAGGCTTAGAAGAAGAAGTTGGAACTTTAGAAGTAGGCAAGAAGGCTGATTTAACTGCGGTTAGCATTGATAATCTAGCCAACCAACCGGTTTATGACCCATATTCTACTTTGGTTTATAATGCTTCTAGCCGTGATGTAATCTTAACTATGATTAACGGAGAGCTTATATATAAGAATGAAGAATTTAATGGAAGAATAGAAGAAGTGATAAATGAATTAAAGCAAGTGAAGCAGAAGATAGAAGAATGATAATTAGGAGGAACTTTAAAATTGAAGCCTTATGTGGTAGGAATTACCGGAGCTAGTGGTAGTATTTATGCTAAAAGATTATTAAAAGTATTAATTAATAAAGGACACCAGGTTTATGTGATTATTAGTGAACCAGGGAGACGAGTGTGGAGAGATGAATTAGAAATAGAATTAGGAGATATGACCCGGGAAATAAATGAGCGTATTCGTCAGAGTCTAGGCCTAGATAAAGATGATGAATCTATAATCTATTTAGATAATGATAATATAGGGGCTCCAACCGCTAGTGGTTCTTTTCAAACAGCAGGCATGGTCGTAATTCCGTGCAGCATGTCTACTGTGTCAGGAATAGCTTATGGTCGTTCGACTTCTCTTCTGGAGAGGTCAGCAGATGTAATATTAAAAGAGAAGCGACAGTTAATAGTAGTGCCTAGGGAGACACCTTTAAATACGATTCATTTAGAGAATATGTTAAAATTATCGAAGTTAGGAGTAGATATTATTCCGCCGATGCCTGGTTTTTATAATAATCCCCAAACTATAGATGATTTAATTGATTTTGTAGTGGGGAGAGTTTTAGATCGCTTAGGGATTGAGCATAATATTTATGAGCGATGGGAGTAGAATATAATTTGACAATTCTGTCTAACTATTGTAAGATAATATAAGAATAAAATATTTAACAGCTAAGATGGAGAGGAGTAAATAATTTAAGCTTACAGAGAGAGGTGCCCTTAGGCTGGAAGGTATCTTAAGACCTTAAATTATTGAAGTAGCTTCTGAGCTATTAGACTGAAAGAAAAGTAGGTTTAATCGGTAACTAGCCGTTATCTAGTTTGAGGGTCTAAAGTAATTACTTTAGAAACTAAGGTGGTACCGCGAGAGTAAACTTTCTTTCGTCCTTATTTAAGGATGGAGAAAGTTTTTTTAATTTAAAGGAGGAATTAAAGATGACGCAAGAAAAGATGGCCACAACTTATGATCCAGCTACTGTTGAAGATAAATGGTATGAATTCTGGATGGAGAATGATTATTTTGAAGCAGATGTTGACCAAGAGAAAGAATCGTTTTCGATTGTAATGCCGCCGCCGAATGTAACTGGGCAGCTACATATTGGACATGCTTTAGATAATACTTTACAGGATATTTTAACCCGGTGGAAACGGATGCAAGGTTATACTACTTTATGGGTGCCAGGAACAGACCATGCTAGTATAGCAACCGAAGTTAAAGTAGTTAATAAGATGCGTGATGAAGAAGGTTTAGAAAAGGATGACGTAGGTCGAGAAGGTTTCTTAGAGCGAGCTTGGGAATGGAAAGAAGAGTATGGTGGTCGAATTATAGATCAATTAAAGAAGCTAGGAACTTCTTGTGACTGGGGCCGTGAGCGCTTTACTATGGATGAAGGCTGTTCTAAGGCAGTTCGAGAAGCTTTTATCCAATTATATGAAAAAGATTTAATCTATCGTGGTGATTATATTATTAACTGGTGTCCGGATTGTGGGACTACTTTATCAGATATTGAAGTAGAACATATGGAAATCCCAGGACATTTCTATCATATTAAGTATCAGATCAAAGATAGCGATGAAGAGATTGTAGTTGCTACTACTCGTCCTGAGACGATGTTAGGAGATACTGCGATTGCGGTTAATCCAAGTGATGAAAGATATCAAGACTTGATAGGAAAGACAGTAATCCTACCAATCGTAGGCAGAGAGATTCCAGTAGTTGCTGATGAGTATGTAGATTCAGAGTTTGGAACTGGATTAGTAAAGGTTACTCCAGCTCATGACCCTAATGACTTTGAGATTGGACAGCGACATGACCTAGAAGTAATCAAAGTAATTGATGATAATGCAATAATGACAGCTAAAGCCGGTAAGTATGAAGGAATGGATAGATACGAATGTCGTGAAGAATTAGTAAATGACTTAGATGCAAGTGGTCAACTAGTAGAAAAAGAAGAACATGACCATTCAGTGGGCCATTGTTATCGTTGTGATACAGTAATTGAGCCGTTGGTTTCTAAGCAGTGGTTTGTTAAGATGGAGCCGTTAGCTAAGCCAGCTATTGAAGCGGTTAAAGAAAGTGAGACTAACTTTGTCCCTGAGAGGTTTACTAAGGTTTATCTAAATTGGATGGAGAATATTAGAGATTGGTGTATTTCTCGTCAGTTATGGTGGGGACATCGTATTCCGGTTTGGTATTGTCAGGATTGTGAAGAAGAGATTGTAGCTCGTGAAGAGCCAACAGAATGCTCTGAATGTGGAAGTGAAGATTTAAAGCAGGATGAAGATGTGTTAGACACTTGGTTTAGTTCTGGATTATGGCCATTTTCTACTTTAGGTTGGCCAGAAGAAACAGATGAACTTGGCCTTTATTATCCAACGTCTGTCTTAGTAACAGGAAGAGATATTATTTTCTTCTGGGTAGCGAGAATGATCTTTTCTGGAATGGAATTTATGGAAGAAGCACCATTTGCTGATGTTTATGTTCATGGTTTAGTTAGAGATGCCCAAGGAAGAAAGATGAGTAAGTCCTTAGGTAACGGTGTTGACCCGTTAGAGTTTATTGATGAATACGGTGCAGATACACTACGCTTTACATTGATTACAGGTAATACTCCTGGTAATGATATGAGATTTAGACAGGAGAAAGTAGAAGCTAGTCGTAACTTTGTAAATAAGATTTGGAATGCTTCAAGATTTGTATTAATGAATTTAGAAGACTTTGATCCAAATGAAGTCGAAGAATTAGATTATACTTTAGCTGATAAGTGGATTATGAGTAGAGTTAATAAGGTATCTCAGGAAGTAACAGATGCTTTAGATAAATATCAATTAGGTAATGCAGCGCAGATGTTATATGACTTTATCTGGAATGAATTCTGTGATTGGTATATTGAATTAATTAAGCCTAGATTATATCAAGATGAAGATCAGACAGCGAAAGAAACAGCTCAATATGTAGTTTGGTCAACTTTAGAGCAAACTTTACGTTTATTACATCCATTTATGCCATTCATCACGGAAGAGATTTGGCAGCGTCTATCTCATGAAGGCGAAACGGTTATGTTATCGCAATGGCCTGAGGGAGATGCAGACTTAATTAACGACGATGCAGAAGAGAAGATGGCAGTGATCATGGATGTAATTAGAGCCATCCGAAATATCAGAAATGAAATGAAAGTAAATCCAGGTAGAGAGATAACAGCTATCTTACAGCCGAAGAGTGAGGAAAAGGTAGAAATAATAGCTGCAGGCCAAGACTATATTGTGGATTTAGGTAAGATTTCTGATTTAACAGTAGAACAAGAACTAGATGAAAAGCCAGAGAAAGCGTCGACAGCTATTACTAATGGTGTAGAGGTTATCTTACCACTAGAAGGAATGGTTGACTTAGATAAGGAAATAGCTCGCTTAGAAGATGAAATAGAAGAGATGGAGTTTGAAATTAATCGAGCCGAAGGTAAATTAGCTAATGAAGGGTTTGTTAATAATGCTCCAGAAGAGTTGGTAGAAGAAGAGAAGCAGAAAGCTAAAGAATATAAAGATAAAAAGGAGCAGTTGATAGAACGGTTGGAGATGTTGAAGTTGTAAGAGAAAATTAATTACAAACCTTTAAATGATGATTGGACACAGACTGCCACAGACAAGACACAGACTGAAAGATAAGGCTAAGATTAAGGATAAGACTAAGACTAGAATTAAAACTAATAATTAATACTGATTCTTGAAATTAAGAAGTCTTGTGTTAGATAGTAGTTGTGGGTTTGTGAACTTTTATTAATAAAGAGAGCTGATATCAAATGATATTAGCTCTCTTTTTATATTTCGAAGAAAATTTATTATAGATTAAAAACATAATTTGCTAAAAATAAGTATCTTTTTTAAGTTTTAGACAGGGATGTAGGAAAGATATCTCGTAATAATATATTAGGATATATTTGGATAAAAAGTATTTTTGTGATACTTAAGGAAGGTTGGTAGTATGGGAATACATATTCAAAAAGGAGAAGAGGAAGAACTTATAGTTAAATTCAATTATACGTCAGGGAGGGTTAAAAAGATAAAGTTAATTGATGGCCGGCGTTGGGATCCAGAAGAGAAGTTTTGGACGATTCCTTATACGGAGGAAGCGGTTGAGCAACTATTTAATATTTTTGAAGATGAGGAAATTTTGGTAGATGAATCACTTGATTTAGATATTTACAGAGGAAGTATAGGTGCACAGACTTGGAAGTCTAAGGTTTTAGGTGAAATGAAGGAAGAATTAAAATTACAAGGGTATAGCCCAAATACTATAGATGTATATTTAACACATATTAATCAGTTTATAAAGTTTCATAAGAAAAATCCTGAGACTTTACAACAAGAGGATGTACGTAAATATTTATTATTTTTATTAGAAGAAAAAGAGAGTTCTCATTCGTATGCAAATCAAGCATTGAGTTCACTTAAATTTTTATACAGTGAGGTATTACATAAGCAAGAGGTGGTTTTCAATCTTCCTAGACCAAAGAAAGAAAAGAAATTACCAGTTGTATTAAGTCAGCAAGAAGTTTCTAAAATATTAAATTCTATAGACAATTATAAACATCGTGCAATATTATTTTTGACTTATTCAGCGGGATTACGTGTAAGTGAGGTTGTGGGGTTGAAGATAAATGATATTGATAGTGACCGCATGTTAATTCGGGTAAGGCAAGGTAAAGGCAGAAAGGATCGATATTCTATTCTTTCAGAGGCAGCACTTAAAGCGTTGAGAGAATATGCAAAAAGATATAATTTAGCTAAATGGCTTTTTCCAGGAGGGAAGAAAGGGACTCATTTAACAGAACGAAGTGTGCAAAGAGTTTTTAAAAAAGCATGTAAAAAGGCTAATATAGAAAAAGATGTTTCGATTCATTCTTTTAGACATTCTTTTGCTACTCATTTACTTGAGAAAGGAGTGGATTTAAGATATATTCAGGAATTACTTGGACATAAAAGCTCGAAGACTACGGAGATATATACGCATGTCAGTAAGAAAAAACTTAATAATATAAAAAGCCCGTTAGATGATTTGGTCTAAGCAAATGAGAATAAAGGGTAATTTAGATAAGATATTACCGACGCTAGTGTCGGTAATAAATTGAAATAAGTATGTTATATGACATTCGTTAAGATTCAGTTATATGACAGATGGCACAAGATACTATTACATTAAAAATTCAAGGGGGAAAAACATGTTTTATCATATTTTAATTTCTACAGAAGAAACAGATGAAGTATATGAAATTGATCACGAGGACTTAAATTATATTAAAGAAAATATGGCAAAACCGTATCTTCAAAACAAAGATTTTCAAGTAGATGGATATTTTATTGAGCCATCAAAAGTTAAAAGAATGATAATCACTACCACAGGAAAAGCATCTAATTATCTACGAGAAGCTAAACAAAGTCAAGTATCACCAGGTGTTCTTTATGTTTATAGTAGAAAAGAATGTGTTTTTGAAATAGATGATTATAAAGAGGATATTACAAGAGAAGTATTTGAAGAAATTAAAGAAAATATAACAAAAAATGAAGAAAAAACATTAAAAAAAAGCAATGATGATAGTGCTGATAGTAATGAAGATACAACTATTTTTTTGGCTTATAGTTATAGAGAAGATGATGATGAATTTGTTTCTGGATTTAAAGAGTTGCTCGAGAATAAGGGTTATAAAGTAATTGATGGAAAAGCAGATAGATTGGGTTCAATATCTGATGCAATTATTGAAAAAATTCAAATTTCAGATATAGCAGTTATTGTTATGACAAAAAGAGATAAAAAAGAGAATGGAAAATTTACAACAGCGGCTTGGTTATTAGAAGAGAAAGGGGCAGCAATTGCATTTGATAAAGATGTTGCAATGTTTGTTGAAGAAGGAATAGATGAAACAGATATTGGTGGTTTACAAGGAGATGCTCAAAGATTTCATTTTACAAGAAATAATTTTTTAAAAGTTGTTATGAATTTTGTAAAAATACTTGAAGTAGAATAGATAGATAAATAAATTATAAAAAAGAGGTTTTAATCTAATTGAAATGTAATTAAAAAATTGGAGGAAGATATTAATGTCTAAGAAAATTGGTAGAAATGACCGTTGTCCTTGTGGAAGTGGTAGAAAATATAAAAAGTGTTGTATAAACAAGTTTGTTACTAATAAATTTATTCAATGGGAAATTAATGCCAGAGATATTTTAATTAGTGAACCAAAGAACGATGATATTGTCAAAATATTTTTTAATGTTCTAGATATTATAGACAGAAGAGATTGGAAAGGTGCATGTCATGCAACATGTGCAGTCTTATATGTTTTATTTAGTGAGATAGGATTAAAACCAACTCTTTGTTTAGGTGAGGTTAAATATAGTAACATTGTTTTTGACCATTCTTGGATAGAAATATCTAATAATGTTTATGATGCTGCAATATTTAAAACTATTCATGGGGATATGTTATTTTCTCCTATAATTAATGGAGTATCTGTTGATACTAAGCAACCACCCAAAGCAGAGTATGGTATAGTATCTGGACAAGCTATTAGTGCTTATGCAAAAAAAATTAAAAATACTTCTTTTGAAAAATATATGAGTAATTATCCAGAAAGGAAAAATGGACTTTGGGATTTTGTTAAAATAATCGCAAAAAAGATTTCGCTTGATGTGAATATTCAAGAATTAAAAAGTAAGTATTCTAATGTTAAATGGTCAGATAAATAGTTTTTTATTGTCAATAGAAAAATAGTAGCAGTAACTTTAACATGGGGGAGTGCCATCCATCATATAACAGCACCTTAGCGACATCCCAGTTATGAGCATAAATGAAAGTTAGGCTGACTTATGTGAGATTTAGAGGTTTATCTGAGACTAGGATGGTTAGCGGGGACGTCGCGAAGCTGCGGGACGTTAGACGACATACTATGTTAGTTAATTTATATGGAGGGTAAAAACTAATGAGCATTAATAAAAACGATAACTATTTGAAAAAAGAAATCTACAAAACAGTATCAAAATTAACTAAAGAACATTTAGATAAAACAGGTAAATCTCAAACTCAATTATCAAATGAGATAAATGTAGTTAGATCTTATATAAGCAATATTATAAATGAACATACTTTCTCGATTGCAAGTTTTACGTTACAAAAATTAATGAATGAAATGAATATTCCAATATATAGAATTTTTGAAAATTTAGACTTATCAAATTTTGAAAAAGATGATTATTATTCTTTATTTAATAGAGCATATCAAAATAATATAATGCCTAAAGATTTAGAAAATGCTATATATTTATTTAAAACTTTGAATTTAAATGAGGTTTCTTTAGATGAGTAAAGAAAAAAAGATAACTTTAAATCATAGAGGAGAGGTTCATAAAGACCAAAGGCAAGAATGGGAGAATAAATTAGGAAAGTTCATAAAATATTTTAGAGAAAAAAATGAATTTTCTTTAAAAGAAGTTGTTGATAAATTTGAATTCAATATTAGTCGTGAAGCAATATCAAAATATGAACATGCTAGCTCAGGAATAGGATTAGATAAACTTTTTGAGATAATGAGAGTTTTAAATATTAAACCACAATATTTAGAATTGTTAGGATATTCTCATTTACCTAGCAAACTAAAAAAAAATAATATATCAATGAAACAATTGAAAGTACTTATAGAATTAGTTAAAGAAAATACTTCTTTAACTAATTTTAAAAAAAGATATATTGAAAAGGTTAATGAACATAATCAACATACTAAATATTATATTGAAGATAAAAAAACAGAGATAAATATAAGAAGTGGCCATACTCAGTTTGCAGAGAGAATTAAAGAAAATTACAATTATGAATGTGCTATTTGTGGAATTAATACAAAAGAAATTTTAATTTGTTCTCATATTATTCCTTGGAGTAAAGACAAAGAAAAAAGAATTGATGAAAGTAATGCTATTTGTTTATGTGCTTTACACGATAAGTTATTTGATAAAGGATATATAACTATCAACAATAATTATGAAATTAAATTATCCTCTTTAATAAAAAAAGATAAGAAATTGTATAAAATATTAAGAGAGATAAAAGGAGAAACAATAAAAAAGCCTTCCAAAGGAAAACCCAATAAAGATTATTTAAAATATCATAGAGATAATATATTCAAAAATTAATAATAAAAAAAGGTAATTCAAACTAAACTATGAAATTTAATAATTTTGAAAATAAAAGATTAATTTTATTTATTAGACATAAAAAATGTGTAATAAATAGGGAGGTGGGATTTTAATAGGATTTTGCACTTGTTATACGCTTTTCTATTAAACATAAATCATGAAAAAAGAAGATTATATTGAGTTTGAAAAAATGATGAAGAACAGACCTCATTTAGTAATATTAGGAGCTGGTGCTAGTGTTGCAACGATATTAAATGGTGATGCTAATGGTAGACAAATATCTGTTATGGATGGTTTTATCGATAAGTTAAATATGAAGAATTTAATTGAGGAAGTTGAAATTAATACAGATAGCGATAATTTAGAAGATATTTATTCAGAATTATATGAACGAGATGATTGTAAAGAGGTTTTAGAAACTCTGGAAAGTAGGATATATGATTATCTTTTACAATTTGAAATTCCATCAGAACCAACGATTTATGATTATCTAATTCTGTCACTTAGAAAAAAAGATGTAATTGCAACATTTAATTGGGATCCTTTATTATTACAAGCATATAAGAGAGTAAGTAGGATTACTAATGAATTACCAGAATTATTATTTCTTCATGGTAACGTCTATGTTGGTGTCTGTCATGAACACAAACGTGGTGGTTTTATAGGAAATCGCTGTCCAATATGTGGAGATTTATTTGAGAAAACTAAATTATTATTTCCAGTAAAAAATAAAGATTATGATAGTGACTTGCTTATTAAAGATCATTGGAATGCAATAAGATATTATATGGAAAAAGCTTTTGTAGTAACTATTTTTGGATATAGTGCTCCTAAAACTGATAAAGTTGCTATTGATTTATTAAAAAATTCATGGGGAGAAAAAGAGAAAAGAAATTTTGAAGAAATAGAAATTATTGATATTAAAGATGAAAAAGAATTGGTTGAAACATGGAATGATTTTATTCATACTCATCATTATCAAGTTTGTAATTCTTTTTTTGATTCAATTATTGCACAGTTTCCAAGACGTTCATGTGAAGCAATATTTGATAGATTTTTTAATCTTAAATGGCTTGATGGTAGAAAAGGATTAAAAAATGATATGAATTTTGAAGATTTAAATGATTATTTTGATAAGATTTTACATGATGAAAGAATAGACCAAAAAATATTAACTACTTTTGGAATAGTAGATGATTAAGAATGAATTTGAAAATTAAAATATGTCGTACGTCGTCTAACATCGCGTGGTCGACACCTATCTTAATGCATAAAAGAGAGTTTTGTTTTATTTATGTAAATTTTATTTTTGTTTGAGGAATATGAGTTTTCGTGGGCGTCGGCAACCCGAGGAACGTTAGCCGACATTTTATGTTGAGTTTAGTGCATAGGAGGAATCAATGTGGAGATTTATAATTATGAAGAAAAAGGGCATACATCTGAAGTGATTTTATCTAATGAGAAAGAAACTATTAATCTTTCTCAAGGGATGTTGCAAAGTGCTATATTACATTATAAAGCCAGATTAATTATGTTATCTGGTAAAATACTGGATTATGAAAAAGAGACATTAAAATTAAATAGATGGGCAAGGGAAACTTCTGAATTGAAAACTCATTTAAAGAACTTGCACTTAAAAATAGTTAAAAATGATTGTGTTGTAAGAGAAATTAAAATGAATAATATGTATGTTTTGGACTATACAGAAGAGTATAATAGCCTTACATATACAGTGGTTTTATTACAGCATAATAGAAGAAGTGAATATACATGCGTACCAATCGATTCAAGGTATGGCGGGGGACGACTTTTGATTCAGCCCAAAGATGATAGTACAAGAAAAATTTTGGATAATATTAGATTAGGATTAAATGGAGCGGGAGGTCTTGCAGTAACCAAGACCGGAATAGATGGATTAAGATGGTTATGGACTGAGGGTTTATTAGAATTTAGCGCGGCAAGAAGCGTTTCATTTTTGGCAAGATTTAATTTATATTATTTAGCAACTCATGGAGTAAACTTGATAATTTCTACAAGTGCAGATATATATTTTAAATCAATTGGATATGAAGAGGGAGTAGGAAAGGTAAACCCATTAAGAGATATTTATAAAGAATTAGGTAAAATTGCTGGGGTTACTGTTTCTAAAATGTTTGACGAATATAAATATAATGAAGAATTATGGGAAGAGAGAGGGGAAAACTTATATTATGCTCTTGATTTAACTGGAGCAGCAACAGGTTTATTTAAAACTACTAAAGAAATAATTCACACAGTTAAATATGGTGAAAAGGTCGCATATAAAATTTATTATAGTAAAGGTTTTGTTAGAGGAATTAGAAAATTAAGAAAGTCATATATGTTAATATCTAGTGGGGCAGTCGCAAGAGATGTAAATCCAGTAGTAAAGGACGCTATGGAGTTGATGGATTAGAGAGGTGAAAAATATGAAAAAACAAAGTAAGTTTAAGTTTGTTTTTAAATTGTATTTAATTAGAGGAATTTTATCTGGGATTTTAGCGTATATATATATTGGAATAAAAGATGGTGGATTATTTACAGTATCGTATTATGGATTAGGCAATATTGCAGTAGTTTTAATGTTTTCGTTACCATTATTTTTTCTAGTAACTTTTATGATCTTCGTGTTAGAAAATACAATAATAACAAGTTTTAGAGAAGGTCTTTCTTCAATAATAATTTTTATATTATGTATAAGTTTATTGTTATTAAGAAGTTATTTTACAGGAAGATTGGTAAGAATTTTACCTATATTATCCTTTTTTATAGGTTTTGCAACATTGGCAATAATTTTAGAAAGATTATTTGGTTTGCAACATAATGGTAATTATTATTTTAAAAGTAAATAATGAGTAATTAATACATAAAACATCGGCTAACATGGCATTTACGACACTAAGCAAAGTGCATAATAGTTGTCTTGGTAATGACTTATGCAAGATTGCTCGAGTTATATAATTGTAATTGCTGTGTTAAATTGAAATTGGACGAGCTTTGATGAGCGTCGTAAACACCAGGAACGTTAGTACGCCAAGCAAGTTTGATATTTCTGGCAAGGTGAAGCCGTCTACTAGAGTAGACTTAGGATAATATCGATTATGAGAGATTACAACAGAACCAACGTAAATAGCTCAATGGTAAGAGCTTAAAAGATCGCCGACAGAAGGTCCACCTTTCACTACCTCACTGTCTTTGGTAAAGTGAAGGTCGTTCAATGGTTTGAGTAATATTTTAATTAGTCAATATATCTGATAACAGTCTTTGCTAGGTAAGGACTAACCATCCACCTATATCGAGTGTTGCGCTTTGAATTGGTAACAATTCAGGTGAAGTGTACACAGAGAACTTTTTAGGCCAGAGGGAAGACCGTAATTCCTGAAGCATATTGAGCCCCGTTAGTATCGGGTCCTGGAAACAGGAGAAGAGCAGATGACGACGTAGTTAACGTTGCGGAAGTCAATACGAAGGAATTGTAAAAGGTGAGATTCCGGAGGGTCTGTCGGGGTCAGAGAACCTGGCATGAAGAGAAAGAAATATCAGGAATTTGGGAGGTCCTACAGGTTCCAATGATTATTGGAAGGTCTATCCAATCGAAAAAGAGGACGACCTGCGACTTGTAGGAAGTCGGATTAACTCATAGTACTCTGAGACCAGGAGAGCTGGTTACATGGGGAAGGGGTGACAGAAATATGTACTCATCAAAGGAAACACTAACCGGACGCGCAAGGCCGGAGCAATTAGTGCAAACCTCACTGAAGGGAATAGCAAAGAAAGCAAAACGACTCAAAAAGTATAGATTTCGTGACCTATATAGGCAGATAAACCATAGTGCTTTAAGTAAAGCTTGGGATAACATAAATAAGAAAGCAGCCGCAGGAGTAGATAAAATAACTGCCAAAGAATTTGCTAAAAACTTAAAAGATAATATTGAAAGTATATTAGATAGCTTAATAGGTAAGCGATATCATGCAAAGATGGTACGTAGAGTGAATATAGAAAAGGACAATGGGAAACTTCGTCCACTGGGGATTCCAGTAGTTGCCGATAAAATAGTACAAAGAGCAACAGCCGATATATTAGAAGCAATTTATGAACAAGATTTTATAGATAATAGCTATGGATATAGACCAAACCGTGATTCAAAAGTAGCAATAAAATCTTTAACAAAAGAATTACAGTTTGGCAAATACAGTTACATAGTTGAAGCAGATATCAAAGGATTTTTCGATAACATAGACCATGATTGGTTAATAGAAATGTTAAAACAAAGAGTTAATGATAAAGAATTTATAAGGCTAATCAAGAAATGGTTAAAAGCTGGGATATTAAAAGAAGATGGACAAGTCATTCATCCAGTTACAGGAACTCCTCAAGGTGGCATAATAAGTCCCATTCTAGCAAATATCTATCTACACTACGTATTAGATATCTGGTTTATAGGAAAAGTTAAGAAAGAATGTGCAGGTGAAGCCCATCTATGTCGTTACGCTGATGACTTTGTTTGTGCTTTTAGGTACAAAAGAGATGCAGAACGATTTTATCACATGTTACAAAAGAGACTAAATAAATTTGGTCTAGCACTTTCATTGGAAAAGACAAATATAATCAGTTTCTCTAGATTCCGTAAATATGAAAATAATAGCTTTGAATTTCTAGGGTTCGAGATGCGTTGGGGAACTTCAAGGAAAGGTAAGGACATAATTAAAAGGAGAACTTCACGCAAGAAACTAAGAAAATCACTTAAGAATTTTACTAAGTGGTGCAAAGAAAATAGGAATAAGCGACTCAGAAGTTTG
>NZ_FOTT01000034.1 GCF_900114655.1 Candidatus Frackibacter sp. WG13
ATGCCTGTTGGGCTTTCTTAGCATCATATTCTTCTCTAGTTGTATAGTCTGTATTTAATAGTTCTACCTTACCCTTTTTTATTTCTCTGCTTATTGTAGTTCTGTGTCTATCTAGTTCCTCCGCTATTTTAGTTATTGATTTTTCTTGAATATTATATAAATGCTCTATAATTTTTCTTTCTTCCCATTTTAAATGTTTCCCTTTCCTATTTTCTGTGGTATAATTATCTTGACACATGCCTGATACCTCCATAAATGTTTTCTTTGGTTAGTTAACATTATATATGAGGTATTGGTATGTGTCACCTTTTTATTTATCCTGTGCATTTAATTATACAATGTTCCTTTTTTCACAAGTCCTCTATAAGTATATTTATCAATAATATATAATTCTATTCAAAAATTATTAATAAATTTTGTTTTAATAACAAAAATTAAAAAAGAAGGCTAAATTAATAACCTTCTAATAAAAATAATTTATGCAACTTTTCTAATGCTTTCTTTTCTATTCTAGAAACATAAGAACGAGAAATATCCAATTGATTTGCTATTTCTCGCTGAGTAAGTTTCTTTGTATTATTTAAACCATATCTCATCTCAATAACTTTTTTCTCTCTTTCAGTCAAATCACCTAACTTTTGGTATAACTTTTCTTCTGCTAAAGAAAATTCTACTTCATCAGGAACAACATCAAAATCAGTACCTAAAATATCAATTAATGTAATCTCATTACCTTCCTTATCAGCACCTATCGGTTCATGTAATAGAACTTCTCTTTTGGTCTTTTTGTTCTGTCTAAGATGCATCAAAATTTCATTTTCAATACAACGGGAAGCATAAGTTGCTAATTTAACTTTTTTTGAAGGATCATAAGTCTCTATCGCTTTAATTAAGCCAATAGAACCAATCGAAATTAAATCTTCAGTCTCTTCTTTTGAATTATCAAATTTTTTGACGATGTGCGCCACCAAACGCAAGTTATGCTCAATTAAAGCCTTTTTTGCTCCCCTTTCTCCTTCAGCTAATTTTTCTAAGCATTCACTTTCCTCTTCTGGATCTAAAGGATGAGGAAAGACATTATTATTCTTAATATAAGAGATTAAGATCGAAATACCGTCTAATAGGCTACTGCCAATTTGAAAAAAAAGGCCAGGCACCATTTAAAATAACCACCCCCACAATTGACATTAACACTCTACTTATATTTATATGGGGAGTTAATACTATTTGTGCCTGTACAATCTCATTTATTTTTCTATTTCAACAATTTTCAATTTAACTTTATTAGCTAAATCATCCAATATTTCTAAAATTTCTTGTTTATTACTAGGTGGAACCTCTAATTTCATCAAACCCCTTTCACCGCCAACCACCGTCACCATTGCTAAACCTTCATAAGCTTTGATGATCTTGTCTACAAAGGCCATCTCTGACTTTTCTACTTCAATTTTAATAGTAATCGTATCCATCCTTAATCCTTCTTCTCCCTTCTAACTATATCATACTTTTGAACCGGTCGTTCAACTCGAACAGTAATTAACTGATGAGGATGAGGTGCAGCAGGGATTAACTCACCATCTTCATCTTTAATATATTCTAACTTTTCAATAAACGTTCCTGTATTGGGACCAAAAAATTCAACAATATCATCAATAAAAAATTTACTTCTTACTTCAATAATAGCTTCTTCAGTTTCTGGTAAGTATTCTTGTACAATACCCATAAAATCATAATCTCTAGCATATGCTGATGAATCATAATTCTGCTCTTCAGCACCTGGTCGACCAAAATAGAAACCAGTAGTATAATGTCGATGACTAATCT
Source organism: Candidatus Frackibacter sp. WG13 (assembly GCF_900114655.1). Taxonomy (GTDB): domain Bacteria; phylum Bacillota; class Halanaerobiia; order Halobacteroidales; family Acetohalobiaceae; genus Frackibacter. The sequence continues at coordinate 1,825 of NZ_FOTT01000034.1, forward strand.
TCTGTAATTCAGTTAACCATTCCTCTTTAAATTGATAACTCTCCGGGTCTTTACTCCACACATCTAAAGCCTGTCTATAGGTACTAGTCACAGTAGCTACATAATGTAAACTCTTCATTCGTCCTTCTATCTTTAAGCTGCTCAAGCCAGCAGTCATTAATTCTGGAATATACTCTATCATACATAAATCTTTAGAATTAAAGATATAAGTTCCATTTTCATCTTCAAAGATAGGATAATACTCGCCAGGGCGTTCTTTTTCCATTAGACTATATTTCCAGCGACAAGAATGAGCACACTGACCACGATTTGCATCACGATTAATCATATAATTGCTTAAAAGACATCTACCAGAATATGAAATACACATCGCTCCATGAATGAATGCTTCTGTACCAATCTTAACCTGTTGATTAATCCCTTTCATCTCATCTAAACTCAATTCTCGCGCTAGAATAACTCTATCAATCCCCTGTTCGCCCCAGAACTTTACACTACGCCAATTAACATTATTAGCTTGCGTACTTAAATGAACCTCTAAGCCAGACGCTACCTCCTTCACTACACTTAAGACTCCAGGATCAGCTACAATTACAGCATCTACCCCAATTTCATTTAATTCAGTTATGTATGATGGTAATCCTTCAAAATCATCATTATGAGGAATCATATTTATCGTAACATAGACCTTAACTCCTCGACTATGAGCAAAATTTAAACCTTTCTTTAATTCTTCTAAACTAAAGTTATTAGCTGCTTCTCTTAAACTAAATGACTTACCACCTACATAGACTGCATCTGCTCCATATAAGACTGCTATCTTCAACTTTTCTAAATTACCTGCTGGTGCTAATAATTCAGGGACTTCCATATTCTATTCCCCCTTACCTAATTTTCGACTAATTGCCAATCCATCACCTAAAGGCAGAATCGATGATTGTAGCTCTTGATGGTCCATCACTATCTCTATATATTCTCTTAAACGATAGGTTAAAGTATCATACCGTGGATGCATTAGTTCATCATTACTTATCATCCCTTTAAACAAAATATTATCAGCTACAATTAAACCTCCGTCATTAATTAATCTTAGAGATTGATTTAAATATTCAATATATTGCCCTTTAGCTGCATCAATAAATATTAGATCAAATCCTTCTTCTAACTGGTCCATTACTTCTACAGCATCACCTACTAATAATTTAATTCTATCATCTAATTCTAAATCATTAAAATTCTTCCTTGCTACTTTAGCATCTCGCTCTTTTAATTCAATAGTCACTATCTCCGCTTGATTGCCTTTAGCTAACCACAGAGTCGAATATCCAGTGGCTGTCCCTAATTCTAATATTCTTTGGGATTGATGAATCGAAATTAATAGCGATAAAAATTGTCCCACTTCTGGATCAACAATTGGAATATTTCTTTCTAATGCTTCTTCCTCTAATCTTCTTAAATCTCCAGTTCGTTCTGGTGTAATCTTTTCCATATAGTCTTGCATAAAATCGGTTAAAATATTTTTACTCATAAATTTCACTTCCTAAAATTAATATTAAAATTCACTATCTGCTTAATATAATATTTTCATATTTAATCATACTCGGTATCTATTATGTCTTAAAAGTAATCTAATATCATGATTAGAACACAAAAAGGTCATATTGAGTAAATTTCGCTACTAGCACTTCGTATTGAAACCAAACGTACAAGAACAGTTTAAGATGGTTGTACCATATCATAATTAAGCGATATTAATTACATAAGAAAACCTTACCCTAATATTTCAACTTATTTTGCAGCCTTAAATGCTCACGGTAAGTCTTACTAAATTTATGACTACCATCATCTAAAGCAAAATAATATAAATAATTAGTCTCTTTAGGATTAAGTGCTGCTTTAATAGAGTCTAAGCCAGGATTATTAATAGGTCCTGGAGGCAACCCAACGTGTTGATAGGTATTATAAGGCGATTCAATTGCTAAATCACTATATAAAATTTTGGACTTATGCTCCGGTAATATATATTGGATAGTAGCATCAATCTGCAAAGCCATATTCTTATCTAGTCGATTGTGAATCACACTAGAGATTAACCTTCTTTCCACATCATACTTAGCTTCTGCTTCTATTAAAGATGCTATTGTGATTACTTCATCTAGAGTAAGACCACTATCTTCAATTTTAGAAATTATTCTTTCATCTAACTCAGCTTTAAACTCCTCTAACATCACTTTAATTATCCCTTTAGGGTTAGTCCCTTTAGGAACCTGATAAGTCTCAGGAAAAAGATAGCCTTCTACATTATACTTTCGTCCTTCATTTTTTACAGCCTGTCCAAATTTGAATCCTCTAGCAGTCTGCAGAAATTCTTTCTTACTAAAAGTAAACTGCTTTGTTATCTCTTGAGCAATCTCTTCTACAGTAAACCCTTCGGGAATAGTAAACTCTTGGGTTATTACCTTACCATTAACTATCTTATCAATCATTTGGTCAATAGACATACCTGTACTTAGATTATAATAACCAGTTTTTAAATCAGATTCAGCCCCTCTAAACCTAACTAAAGCTTTAAAAAGCAAAGGATGGCGGATTAAACCCTTATCGGCTAAGAGATTAGCTATTTGACTACTACTAGCACCTGGCCTAATTAATACCTCATATTCAGAAACACTTTTAGAATTAATTGGACTAGTCAACTCTTCTAAATAAGAAATACCACCTAAAGTAAAAATGAAGAGAATCATAATAATTGCAGCGACTAAATTATGTCTGTTATGTTTATTAAATTTAAACAAGGCTCCCACCCTTTCATTTCATCAAGACTTTAGAAGATTCTTTATCTATTATAAACAATTGCAAGCTATTTAGCAAACAAAAAAATAATACAGAAAGCAAAATTGCTCTCTGTATTATTATAGCCAATATATCTAACTTTGTAACTAATCAAGCAATCTCTTCTAGTAATGTGCCATCTTTAATATGTATATTAGCCCGGTCTATCACTGTGATTACTACTGCCTTGCATTCACGAACTTCAATTATTACAGCCAAATTATTCTCTTGGTCCACAATCGCTATTTCGTCGCCAGAGTCATTATATTCTAGTAGTTTTTCGCCTAAACTAAGAATAATCCCATTTACTAACTCACTATCAATATCCCTTTCTTTCATTCGCTGGAGAGCATGGGTAGTACTCTCAATCCGAAAATACCGACCATCTAAGAAGCATTCCGTCAATAGCATATAAAGCCCCCCTCATTATTAGTTTGTAATCATATTATCTCCATTTGAGGTAGGCTTTATACTTCCAAAAAAAGGAGAAATTAGCTATTGATATAATTCTTCAATTTTATTTTGAACCTTCATTAGTTCCTCTTCACTTGTAACCGGAACTAAAACTTCAGTATCATTCTCATCCTTAGTTAAGCGCAATGCATAACCCTCTCCTAAGTCTAATTCATCTTCCTTAACTAAGATAAAGTACTTTTCATTATCAATATCTAACTCTTCCTCAATAGAAAAGTTAATAGTCTCTCCATCAGTACCTTCTAGAACTGCAACTCCTTCTTCTAGATTAAACTTGTTAATCTTACCTTCTTCTGCCATAATTAATTCACCTCGACTTTTTATTTAATAATTATTGACTATCTAAATAATTCTGTAAAATAACTACAGCTGCCATCTTATCAATGACATCTTTACGTTTGCGACGACTAACATCAGCAGCTAATAATGTCCTTTCAGCTGCTGCCGTTGATAACCTTTCATCCCAGGTAATGATCGGTATCGTAAATTCTTCCTTTAATGCTTCTACAAATTCTAAAGTCTTTTCTGCTCTTGGTCCTAAAGTACCATTCATATTTTTGGGTAATCCAACAACGACCTTTCCAATTTCATACTCATCAATTAAATCTTCTAATTCATTAATCACTTCATTTAGTGAGGTATTTTGTATAACTTTCTTCCCTTGAGCAGTCCAACCTAAAGCATCACTAGCAGCTACTCCTATTCTTTTATCTCCATAATCTAATCCTAAAATTTTCATATTTATCTATATCCCTCATCTTTTATTAGTTGATTCTTAAACTACTGATATCTACAACTCTATCCTTCTAATTACTAAGTAAACAAATGTAACTACAGCGGGTAATAATAAAGTCGCGGTAGCGACTACCCCAGAATCATTCACTAACATAGTTACTATACTACCACATACTACCCCACTAAAGCCATAACGAAGATGGGAGTAATCATCGATTATTTGTCTAACTACTCCTACTGGATATCTAAATAAGATAGCTAGAATAAAGATGAATGCTACAACTACTTTAGTCCAAATAGTCCATCGTAATAGCTTCAGGTTCATACTTAATTTTCTATAAATAATATTGAATACCTCTTTTAAACCATTATTCTTAATTAACAAGACTGTCTTCCCTATATGACTAGCAGATCGTTTAGGACTTAGAGTATCATATAAGACTAGGCTACCAACTAATAGACTTAATACAATTATTATAACCATTACCCGTCTTAAGTTAAACTTATATTCTTTAATTAATCCATAAGTAAAAGTGAAAGCAGCTAATGAAGTTAATAAGCCGCCAAAATTAGCACCTAATTGGGGATAGCCGATCGTTATTACTACAATCGCTGTAACTAAAAGAAATAGATAATGATTCTTCTTTTCTAAAATTGAAAAACGGTCAAAAAACCCAGTGATTCCAATGAGAATTGTACCAATTAATAATCCCATAAACTCATTACCTATCCCATAAAACCGGGCTCCAATTACCGGTGAATAGCCTAAGACTGAAGTTTTAATCAATCTAGCACCCATCCAAATGTCAACGATCAATAACAATGATATTAAATTGAGTACTATTAAAATAGGGTCTAATTCATGAGGAGTTAACCTTTTTAAGAGAAAGGCTAATCCTAGACTAAGTAATATGAATAAACCCGCAACTAAATAAACATCTCCTAAATTAAAAAAGCTAGATAATATTAAAAATACTGGAATTACTAATAAAGACAGTAATAGAACTTCTGTAGAACTCTTAATAAAAGATGTCACCTTATCTTTAAAGATAATTACTAAAGCAGCTAAAGTAAGTACTGCTATCTGCAATAAAATGAAACCCTTAATTAAGATTGGACGCCAAGTAAATGTTCTAGTAATCTGTTCATTTATTTTTACAGCTTTAGCGAATGGTTGGTCGACCTCAACACTTGACACAGGGCTACCTATCATCATAGGAGGTATATCATCTATCCCTACTGAATTTAAGATAGTAGGAGCAATATCTAAATTAGTAATGATTCCTAACCTTCTAGTAGTGCCGGTAGTAAGCAAACCATTTTTAACCCCTGTCCCAGCTAGTATAGTTAATGTAAGGTTCTTTCCCTCCTGTCTTGCTTTATAAGACGGTGTTGGCGTAACAACCATGATTCTTGTCTGTTTTAAATTAATCTTATCTAATATCTTTCCTAATAACTTATCTGCCCGCTGCAAGGCATCCTTTTTAAATTTTTTGAAATCTTTAGGAAGCAATGTCTCTCTTAGCGCCTCCACTCTAGCTGTATCACCAGATTCGATTATAATCAATTCAGCTTCTTCATATAATTCATTAAATTTATTTACTACATATTGCTGACTAGTTACAAAACCAAAAGGATGCCAGTCAGTACTTACTATCGTCTTCTGACTAACATCCCCTAGTTCGATGCTTCCTTTACTGTCAAATCCAATTAGAGCTGCTTCACGCCCTAAATGATATTCTAAACTACTATCTTGATAATCGCTATTACCAATAACCGTTACTTGCTTTCCAGCTTCTTTGAGCACCTGTCCTAAAGCCCCTGGATGAGCTCTATAAGCACCTAATAAATTCTGTTTAATAATCTCTGAAAATCTAATATTGACTATTGATTCTGTTGTCAACTGGTTACCAGTTAAGGCTTGATAGAGCTTGGATACATTCTTCCCCTTATACTTAGTATCTGTATTGAAGGTGTAATTACCTGCTATATCAGTATTAGCCCTTCTACCAGCACCAATAGTTAAGTAAGTGTCAGGTGGGCTTAAACTTCCACTAGTTCTACTATTAGTTAACGCTACCGCCCCTTGATCAATTAAATAATCTAAGTTTGGAGTTGGAATCTTCGAAACTTCATTGATGCTTATCTGATCAATAACAAATAGTATAAATGGTTCATCGGCATCTATACCAGTACTAAAGACCGTGCTTGAAATTAATAATAAAGTTAAAATTACAATCAGGAAGACCACTTTCCTCATAATTGGCTTCACTCCATTATTAATTTTAATTGCTTTCACGCTTTTCTAAATAGTTACGAACTAGCTCTTCAATAATTTCATCTCTTTCAAACCTACGAATCTTACTCCGGGCATCTTGATGACTAGTAATATAAGCAGGGTCTCCTGACAATATATAACCTACAATCTGATTAATTGGGTTATAACCCTTCTCTACTAAGGCTTGATAGACTTCAGCTAAAACTTCGGAAACTTCTTTAATTTCTTCTTTCTTTACCTTAAACATCATTGTTTCATCATTTTTCATTGCTAATCCCACCTTTCCCACCTTACAAATCTTTTAGTAATTAAGTCTTTAAGGCTCTTGAATCTCAGTCAATCTGCAATTATTGATTAGCTATTAGTTCTCTAGCCTTATCAAAGGCTACATCTATCTTCTCAGGTTGACTTCCACCAGCCTGAGCCATATCTGGACGACCTCCGCCGCCGCCACCTGCTACTCTAGCTACCTCACCAATTATCTGACCAGCATTAAAACCTGCCTCTACCAAATCATCACTCACCATACTAACAAATAAAGCTTTTTGACCTAAATCTGAACCTAAAATAATAATTCCAGAATCTAAATTCTGTTTAATATTATCTCCCATCGTTCTAAGGCCGTCAGCGTCCATGCCTTCTACTTTCTCTAAAACAACATTTACTCCATTAATCTCTTCTTGACTTGATACTAATTCATCAGCCTGTGAACTTGCTAGTCTATCTTTTAAGGATGCAACTTCATTTTCTAAACCTTTAATTTCATTTTGTAGTTTATCTACTCTTTCTAAAAGGTTATCCGGAGTCGTCTTTAAAGTCACTGCTATCTGATTAAGTACTTCTTCTTGCCGATTAACATAGGCAACTGCTTCTTTTCCAGTCACAACTTCAATTCTCCGTACACCGGCTGCAATCCCTGTTTCATTTATAATCTTAAAAAGACTTATTTCACCTGTTGCCGCTACATGGGTACCTCCACATAGTTCTAAGCTATAATCTCCAATCTTAACTACCCTTACTTTTTCATCATACTTATCACTAAATAAGGCTGTTGCTCCTAACTCTTTAGCCTCTGCAAGGTCAGTCTCTAAGACTTCTACTTCTAAATTATTCATTATCTGTTGATTAACTATCTTCTCAACCTGCATTAATTCTTCACTACTAACTGCTTCAAAATGAGTAAAATCAAAACGTAATCTTTCCGGTTCTACCAATGAGCCTGACTGTTCTACGTGTTCACCTAAAACTTCTCGTAAAGCTTCATGTAACAGATGAGTAGCAGTATGATTTCTTCTAATATCTTTACGTAATTCTGATTCTACTTTAGCCTCAACCTCAGCATCTGTAGTTAGCTTACCGTCTTCTACTACTACTTTATGTACTATTAATTCAGCTTTTTCTTGTGTATCAACCACTTTTGCTGTTACATTATCATTAATTACAATACCTGTATCACCTATTTGACCTCCACTTTCAGCATAGAAAGGAGTTTTATTCAAAATCACTTGTCCTTCTTGACCGGCATCTAAGCTGTTTACAATTTCATTATCAACGATTATTCTTAAGACTTGAGAATTGCTTGTTAACTTAGTATAACCAACGAATTCAGGCATCTCTATTTCATCTTTAATCTTTTTAAATAATTCAGTCTCAGCATGACCGGAATCATATTCTTCTCTAGCTGCCCGTGCTCTAGCTCTTTGCTTAGCCATAGCCTCTTCAAAACCTTCTATATCGATCTCATAACCTTTTTCTTCGGCAATCTCTTCTGTTAATTCTTTAGGAAAACCATAAGTATCATAAAGCGTAAATACCTTATGACCAGGAATTACTTTAGTATCTTCTTCATCCAATTCATTAATTAGTTCCTCTAAAATTTCCATTCCTTGGTCTAATGTCTCCTGGAATCGGATTTCCTCATTCTTAATTACTTTCATTATCTGTTCTTCTTTTTCGGCAATTTCCGAATATACATCTCCCATTATCTCTACTACAACCGGCACAATCTTATGTAAAAATGGCATTTCTAAATTTAACTTTTTAGCATATCTAACAGCTCTTCTTAAGACTCTTCTAATTACATAGCCACGTCCTTCATTAGATGGCAATACTCCATCACTAATAGCAAAAGTAACACTACGAATATGATCAGCAATAACTCGATAAGCCATAGTAATCTCTTCATTAGTTTGATATTTAAACTCTATATGCTCACTAATAAAATCCATAATCGGCTGGAATAGGTCTGTTTCATAATTTGTATCTACTCCTTGTACAATCGAAGCTAATCTTTCTAATCCCATACCTGTATCTATATTCTTTTGTGGTAGTGGTTTATACTCGCCATCTTCTGTTAAATCATATTGCGTAAAGACTAAATTCCATACTTCACGATAACGATCACACTCACAGCCAAATTCACAATCATCACTACAACCAAACTCTGCTCCCATATCATAATGAATCTCTGAACATGGACCACAAGGCCCAGTACCTATCTCCCAGAAATTTTCATCCTTACCCATACGAACAATTCTATCCTCAGGAACTCCTACCTGCTCTGCCCAAATATCAAATGCTTGATCATCGTCTTTATAGATAGAGATCCAAAATCTATCTGGATTTAACCCCATCTCATCTACTAAAAATTCATAACTCCACTTAATTGCTTCTTCTTTAAAGTAATCACCAAAAGAAAAGTTACCTAGCATTTCAAATAATGTATGATGTCTTGCTGTCTTACCTACATTCTCAATATCATTAGTTCTAATGCACTTCTGTGAAGTAACTATCCTAGTATTAGGTGGAGTAGCTCGTCCATCAAAATAAGGTTTGAAAGGAGCCATCCCCGCGTTAATCCAAAGTAAAGTAGGGTCATCTTTTGGCACTAACGGAGCACTTGGCAGAGCCAAATGCTCATTATCTTCAAAGTAATCTAAGAATTTCTGTCGAATCTCCTTGCTCGTCATTGTCATAATCCATTCTTCCTCCTTTATAGCCTCCATAACTGAAAAGCATCTACTATCTATTATCTATATATACTTAGTTTATATAATACTAAAAAAGGCTTATATTGTCAACTTTCACCTCCACTTATTATTCATATTATTCGACTAATAAAATGATTAATAATCACCTTAATTATTCCAGCAATTGGAACTGCTAATAGCATACCGATAATCCCTAATAACTCCCCTCCTACTAATAACGAAAAGATAATAATAATTGGATGCAAACCAACCTTATCACCTACAATTTTAGGAGAAATCAAACTACTTTCTAATTGTTGGACAATTAAATATAACACTACAACACCTATAATGGCCTGGGTTGACTTAAATGAAACAATAAATAATGCTGGTAGAATTCCGAGGACAACTCCTAAATAAGGAATTAAATTCATTATTCCAGCAAAGATCCCAATTAACAAATAGAACTTTACCTTCAAAATATAAAATCCTAAACTTAGTAATAACCCTACTACTATTGAGACCAAAAGCTGTCCTTTTAAATATCCCCGTAAGACATCATCTATCTTCTTTAATAACTGCTTAACTTCCTTTCTATATGCCTTTGGCACTAACGACCACATATTCTTCTTAATTAGATCAATATCTTTTAGCATGTAAAAAGCTAAAATAGGAGCCATAACTAAACTAAAGAAGCTAGATAATAGACCAATGATCACTTCAGTAGTTCTCTCTACAAATCTAAGTGTAACACTTTGAATTCTACTCAGACTGTTATCGATAATAGTCTGAATCGCAGGTGGTAAGTCAATCCTTTCATACTTATCATTGATCAAATCAATGATATTTTGAATTTCTTTTGCATATACTGGCAACCTTTGAGCTAGAGTATTTAGCTCTTCTATTAAATATGGAGCAGCAAAAAAACCAAATAAAAAGATACCACCGGCAACTAAAAATAAAATTAATGCTAAAGCTAAATTTCGACCTACCCCTCTATTTAATAGACAATCAATAAATGGTTCTACCAAATAAACAATTAAAATCGCTAAAACAAATGGTAGTAGAACGATTCTAACTAGATATAAGAAATATATTATTCCTATTAAGATTAATAATAAAAGAGCTTTCCTTTCTTGTCTAACATCTTCCAGATTTAATCAACTCCTACTTTAGTTAGATTTAGAATCAGGACTTAAATTTTTTAACCTCTCCTCAACCAAGCTAATCTTTTCATTAAACTGTTCGTCATTCTTATTTCTTCCATCCTGCCTTGCTTCATTCGTTTGATTTATAGAGAATTCATTTTGCTTCTGGGATTTATTCAAATTTTTTTCACTTGTATCTCCTAAAATTTCACTTGACAGATTATCTAAATCAATATCTGATTTCGAATTATCCATTTTGAACTTCTTTCTTAGGTTATCAACAACCCCTTCATGCATTAGACTTATAAAAAAAGCACTCGCTACTCCCCCTATTGCTACACCTTTCCAAAATTTCTTACTTAAAAAACTCATACCTATTCACTCCTTCCTATTTATTCTTCATTATTATCCCTATTATTTATTCGCTGGTAATTATCTAAATTAGAAACAATCACTACATCTTTACCATACTTCAAATCATCAGAAACTTGTAGTCTTCCTCTCCCATCTAATATATCTTGTACTAATCCATCAGTAATCTCATAGCCATTTATTTGGCCATTAGTTGAATCTAAAATAATATCTTCTATATTACCTAACTCTTTCCCGTCATCAGTCACTACTCTAGAACCAATTACACTACCATTGGGTCCTGTTAAAAATTCTTTAGTATCATCTAATTTAGTAAGCACCGAATCATCTTCAATAGTGACCGCATCTTCTCCTACACTATGCAACTCTTCATAAGCTATCATCCGACTGCCTTGAAATAAACTTTTATTATTAATTATTAATCCTACAATCCTTTTTTCTTCGGGATCAAATACTACATCTTCAATAGCACCTATCTCCTCACCAGTTTGTAAGTTGATTACTGGTAAATCTATAATTTCATACCCTTTATGCATATTCAACCTCCTCACCAAACCAATGTGTTTTTTATTATATCCTTAATGTCTATTTTATAAACAAATAAGAAGTTTTTAAAAATTGGAAAGCCGCTTAGAAATTCTAAGCGGCTTAAACATTACTAATTTTCTTTTGTACTAATCAATCCTTTTTCTAAACCAACATAAACTTTTGGAACTCTACCAACTATTACTGCCTCACTCAAAGGAACTGTTGTCTGTACTCTAATAGTATTACTCATAAACGGAACTACAACTTTCACTTTAGCAGTAACCTCTAAGTCAATCTTATGCCGCGTTTGATTAATGCCAGCCGATTGAAAATAATCAACTATATCAGTTTCTACTGAATTATAAGGAACTATTTTTGCATCTAATTGTGGACCATACTTTGCTAAAACTTGAATTCCAAACACCTGCATAATAGGCAATTGAACCTTATTATTATCAATCTGTTTTAAATATTTTTGAATTCCTAAGGTAAGCTGAGAAGAAATTTTATTTATTTTATGTAAGTTTGGTTGCATTAATATGATATTTCCCTGCTGGTCAGTCTTAGTCGTTACTAAATCACCATATTTAAACTGATTCGATTTCTCATAAACTGCTTTATTAATCATTTCTGTAGCTAATCCAGCAACTTTAACTTTAGAAACTTCTCTTAAGATCGGTCTTAAAGTATTTTCTACTAACAATACTACTGCAAATGATATAATAATAGTGCCTAACAATATTAAAGCTAATAACCTTTTAAAGGAAATATTCAAAATAACCACCTCTTAACAGCCTATGTGCTAAAAGGTGGTTACGTGAATAAAATCTAATTAATTTTTAAATTTAATTTAATACTATCTTTGCAAATCTTCTCTTACCTATTCTTACTATCATACCATCTTTAACTTCAACATCTAAATTAATCTTATCATACTTTTCATCATCAATCTTAACTGCTCCCTGTTTAATCATTCTTCGGGCTTGACTATTACTATCGACCAAGCCAGTAGCAGCCACTAACTTAACAATCCACATCTCTCCATCTTCTAAGGCATCACTCTTAATCTCTACCTCTGGCATATCATCAGGGAGTTTCCCTTCTTTAAACACCCTTTCAAACTCTTTTGCTGCTTCTTTAGCTGCTGCTTCATCATAATATTTAATAACTATTGTCTTAGCTAACCTCTTTTTAGCTTCCATAGGATGTACTTCTCCATTATTAATCCCTGACTTAAGGTCTTTTAACTCTTCTAAAGAAATATCAGTTAGCAATTCAAAATAACGAATTAACAATTTATCAGGAATAGACATTACTTTACCATACATATCACTTGGTTTATCATTAATTCCTATGTAATTACCTAAGCTCTTGCTCATCTTTTTAACCCCGTCTAATCCTTCTAAAATCGGCATCATAACAATAACTTGTGGATCTTGTCCGTACTCTTTCTGTAAATCTCGACCTACTAATAGGTTGAACTTTTGGTCTGTTCCTCCTAGTTCTACATCGGCCTCAATCGCAACTGAATCATAACCTTGCATCAACGGATAGAAGAATTCATGGATACTAATTGCTTGATTATTCTTATATCTTTGCGAAAAATCCTCGCGTTCTAGCATCCTTGCTACTGTATAATTAGCAGATAAATTAATAACATCTGTAAAATCCATCTCTCCTAACCATTCACTATTAAAGACTAACTCTGTCTTATCAGGATCTAAAACTTTAAAAATCTGTTCTTGGTAAGTCTTAGCATTCTCTTTAATCTGCTCTTCTGTTAACTGTGGACGAGTCTTTGACTTTCCTGTTGGGTCACCAATTCGACCAGTAAAATCACCAATAAGCAGAATAACTTGATGACCTAAGTCTTGAAACTGCTTTAATTTCTGTAAGACAACCGTATGCCCCAAATGAATATCCGGCGCACTTGGGTCTAAACCTAATTTTACTCTTAATGGCCTATCTTCTTCTGCTGCTTTCTCTAACTTCTTCTTTAACTCTTCTTCAGAAATTAATTCTGCAACCCCGCGGTTAATAACTTTTAATTGTTCTTCAATCTTCATATCTACTGCCTCCTATACTAAAAAATCTTTCTATTTATATTTCATTTTGTACTAAAGTTTAATTTTATCTAAAATACTAATTTCAAATATGCTATAACATTATAACATAGCCTAAATAAAATATCAATGGTTCTTAACCTTTGCTAAGAATTTTATTAATTGCAAGGTTAAATGCACGGTTTTTTGAAAAATTATACCTACATATATAATTGCTTTCTAAGCTGCTTCTAATTTCTTTTCATAAACATCATTTGAAGTCTTAAAATCAAATATCTTTCTAGGATAGTTATTCATCCACTTTTGTATCCGCTTTATTTCATTTCTGCTATATTCTTTAAAACTTCTTCCTTTAGGAATAAACCTTCTTATCATTTTATTAAGATTTTCATTACTACCTCTCTGCCATGAGCAGTAAGCATCTGCATAGTAATGTTTTGTCCTAGGAATACTACTTTTTGTAATCGAAGTTTCTACACTTTTATAA
>NZ_FOTT01000008.1 GCF_900114655.1 Candidatus Frackibacter sp. WG13
AAAAAATGGAAACTAATTTAAGCTAGAGATCCCCTAATGCATATGTATGAAATTTTTAAATAGTTAAAAGCAAGACCAGTAGTTACCAAGATGAACTTATTAACCTGCTTTATTTAAGACATCGTAGTCTGGAGTTTCAGGCAATTTATAAGCTGTTTTATCTCTCATCATAGCAAAAATAATATCAACTAAGCGACGTTGTAAGCAGACTAAAGCAGATTTGCCAGATTTACCTTCGGCTAATTTTTTTTGGTAGTAGTTATAAGCAACTGGATTTTTGGGTTTACCATTTCTAGTAGTACTGATTTGTTGTAAGGCCAGCATATAAAAGGCATTGTTAAGATTACGACAACCATACTTTTTACGAGATGTGTGGCTTGATTTACCTGAACTGTGTTCAGTCGGTGCTAAGCCTGAATATCTAGCTAACTGATTGGCTGAATTAAAGCGGCTAATATTACCGATTTCAGCAATGAATTGAGCCGCCAGGTTATAGCTAATGCCAGGCATGGTAGTAAGTTGATAAGGACTGTTATCAACCGCTTCTTGAAGCTCAGTCTTAATCTTTTCTAGTTGTTGGTTAATTAGCCGAAGTTGTTCAATTAGCATAACAATAAGTTTATTTCTAGCTCTTACAGAAACATCTTGTTCTTGGTCTTTATCAACTAACGAAAGGATTTTACTAGCTTTATCATTGGATATGTTTTTGGTCTGTTTTTTAAGGAATTTTTGTAATCTTTTTTCACCGTAATGCTTAAGTTTATTGGGATGAGGGAACTTTTTCCAAAAAGCTAAAGCAGTCTTTACCTTAAAAGGGTTGCTAAAAAACTTCTCATAGTTAGGATATTGTTGATGAATTAAGTTATGTAATTGATTTTTAATCTGAGTTCGTTGCTTAACTAGCCCACGAAGATGATTATTTAATTGCTTAATAGCTTTATGATTACCGTCTTCATGAATGGTGGGTAACTTATCCCATTGAGCTAGTAATACGTTGGCGATGGCTTCGCCATCAACTTGATCAGACTTATCAGGATTAGGACTATGTTGTCTTTCTCGTTTAGTTAAAGCAGGATTAACTTCTTTAACTTGATAATCCCTTTTAATTAACCATTGAGCTAAAGAGCGGCCTAATCCCTGGGTGTCTTCTAGACCAAAAACTAAAGTTTCCTGATTAGGAGTAAGAGTTTCAAGTTCTTTAATAAGTTCGTCAAAATTACTAGGGTTATTATGTGTTTCAACTACGCCAAGTTTTTGATGAAAGCAATTGATGACCACAGCAGTATGTTGATTCTTATGAGTGTCAACACCAACGAAGAGATAGTCTTGATAATTCATGAAAATCAACTCCTTTAAAGATTATTTATTAATAATCATCAGGCGAGTCCTGTTGTAGAAGCGTTGGTTCGCAGCGTCCTATCTATCGTCTCTGATGATTAAAAGGAGTGGGAGCCAGTCTTAATAAAAGCGTTACTTCAAAATCAATTGAAGCCGCAAGGAGGGATAAAGACTAACCCACTCCCTATTGATTGACTTTTTCAAAAATTAAAAAGCGAGTTGGAGTCCTCAATGGTACGAGCGTTACTCCTTGAAAAAGGAGTCGCAGAGGTACTCCACCTCGCTTCAGGGTAATTATAACAAAATTTTAGACAAATGTTAAGGTGGAGTACAATTATTTAACTTATTAGTAAGATTTCTTACTAATAAAATATCACAACAGGAGGGGTTAATATGCCAACAGAAATAGTAGCAGTGTTACCACCATTAATAGCAATTATCTTAGCTTGGATTACCAATCAGATTATTCCTGCTTTATTACTAGGATTGTTAGCAGGTTCATATATAATCTCCCCGGGAATAATTTCAGGAATTGCTAAGATGGTTGAATATATTGAGACTACACTTCTTGATCAAGGAAACTTAGATGTATTGTTATTCTTATATGTTTTTAGTGGTTTTGTTGGACTTTTAAAGATGTCAGGAGGAATTGAAGGGTTTGCTAGACTATTAGATAAGAGGACTAAGACTAAGAAGGGAACTTTATTGGCAATGTGGGCCATAGTACCTATAACATTTTTAGATTGTGCTTATCGGGTAGTAGCTACTGGTTCAATCTTTAAGCCTTTAACTGATAAACAAGGAGTGTCTAGAGAACGATTAGCATATATGCTGAATAATTCAGCTAGTCCAGTAGTGATTATGATTCCAATTGCTACGACTTTTGTAGGCTTTTTAGTAGGCACAGTTGGCAGTGGTTTAAAAGCTGCTGGTTTGGAAAGTTCGCCCTATATTACATTTCTAAGAAGTATTCCATTTAATTTTTTTAGTATTACATCAATTATAATTGCATTAGGCTCAATTCTTTTTAATCTAAATTTTGCAGCAATGGGTGCCTTGGAAGATGAAGGTAAGGAGGTAGAAAGGAATCAACATTTACGCCCTGCCCTAGATATGGAAGCAGGAACAATGGAGAAAGTAATGAAGCAAGATGATAATAATCAAGCAGGGAAGGCTTATAATCTAATTATTCCTATTTTATCATTATTGTTTTTAAGTGTTTATTTGATGTGGTGGACAGGACAAGATGAGCGAAGTACTTTTTGGCAGGCAATTATGAATGCCGAAGCTTCACGGTCTATGTTCTTAGCATTAGTTATTACGACTGGTATAGCTGCAATAATGTATCTTAGTCAGGGGTTTTCGTTAAAAGAATTGACCGAAAGCTTTTTTGAACAAGGTAATCAGATCATTCATACTATTGCTATTTTGGCAGTAGCTTGGCCTATTGCTGATATTACTAATGATTTGGGGTTATCAGAATTAATTACATCTACATTAGGCGATAGTTTACCTAATACATTAGTGCCAATCATTATTTTCTTAGTTGCTTCGTTAGTTTCGTATTTTATTGGCTCCTCTTGGGGAACGTTTGCTTTATTAATGCCGATTGCTATTCCGTTAGCTGCTATCACTAATGCGGCAATTCCTATTACTATTGGGGCAGTCTTCGCAGGTGGTACATTTGGAGATGTAACTTCTCCTTTATCAGGAATGACGGTGATGGCTGCAGATGCAGCAGAAGCTAAACATATGGAATACGTCAAGGCCCAATTGCCATATAATTTATTCGCTTTTGGTTTAGCCGCTATTCTATTTACAGTTGCTCCTTTGATTATTTAAATTTGTTTTCTAAAAAGAGTAATTTAAATTAAAGAAATGGTTAATAAACAAGATTATCGGTTGGTATGTAACTACAGGTAATCTAACGATAGCAATTTTAAATATGACTGCAGTCTTAGTAATCGCCTGCCCATGTTCGTTAGGCTTAGCTATGCTAATAGCAATTATGATGGAAACCGGTAAATGAAAAGGTGGAATTAGAAGATCTATAATATTAAATCATTTTAGCATTGACAAATTGGAAAAGGAATGTTATAATTTGGTTAATATACCATACTGGGGTACGATATAAGGAGATGGATTATATGTATAAATGGTTAAATATACTTAAAATTGCTTCTTTTACAATTTTAATTCTTGGTTTAATTAAACCAAGTTTAGTCATATGGGGGGAGCAAAAGCAAAGAACAAAAGTTTTACAGTTTTATGGTTTGGCTTTCTTATTTATTATTGCTATATCAGGGATATTAGCACAAGAGGCAACAGTAGGGAATATGGTTCTTAAGGCTAGGCATGATGTTAAAGAAAGTAACTACAAAAGAGCAGTAAGTTATTATGAACAAGTTCTTGAAAAATGGAGTAATAATAAGGAATATCAATTTAATAAGAAAGAGATTAATCAAGAATATATTAATGCTAAGAGAAATTATGTAGATGCATTAATACTTAATGCGGAGGTAGCTATCAAAAATAGTAATTTGGAAAAAGCAACAAAGTTGTTAAATGAAGCTAAAAAGTATGATAAAGATAATAGTAAGATTAAAAGATTTGAATCGCAGTTAAATGGTTCAATGAATAGGAATTAAGGATATATAGAATTGATATTGAGATGACTCCATGAAACAGGAGTCATCGTTTTTTATTATTTAAGACTTTTCAGTCTCTTGGATAAAAATTAGAGCGATAGGAATCGCAATAAGTGTAACTATAAAAGTAAATAGGTATGTATAGTTAGCTCCACCTAACTCGCCTAATATGCCAGATAGGGCTGTCTGGATGATCATTCCAATACCCATACAAAATTCAGAAAAACCTAAAGAAAAACCACGATATGCTTCGGATGCAGAATCAGAAATTAAAGTAATATTAACTGGTAGTATAATTCCTGTGCCAATACCTCCCCAAATAGCAGCAAAGATTAAGAATTCAAAGTTATTAGCAATTAAGAAGATTCCGGTAGCTAAAGTACTGCAGCCAAGACCAATGATAAGTAACTTCTTTCTTCCTATTATCATGGCAATTTTATCAGTAGTTAAAACTGTAATTAAACGCATTACCCAGAATAAGGAAAAGATGATACCTATTCCCCATAATGATACTCCAAATATATCTGCTACCTTAGATAATAACCCCCAGATTGAATATAAGAATCCTGAATAAGCAAAACCTACATAGCACATAGGCCATATTTTCTTTATTTCTTCGATAAATGCATTAGAATTTATAGAGTCGGTGTCTATGGTATGCATATTACTTTCAGTTTTCATTTCGGTAACTCCAGCCATGACTATAATAAGAGCAATAATACTTAAAATTGGATAAAAAGGAAAGACAGCAGTAAGATCAATGAACTGCATAATATAGCCTCCTGATAAGGTACCGACAGTTACTCCAGCACCATAGGCAGCGGTGAACCGGCCTATGGCTTTTCCTCTATCATCATAGTTAGTATTATCTGCTACTATCGTTTCAGCAATTGGCCATAAGATACCACGGCTCATACCTTCGAGAGTACGGAAGATAAGGAGGGTAGATGGCAAATTAGAATAATAGTAGCCAGCTGAAGCAATGACTGATAAAATAATACTCAGAAGCAAGAGATATTTACGTCCTATTTTATCGGAGATTCTGCCTGCAGTTACAGTCATGAATGTAAAAGCAATTGAATATCCTGTCATTAAGAAGCCGAGTTGTTTGTAAGAAGAACCTAAAAGATCACCATATAGTGGAATAGCTGGTGCAGTTAAACCTTCGCCAATAGACATTAGAAAGATAAATATACTCATTGATAATAATGTTTTAGATTGAGTTTCTTTATTGATTTTTCTTTGTTCTAATTTATTAATTGGTTGCATTTGATTACTCCTTTGCAATATTGATACAATTATGAAGACTATTGTATAAATTAGATATAAATTTTAATTACCCTCTTTAATATTGCGAAAATTGAGTTTTTCAGCATTAATTATTAAGGAAATTATAATCTCTTATAAGTTATCTATAACATATAATAACTTTATCTTGACAAGGGATTTTAATTCTGCTATCCTTTTCAACAAGAGTTGAGACTAATTATGTAGATTTTAATAGAAAATTGCAAGGAAGAGGATTGGTATTTATGGATAGTGCTAAACAACAAGTATCTTTAGAAAGTATATTAGAGATTAGACAGTGGTTTTATCATATTTTAAGTAAGTATTTCTATCAAGAACCGACTCAGCAGGAATTACATCAGTTAGGGCAAACTAACTACTTTTGTGAGCTAGCTAAAATTCAAGATGAAAGTAATAATGGAGTAAGATTAATAGCTGATTTTATTAAAAGCTTACCTAACTTATCGGAATCTAAATTAAATAAGATTCAAGAAGAATATCAAAGAATATTTATAGGGACAATTCCTTCATCTCCTTTCCCTTGGTCATCGGTTTATTTGAATGGAGATGGAACTATCTTTAATGAATCTACTTTAAAAGTAAGAGAATTTTATCGACAATGGGGTGTGGAGTTAGATAGTGATTATAAAGAGCCAGATGACCATATTGGCTTAGAATTAGAATTTGTAGCTTTATTAACTAAAAGGCTCTTAGATTGTGAACAAAATGATGAGGCTAAATTATTAAGGTTAATGAAAGCACAAAAGGAATTTTTAGAAGTCTATTTAATTAGTTGGGTGGAAGAATTTGCTAACAAGTTAGTTCAAAGTACAGAGACTAATTTTTATAAAGGGTTAGCCCTATTTATGCCTAACTATCTAAGGATGGATTTAGATTTATTAGATGACTTAATTTTAAATTTAGAGACTTCGAATGAGCTTGATTTATGTTTAAAACAAAATATTAAGTATGATTCATTGTTGAAATTGAGTAAGAAAATCGATGGAAGTATTTCGTTTAATAACTATAAGAAGATTGGCTTACAGGAAGTAAAGGATAAAAAGAGAAATTTAAAAATAGAAGAGAAGGTTATTCCTACAGGTGGTACTAATAACTGCGGAGGGCGTTGTGTAATTAAAGCTCATGTTAAAGATGATATTATAACTAGATTGAGTACTGATAATAAAGCTGATTCTTTTGAAACTCCGCAGATGAAAGCTTGTGTTAGGGGCAGAGCTTATCGACAAACTTACTTTAAAGCAGAACGTTTAAAGTATCCATTGAAAAGAATTGGGAAGCGTGGAGAAGGAAAGTTTAAGCGAATCTCCTGGGAAGAAGCTATTGAGACAATTGCTAATGAACTAAATAGAGTGAAGGAAGAGTATGGACCTAGTAGTCGTTATGTAAATTATGCTTGGGGTTATAATGCTCAAATTCAAGCTATGAAGCTAGCTGAAAGATTACTTGCTTTAGATGGAGGCTATTTAGGTAGATATAACAGTTATAGCAGTGCTTGTACTAAGTACGCTACACCTTATACTTATGGAACAAAGGATACAGGCAATACTCCTGATGATTTGGTTAATTCTGAATTGATTATTCTTTGGGGACATAATCCAGTGGAAACTCAATTTGGGACAATGCTACATTATCTACAAAGAGCAAAGGAAATGGGAGCTAAGATTATAGTTATAGATCCTAGGTATAGTGATACTGCTGCTGCCTTAGCTGATGAGTGGGTTCCGATTTTACCTACTACAGATAATGCAGTAATGGATGCAATGGCTTATGTAATGATTACTGAGGATTTATATGATAAAGATTTTATTGATAAGTATTGTTTAGGTTTTGATAAGAATAATATGCCAGAAGGAGTAGTAGATGAAGAATCATACAAGGAATATATCTTAGGTAAAAGTGATGGAGTAGCAAAGACTCCTGAATGGGCTGCTGAAATTTCTAAAGTAAGTGCAGAGACTATTCGAAGATTGGCTAGAGAATATGCAACGACTAAACCAGCGGCTTTAATTCAAGGTTGGGGGCCACAGCGTCATGCTTATGGAGAACAGCCTGTTCGTGGAGCTACTGTATTAGCAGCAATGACTGGTAATATAGGCATTAATGGTGGCTGGGCTTCTGGAATGGGGAGTGTTAGTCGGCAGTCCATTCCTAGTGTGCCGATTCCTCAAAATCCATTTCCGGGAAAAATCCCGTCTTTTTTGTGGACTGATGCAATTGTACGAGGAAAAGAGATGGGAGGAGAAGATGGAGTTAAAGGGGTTAAAAGTTTACCTAGTAACATTAAATTAATTATGAATTTAGCTGGTAATTGTTTAATTAACCAGCATGCTAATTGTAATAAGACAGCAGAGATTTTAAAAGATGAGGATAAAATAGAGTTTATTGTGGTTAGTGAGATCTTTATGACTTCTAGTGCTAAATTTGCGGATGTTTTATTGCCAGGAGATACATTCTTTGAGCGAAATAATATTTCTACTCCTTGGGCTTACGGAGACTATGTTATCTATAATAATAAAGCAGTTGAACCTCCGTTTGAATGTCGCAATGAGTATGATTGGTTAAAAGATGTGGCTGATAAATTAGGAGTTAAAGCTGAATTTACTGATGGTAAAGAGACAATGGAAGATTGGTGTAGGTGGATTGTAAAAGAGATTCAACAAAATCACCCTGAATTTCCAAGCTATAAAGAGTTTAAAGAGCAAGGGATCTATAAATGGTCTTATGATGAGCCTTATGTAGCATTTAAAGACCAGATTGAAGATTTAGAAAATAATCCGTTTCTTACACCGTCAGGTAAGATTGAGATATTTTCTAAAAGATTATATGATCTAAATAAGCCAAGTGAAATTCCAGCAGTGCCTAAGTATATTGATGCTTGGGAAGGGTCTAATGAGTCTTTGCAAGAAGAATATCCTTTACAATGTATTGGTTGGCATTCAAAACATCGCTGTCATTCCACTCATGATAATAATGTTTGGTTAAAAGAGGTGGTTCAACAGACAGCATGGATGAATCCAAAAGATGCTGATATGAGAGGAATAGCTGATGGTGATAAAGTGAGAGTTTATAATAGTCATGGGGAGATGATTATTCCAGTCAAGGTGACACCACGGATTATACCAGGAGTAGTTGGAATTCCACAAGGTGCCTGGTGGCAGCCCGACGAAGATGGAATAGATAAACGAGGCAATATTAATACGCTTACTAGTCAAAACCCAACTCCACTAGCTAAAGGGAATGCCCAACATACTAATTTAGTTGAGATATCTAAAGTATAATAAATAGTAAACCATTATTGAATAAATTAAAGAGTATATAATTAAAGGAAGGAAAGAAAAATGGACCGACGACTAAAATTTGATTTTGAACAGAATAAGTGTATTGGTTGTAAGACTTGTCAAATTGCGTGTAAGGATAGGAATGGGTTACATGCCGGAGAGCTTTGGCGTAAAGTTAGTGAATTTACTAGTCACAAGTATAAGGAATATAATGAAAAAAAAGAAAGAAAGAATTTGCAAGTTGATGTCTATTGGATAAGTAAGAGCTGTCATCATTGTAAAGAGCCAGCTTGTAAATCAGTTTGTCGGTTTGGTGCAATAACTAAGACTGAAGAAGGGATTGTGCTTATAGATAGTGAAAAATGTACTGGCTGTCGTGAGTGTGAGAAAGGTTGTCCGTATGAGGTATTACAATATAGAAGCAATAAGAATAAAATGAGCAAGTGCAATTTTTGCTATGATTTAATACAACAAGGTGAAGAGCCTGCTTGTGTAGCAGCTTGTCCTATGTATGCTTTAGATTATCATGGTGTTAAGAAAATAGATTAATTATTTTTTAAGAAGTAAAGTTCAATTTATTGAACTCTGGATTTGAATCCAGAGTTCTTCTTGTATGCTATAATATATTCTGTTATAATTAATCACGTGATTTAATAATAATTCGTAGGATGTGAGGTACTATGGGAGGATGGATATTAAAATGGAAACAGCAGATGTAAAAACAAATGCAGCCAAAGATTTATCATTTTTTGCAGGAACTAAAGAAGGAATTCCGATAGCTTTAGGTTATATACCGATAGCAATCGCTTTTGGTTTATTGGCAAAGTCGGTTGGGCTCCCAAACCGTATTAGTATTATCATGTCATTATTAGTCTTTGCAGGAGCTAGTCAATTTGTAGCCGTAAATCTATTAGCTTTAAGTAGTAGTTCTTGGGAGATTATATTGACTACTTTTATCGTTAACTTACGTCACTTATTGATGTCAGCATCTATTTCACAACGAATTGAGAATAGGGTTACAAAGGGATGGCGATTTTTATTATCTTTTGGAATTACTGATGAAACTTTTTCCATTGCATCATTACGTCCAGAAGAAAAGTTAAGTCCAAATTTTATTTTGGGTTTAAATTTAATAAGTTATAGTGCTTGGGTAGGTGGGACAGCAATAGGAGTCTTTTTAGGTGCAGGGCTGCCAAAAGTTGTACAGAATAGTATGGGAATTGCTCTTTATGCTATGTTTATTGGGTTACTAATACCAAATACAAGAGATTCCCGACAGGTATTTATTTTAGTAGTGTTAGCAATGATGATTAATTCGTTATTAAACTGGGTATCATTATTTAACTTTTTATCTGCTGGTTGGAATATTATTATTACTACTATCGTAGCTGCTATGTTGGGGGCAATATTTTTTCCAGAGGATGGTGAAGAATAATGCAAAATATGAATCTGTGGTTAATTATAATTGGAATGGCAATTGTAACTTATATTCCACGTATGTTACCTATGGTTCTGCTACAAGAGATAAAATTGCCTCCATTAATTAAGAGATTTTTAGAGTTGATTCCGTTTGCAGCTTTAAGTGCACTGATTTTTCCAGGAATTTTATCATCGACAGGCTCTACTACTTCTGCAGTTATAGGAGGAATTATTGCTGTTCTTTTAGCATTTTTTCGTTTGAATTTAATAGTAGTTGTTGTTGGGAGTATATTAAGTGTATTTTGTTGGGAAACTCTTTTAGTTTGAGCTCATTAGTAAATTTAATATTAAGCTTCTTAAAAGTCATCTAGTATATTATAATTAGATGACTTTTTAATTGAATGAGTTTCATAATTAAATTTCAAGCATAACTATTTAGCGATTTATTATGCAAGAGCCTTAATTATTAAAAGTGATATTAACTATAGTTATATGTGAATATCATTCTCAATATGCAATAATGTTAAAATTAGTCATATAATATAGTTTTATTTTATAATAGTGTTAATATTAAGAATTAATAGCATTCCTCTTATTATATTTACATTTGTTCCAAAATATGTTAATATAATAAGAGTTGACTTAATGATAGATGTTAATTCACAATCTTAAGTTGAGTTTTAAAGTGAAGGGGAGGATGATAGTGGATGATATTTTAAAGACTTTTATAGACCAGTTTTCAGGAGCAGTTAATATTGTTAATAGTAACAAAGAAATTTCTATATTTAATAAAAAATTCTGTGAGTACTTTCAACTGTCGGTAGATGAATTGAAAGGTAAGAAAGTTTTTGATATTTTTCCTGAATGTGAGGAAGAATATTCTCCAATAACTTATGCTTTAGAAAGTGGTAAGCCTATTTCTAATTATAAATATTTTAACAGAGGTAAATATAAGTTTGGTTATGTGTGTTGCAATATTCCTACCATTTTGAATGATGGACAATATGGAGTAGTTTCACTAGGCTTTAAGTCGAATAAATCACTTGGATTAATGACTTGTCAGACTAAGAAAGAATACGTATTAGAAACGATTAAGAAACGTTTTATAGATTCCGATACTTTGATGGTAAGTGTTGTAGATAAAGAAGGTAAAATATTAAATATAAATTCTATTGCTTTAAAACAATTTAATCTAAAAAAGAATGAAGTACTTGGTAAGAGTATGACAAAAGTTTTACATAATAAATTAGGGAAAAATATTAAACCTTTAGAATTAAATGTTATGAAAGAAAAAGAGATGATTCATACACAAAAATTATTTGAATTCGAGAAAAAGAAGAAATATTTCGATATGATCGCTTTACCGATAATAGTAGAGCAAGAAGTCATTGGGGCAATATGTTTGTCTATAGATAATACTGAAAAGATGCGATTAAATAAGTATTTAGAGCGTTCTGAAAAGATAAAGAATGCTGGAGAGATGGCATTTAGAATTATACATGAAATACGCAATCCTTTACAGTTAGTTAAAGCTTCAGCTCAATTAGGAAAGAATACGATCGAAAATAAAGAAATTAATCTATCCAAATTGGAGCAATATTATCATAAAATTGATCAAGGTATAGAAGAAGTTATGAATGTTTTAGATGAAGTATTAAAACTCTCTAAGATGGAAAAACCTAATCTGAAAGTTGTTAAAATGAATGATTTACTGACAGAAGTAAAAGATTTGATTGCTTATTATTGTGTTGAAAATAATATAAGATTAAAAGTAAATATAGAGCAAGAATTAAAAGGTTTAAATTTAGAGTTAGACCCTAAATTAATTAAAGAAGCCATTTTAAATGTAATTCAAAATGCTATTGAACAGTTAGAAGTCTGTAGAGTTCAAAAGATGCAAAGTAATGAAATAGATGCAGGACAAGCAGATGTATGTTGTAAAGGCTGTCAGTGTGAAATAACTATTAGATCATGGATTAATCAAAGAAATTTATATATAACGATTAATAATAATGGCCCTGTTATTTCTCGTGAGATTAGAGAGACACTTTTTGACGTCTTTACTTCTACAAAAGGTCAGAATGGGACAGGCTTAGGGCTTTCAATTGTACATCATATTATCCATCATTTACATCACGGTAAAGTATGGTTTAATTCTAATTTTGAGGAAGGAACTACGTTTTATTTCGAACTACCTTTGCAAAAGAAAGAATCTGCTCAATTATATTCTAGTTTGATAGATAAAGGACTTTATTATAAGAGAGATAAACAGATCAACTGCATGACATAAGAGATTATGAACTAAAATTCAATTTATAATTTATGGTTAACTTCTAGAGGAATCTAGAGGTTTTTTATTTTTAAATTAAAGTTTTGTTATTTATCCTCTTAAAACTCTTGATGAATATCTAATTTAAATTAGCAAATAATAAATTCAAACTTGATTTAATTAGGGGTTTGCATAATCAAGTGGTGATGTCTAAAATTCATTATTAATTATACTTGGAATTTAATTAGGAGTTGAAGGAGGATTATAATGACTGAAGCTAATAAATTAATTAATGAAAAGAGTCCGTATCTTTTACAACATGCTTATAACCCAGTTAATTGGTATCCTTGGGGAGAAGAGGCCTTTAAAAAGGCAGAAGAAGAGGATAAACCTATCTTTCTATCAATAGGCTATTCGACTTGTCATTGGTGTCATGTGATGGAACGAGAATCATTTGAAGATGAGGAAGTAGCACAGGTCTTAAATGATAATTTTATTTCTATTAAGGTAGACCGTGAGGAGAGACCTGATGTTGATAATATTTATATGACAGTCTGTCAGGCTTTAACTGGACGTGGAGGATGGCCGCTAACTATAGTTATGACGCCCGATAAACGACCTTTCTTTGCTGGTACTTACTTTCCTAAAAAATCAAAACGGGGACATTCTGGGTTATTATGTATCTTAAATAGAATACAATCTGCTTGGAAAAGTAATAAAGCATCATTATTAGAATCTAGTGAAGAAGTCATTAGTGTATTAAGACAGGCAGATGAAAGAAGGAGTACAGAAGAATTATCAGTGCAGGAGATTCATGACTTAATAGAGAAGATTTTTCAAGATTTTAAAGATCTCTTTGATGAAAAATATGGTGGGTTTAGAACAGCACCTAAATTTCCTACACCTCATAACTTAATGTTTTTATTAAGGTATTGGAAATTAACTACTGACCATGATGCTTTACATATGGTGCAAAAGACTTTAGATTATATGTATCGGGGTGGAATATATGATCATATTGGCTATGGTTTTTCAAGGTATTCAACTGACCGCCAATGGTTAGTGCCACACTTTGAAAAAATGCTATATGATAATGCGTTACTAGCTATAGTCTATTTAGAGCTATATCAGATTACTAATAAAAAAGATTATGCTAAGATAGCAAGGGAAATTTTAGATTATGTTCTTCGTGATATGACTTCACCACAGGGAGGCTTCTATTCAGCTGAAGATGCTGACTCGGAAGGGGAGGAAGGTAAGTTTTATGTTTGGACGCCACAAGAAGTTAAGGATGTATTAGGTGAGAAGGATGGCAGTGAGTTTTGTGAACTATATGATATTACACCTGAGGGCAATTTTGGAGAGAAGAGTATTCCAAACTTGATAGGAGTCAAAAAAGGCAAAATAGAAATAGATAAGAAGTTTGCTAATTTGCGGCAACGACTTTTTGAAGTAAGGGAAGATCGAGTACATCCGCACAAAGATGATAAGATATTAACTTCTTGGAATGGATTAATGATTGCAGCTATGTCTATAGCATCACGGGTATTAGATGATAAAAAATATTTACAAGCTGCGGAAGGAGCAATAGATTTTATCGATAATAACTTAATTAGAGAGGATGGAAGATTATTAGCTAGGTATCGAGAAGAAGATGCAGCTTACTTAGGATATGTTGATGATTATGCCTTTTTAATTTGGGGATTAATTGAACTCTATGAAACTAACTATAAAGCTAAATATTTAAGTATGGCCTTAAAATTGAATCAAGATCTTTTAGAATATTTCTGGGATGAAGAGGAAGGTGGATTATATTTTTATGGTAAAGATAGTGAGGAACTACTTGTAAGACCGAAAGAAATTTATGATGGGGCAACTCCATCAGGCAATTCTGTAGCTACTTTGAATTTCTTACGTTTATCTAAGTTAATGGGCAAAGAGGAATTAATGGAAAAGGCCGAAGAACAATTTAAGTTCTTTGGCGGTCAAATCAAGAAGAATCCAACTGCTTATACTTACTTTTTATCAGCGTTATTGTTTATGCAAAGTAAGGGTAAGGAAGTGGTAATTGTCGGTGAAGAAGATCAGGTCAATACTAAGAAAATGTTAACAACTATCAAGAAAAAGTTTTCTCCTTTTACAGTTACATTATTAAATAACAAAGTAGAAAAAGATGAATTAGCGAACTTAGCACCTTTTGTATCAGATCAAAAACAGATTAAAGGAAAACCTACTGCTTATATCTGTGAAGATTTTACTTGTCAAGCTCCTATTACTGATCTGCAAAAGTTTACTAAGAGACTAAATAGTTAGTTAAAAAGGAGGTGTTGAGTGACCTCAGCACCTTTTTGCACTTTTAATTGGAAAGGAAGGTTGGGGGGATTAGATGGATAAGCTTTATAACTTATATGGCTCGCAAGGTAGAGAGATGGCTTTAGAGATATTAGAAGAGGTTCCTTTAGAATTAAGTTCTAATATGAAAGTAGGGATTAAACCAAATTTAGCATTAGCTAAAGAGAGTCAAAGCGGAGCTACTACTGATCCAGAATTAGTAGCAGGAGTAATCGAATATTTACAAGCCCAAGGCATAGAGGATATTATTATTATAGAGAGTTCTTGGGTTGGAGATAAGACTAAAAGAGCATTTAAAGTCTGCGGTTATGAAGATTTGGCCAATCAATATGGAGTAAGACTATATGATTTAAAAGACGATTCATTCCAAACTTATGTAAGTGGTGATTTAGAGATAAAAGTCTGTCAGAAACCATTAGAGGTAGATTACTTAATTAATATGCCGGTACTTAAAGCCCATTGTCAAACCAAAATTACTTGTGCCTTAAAAAATTTAAAGGGATGTATACCAGATAGTGAAAAGCGTCGCTTCCATACTTTAGATTTACATAAGCCAATAGCTCATTTGAACCAAATATTAAGATCAGATTTAATAGTAGTTGATGGTATCATCGGAGATTTAACCTTTGAAGAAGGTGGAAACCCGGTGCGGATGAACCGTGTTTTAGTAGGTAAGGACTCAGTTTTAATTGATGCTTTTGTAGCACAATTATTAGGTTTTGATATAGATGAGATTCCTTATATTAAGATTGCAGAAGAATTAGGACTAGGTTCTACAGATTCAACATCTGCTGAAATTAAATATCTCAACAATTCAAAAGATTTAATACAGGAAGAGAATAAATTGGTTGATACTGATATTAATGCTAGAAAAGTAGAAAGGCTTGCTCAATATATTGTTGAAAAGGAAGCTTGTTCAGCTTGTTATGGTAGTTTAATTCATGCTTTACAGCGAATTGATGATAAGTATGGTCTTCCCAAAGATACTCAAGTATATATTGGTCAAGGCTGGCAAGAAGAAAGCATATCTGGAATAGGAATTGGAAGATGTACTGGTCAAGCTAAGGATCATATATCTGGTTGTCCCCCGGAAGCAAAGCGAATTGTTGATAAGTTAATAGAGATTTGGGGTTTAGATTAATTAGATATATATAGTTATATAAAACAGGAGGTATAATTATGGAGGATATAATTGAAATTACAAAAGACTATCTTAAAAAATATCATATTGAAGATGTGCTTCATGAAGAATCAGTTATCTTATTTATTTTAGAGTCACCACATACCCAAGAGATGAAATATGGTTATCCTGTAGCTGGTAGTTCAGGATTGGATATGACAAGATTTATCTATGATAAAGGTAGCAATGATGCTTTTGGTAAGATTGTTAGTCAGTCGGGGAAATATGAGACAGAATATGATGATTTAAGAAAATTTGGCATATTGAATGTATCTCCAGCACCGATGCAAGTTGGAGGCTTAAAGGCATATGATTTGACTTCGTCTGAGCAAGATATAGTAGAAATATTAGAAAAGTTACGAGTGAATTATAAAACTAAAAAACATAATAAGCAAGACTGGAATCAAGTTAAGAAGATTGTTCTTAATGATTTTAAGGAGCGTTTAGTTTCCACTTTAAAAGAATATCCAAGAATAAAATACATTGTTCCTTGTGGTAAACTAGCAGAAACTTATTTAAATTTAATTAGCGATGAAGAAATTATTGCAGGTAAAAGGATTATTTCAAGTATACCACATCCTTCATTTAATCAATGGAGTCGTTATGATACAATGGATAAATTAAGAGAGATATTAGTAGAATTAGGGATAAGCGGACAAGAGTAGTGAGGAATATAGGAAAGGGTGAAAAGTTAGCATTTCAAATTGAAGATATAACCAAGAGTAAGATTACTGATTAAAATTGATTATAATTAATTAAGTTCTAAATATATCGTAGGATATTAAAGAATAATAAAAAATTATAAAAAAGAAGGAATTATTAACTAAAGTATATAATAATATATAATATAGTCAGGAACATTATTGGTATTAAAGAATAAACTGTTACATATAGGTTGAAAATTAAATAAAGAAAGGCCGGATGACTTTTAAGGGAGAGACCTAATTTTAAATTAGGCGCCGAAGGGGCAAGAAAGATTAACGTCTTTTTAAACTCTCAGGCAAAAGGACTTTAAAAGGACGGGCTTTGGACTAATTATCTTAGGACAGAGGAGAGTATAAAGTTAACGAGTATGTTAACTTTTGCTCTCCTTTTTTAATTAGAACAGAGGGGAGTTTGAGATTAATAAGTTATATTAATTTCTGCTTCCCTCTTTTGTATAATTAGAACAGAGGGGGGAAAGATTAGCTGACTGAACTAATCTTGTCTCCCTCTTCTTTTATTAATGATCTATTAGTGCAAATTACAATATCTTAATTATCTTAATGTTTTGAATAATTAAAGAAGGGAGGAGTAATAATAGGAGTTTTAAAGTAAAATATTAATGAGAATCTTTCAGAATTTAAAAGGAGGGATTAGATAGTGAGTGATAATTTAAAGAGAACGCCTCTTTATCAATCACATGTTGATACTGAAGGAAAAATAGTTGAATTCGGCGGTTGGGAAATGCCGGTTCAATATAGTGGAGTCATTGCTGAACACCAAGCAGTTAGAAATCAAGCAGGGATTTTTGATGTTTCGCACATGGTAGAGATTAGAGTTAGCGGGGAAGATGCATTAAAATTTTTGCAGAAATTATTAGTTAATGATTTATCTGAAATAGAGGATAATCAAGTCCAATACACTATGATGTGTTATCCAGATGGAGGAGTTGTAGATGATTTATTAGTTTATCGTTATAATGAAGACGATTATTTATTAGTAGTTAATGCATCTAATACTGATAAGGATTACAAATGGATTAAGGACAAAGAAGAGCAAGGAGTAAGAGTTGTTAATCAATCTGATGAGATAGCAGAAGTGGCATTACAAGGGCCATTAGCCGAAGAAGTGCTGCAAGAATTAACGGATTTTGATTTAAGTACTATAAAATACTTTTGGTTTGAAGATAGTGTAGAAATTGCTGGAGTAGAAGCAATCGTCTCACGAACTGGATATACTGGAGAAGATGGTTTTGAGATATATACTGCTAATGAAGGTATTGAAAAAATTTGGAATGCAATCTTAGATGCTGGTCAAGATAAAGGAGTTGTGCCAGTTGGTTTAGGAGCTAGAGATACTTTGCGTTTTGAGGCTAATCTTCCTTTATATGGACATGAGATAGGAAAAGAGAAGAATCCATTAGAAGCAGGTTTAAGATATTTCGTTGCTTTAGATAAAGAGGAAGAATTTATTGGTCAAGACGCCTTAAAAGAGATTGAAGCTAATGGTTATCAACGAAAATTAGTAGGTTTAGAGATGATTGATAGAGGAATACCAAGAGATGGTTATGATTTATTGAAAGATGACGAAAAAATTGGAGTAGTAACTACTGGTTCTTATGCCCCAACTTTGGATAAGAATGTTGGGTTAGGTTATGTTAAAACAGAATATGCTGAGGAAGGAACTGAGATTGAAGTGCAGATTAGGCGCAGGAAATGTAAAGCAAAAGTGGTTGCATTACCGTTTTATAGGAGAGAAAAATAAAGTAATAAAATTAGACACAGACTAACACAGACAAGACACAGACTAAAAAATAAGATTAAGACTAAGATTCAATTGGTACTGATTTTTGAAACTAAAAAGTCTTGTGTATAGTCTTGTGAAAGATTTGTGTCAAAGGAGCTAAGTAAGCTGTGTTAAAAATTAAAATGGAGGGATAACTAATGGAAATTTTAGAAGGTTTGTATTATTCAGAGGATCATGAGTGGGTAAGAGTAGAAGGAGACAAGGTGTATGTTGGTATTGCTGATTATGCTCAGAATGCGCTAGGAGACATTGTTTTTGTTGAGTTTCCTATGGAGGGAGAGGAGTACGAAGCAGAGGAATCAGTAGGAGTAATTGAGTCAGTTAAAGCAGTAGCAGACCTGTATACTCCAGTTAGCGGTGAAGTCTTAGAGATTAATGAAGATCTATATGATAATCCCCAGAAGCTAAATGAAGCACCTTATGAAAATTGGATGATAGCGGTTAAATTAGCTGATGAAGAAGAGCTAGATGATTTAATGACAGCAGAAGAATATAAAAAATTCTGTGAAGAAGAGGAGGAATAAAAAATGTTTCCCTATTTACCTCATACTAAAGAAGAACGCGAGGAACTATTAGCGGGGATTGGGATTGATTCTATTGATGAGCTATTTACAGACATTCCCGATGAAGTCAAGCTAGAACGAGAATTAGATCTTGGCCAACCCCTTTCAGAATTAGAAATTAAGAGAAGAATGGAGGAATTAAGCGGTAAGAACCAAGACTTAAGTGAATATACTTCCTTTTTAGGGGCAGGAGTTTATGACCACTATATTCCAAGTGTTGTTGATCATATCCTTTTGAGGTCTGAATTTTATACTGCTTATACTCCTTATCAACCAGAGATTAGTCAAGGTTATCTGCAAGCTATCTTTGAATATCAGACTATGATCTGTGAATTAACTGGGCTAGATGTAGCAAATGCTTCGATGTATGATGGAGCTAGTGCCACGGCTGAGGCTGCTTTAATGTCTACGGCTGTTAAACGGCGTAGAAAGGAGATTGTAGTTTCGACTACTGTTAGCCCTGAGATTAGAGAAGTATTAGTAACATATTGTAGCGCTGCTGACTTGGTTCTAAAGGAAATAGATTTTAATCAAGGAGTTACAGACCATGATAAGTTAAAAGAAGTTATTACTGAAGAGACAGCTTCGGTGATTGTACAGAATCCTAACTTCTTTGGTCAACTAGAGGATTTAGCTCAATTAGCAGATTTGGCCCATGATGTAGATGCTTTATTTGTAGTAGTTGCTGACCCTATTTCATTAGCTATTTTAGAAGCACCAGGTAACTTAGGGGCAGATATTGTTGTTGGTGAGGGTCAAGGCTTAGGCAATCCACAGAGTTTTGGTGGACCACATTTTGGATTCTTCGCTACTACTAAGCGTAATATGAGAAGAATTCCAGGGCGAGTTGTAGGAGAAACAGTAGATGATGAAGGTAATCGTGGCTTTGTTTTGACTTTACAGACACGAGAACAACATATTCGTCGTGAACGGGCAACTTCTAATATCTGTTCTAATCAAGCATTAAATGCATTAGCTGCTACGGTATATCTAACATTGATGGGCAAACAAGGTTTAAAAGAAGTAGCAAAGCAGTCATTAAAGAAAGCACACTATGCAGCTGAAAGGATAGCTAAGCTAGATGGTTATGAATTAGCATTTGATGGTCCGTTCTTTAAAGAATTTGCCATTCAAACGGAAGAATCAATTTCTGAAATAAATCAAGAATTGCTGGAGGATAAAATAGTTGGTGGCCATGATTTAGGGAACGACTATAGTGCATTAGATAATACTATGTTATTAGCTGTAACTGAAAAACGAACTAAAGAAGAGATTGATAACTTAGTAGAAGGATTGGAGGGGATCAAATGAGAAAGGAAAAAGAGTTGATTTTTGATTTAGGCAGAGAAGGTAGAGTTGGCTTTTCTCTCCCCGAAGATGAATTTAGTGATATGAATATTGAAGATGAAATTCCAGCTGATTACTTACGAAAAGAGGAACCAGCACTACCAGAGGTTAGTGAATTAGAAGCAGTGAGACATTTTACAGAATTGTCAACTAGAAATCATGGTGTAGATAGTGGATTCTATCCTTTAGGATCCTGTACTATGAAGTATAATGCTAAAGTAAATGAAGATGTAGTTAGATATTCTGGGTTTACTAATACTCATCCTTTACAGCCGGAAGGTATGGTGCAGGGTAACTTAGAATTAATTTATGACATGGATCGAAAGTTATCGGAGATTACCGGTATGGACCGCTTTACTATGCAGCCGGCTGCTGGA
Source organism: Candidatus Frackibacter sp. WG13 (assembly GCF_900114655.1). Classification (GTDB taxonomy): domain Bacteria; phylum Bacillota; class Halanaerobiia; order Halobacteroidales; family Acetohalobiaceae; genus Frackibacter. The sequence goes on from NZ_FOTT01000008.1 coordinate 20,588, forward strand.
GCACATGGTGAATTAACGGGATTAATGATTATTAAGTCCTATTTAAAAAAGCAAGGTGCAACTGAAAAGACAGAAGTAATTGTGCCGGATTCAGCTCACGGAACAAACCCAGCTAGTGCGTCTATGGTTGGCTTTAAAGTGGTAGAGGTTAAATCTAATAAAAAAGGTTTAGTTGATATTGATGCTTTAAAAGAAGTAGTTAGTGAAAAAACTGCTGGACTGATGCTAACTAATCCAAATACTTTAGGGTTATTTGAAGAAGATATTACAGAAATGGCTGAAATAGTTCATGATGTGGGAGGATTACTCTATTATGATGGAGCTAATGCTAATGCTATCATGGGTAAATCGCGACCGGGAGATATGGGGTTTGATGTAATTCACCTAAATCTTCATAAAACTTTTGGAACGCCACACGGTGGAGGAGGTCCGGGTTCTGGGCCAGTAGGTGTTAAAGAAGAATTAGTCGAATTTTTACCGAAGCCTTTAGTAGAAAAAGAAGAGGATAAATATTACTTCAACTATGATATGCCAAATTCAATTGGGAAAGTACGTTCTTATTATGGTAATTTTGGAGTAGTAGTTAAAGCCTATGCTTACTTATTAGCTCTAGGAGCTAAAGGAGTAGAAAGAGTTAGTGAAGATGCTGTTTTAAATGCTAATTATTTAAAAGAAAAGTTAAAAGAATATTATGAGTTACCGTATGATAGGGTTTGCAAACACGAATTTGTTCTTTCTGGTAAGCGTCAAAAAGAAGGTAAGGTTGCTACTTTAGATATTGCTAAGAGACTATTAGATTTTGAAGTACATCCACCGACTATCTATTTCCCATTAATTGTAGAAGAAGCGTTAATGGTAGAGCCAACAGAAACAGAGACTGTTGAAACATTAAATCAATTTATAGATACTATGATTCAGATAGCTAAAGAGGCAGAAGAAAATCCAGAAGTAGTCCAGGAAGCTCCACATAATACAGTAGTAAGTAGGCTAGATGAAGCTACTGCTGCTAGAAAGCCAAAGTTACGATGGAAATCAGAAGAATAACTTCTGCTTTACAAAAGAAAGTAAAAGAGGCTTGGGAAGTTCGTAAAGAGAACTTCCCACCTTTCATTCAATTTGATTATCCAACCGAGACTAAGCCGGTTAGCTTAACCGGGAATCAGTGTCACCTGGACTGCGCCCATTGTGGGGGCCATTATCTAGAACATATGGATTCTTTAGATTCTTTAGCTAAACAAGAGAAAAATAAATATTCTAGTTGTTTAATTAGCGGTGGTTGCGATTCTAGTGGAAAGATAGATTTTGATGCTCATTTAGAAGAACTAAAGCATATTAGTAATGATAAAAAGCTTAATATGCATGTAGGCTTAGTAGATGAGGAAGAAATTCCTAAAATTAGTCAAATAGCAGATTCAGTTTCTTTTGATTTCATAGCAGACCAAGAAACAATTAAAGAGGTTTATGGTTTAAATAGAACAGTAGACGACTATATTAAGGCTTACCAAAACTTAAGAAAAGAGATGACCGTTCTACCTCATATCTGTATTGGTTTAAAAGGTGGAGTGATTGCAGGAGAATATAGAGCTTTAGAAATTTTAAAAGAATTAGGGGCAGAGGGCTTAGTTTTTATTGTATTTATTCCTACTAAGGACACAAGATATGAAAACTGTAGTCCACCAATTTTAGAAGAAGTTATCGAGGTTTTGACTACAGCTAGGATAAATTTTCCTGATATCCCAATTCATCTTGGTTGTATGCGGCCTAAAGGTAGATATCGAGCTGAACTGGATTATTATGCTGTGGCAGCCGGGGTAAATAAAGTAGTAGTTCCTACGAGCTTTGGTATTAAAAAAGCAGAAGAATTAGGGTTGGAAATAAAAAAAGGAGAGGAGTGTTGTATTTTATGATTAAATTATCAGCCGGAACGGCTCATGTGCTAGGAATGAAGAGGTTAAAGACCGATGCTCCTCCTACTACTGCTTATTTAATGGCTGGAGAAGGGTGTAGTAATGATTGTAGTTTTTGTGCTCAAGCTACTAATAGTGATACAGATAAAGATAACTTATCAAGAATTAGATGGCAGAAATTTAAGCAAGAAGATATTATTGATAATTTATCTTTGGCAGCTAAGGATAATAAGTTAAAAAGAACCTGCATACAAGTAGTAGACACTCCATCAGAAAAGAAATTATCAGTTGATTTTTTAAGACAGTTAAAAGAAAAAGTAGGTCTACCAACTTGCGTTTCTAAAAAAGTTAATTCTTTAGCAGAAGTTAAATAATTATTATCTGCAGGTGCTGATAGAGTTAATATTGCTTTAGATGTAGTTAGTCCTGTTAAATATCAGGAGATTAAAGGTGGTTCTTATTACGAAAGGTATCAACTATTGATTAGAGCAGCTAAAAAATTTCCAGGGAAAATTTCTACTCATATAATTGTTGGTCTAGGAGAAAACGAGGCAGAAATAATAAAATTATTAGTTGAATTGAAAGAATTAAAAGTAAAAACGGGTATTTTTGCTTTTACTCCTTTATCAGGAACTAAGTTAGCCGATCATCCACGTCCAGACATAGGCAAGTATCGACGGGTTCAAATAGCTAATTATTTAATTTATAAGCATAATTTCAAATTAAATAACTTTATTTTTAGTAACGGCAAGTTAATTAATATTGATATACAGAATGAAGAGCTAAAACAGTTGTTAAGTGATGGTAAAGCGTTTGAAACAATAGGCTGTCCCGATTGTAATCGGCCTTATTATAATGAAAAACCAGGTGGTATTATTTATAATTATCCTCGTTCATTAGAATTTGAAGAAATAGAAGAGGCGGTAAATGAAAGTCAGTTGGTGTTTAATAATGAGTAAAATGAAATGGCGTTTATTATATACCGGTTATTCTGATGGGGCAATGAATATGGCTTTAGACGAAGCTGTAATGGAAAGTATTAAAGCTGGTGAAGCTCCTCCGACTATTAGGTTTTATGGGTGGGAGCCAGCAGCTATTTCTTTAGGTTATTTTCAGAGTTTAGAGCAAGAGGTGAATACTGTTGCTTGTGAAGAAGAAGGAATAGATATTGTTCGACGTTTAACCGGAGGAAGAGCAGTTTTACATGATGATGAATTAACTTATAGCTTATTAATTGCTGAAGAATTTGACTTTTTGCCAGATTCGGTAATTGAATCTTATAAGATAATTAGTCAAGGATTGCTAGCTGGATTACAAGAATTAGGGGTTAATGCTGAAATGATATCTTTAGCTGATAAAGAGAAGAAAGAAAAGAGTCAGAGTGCAGCTTGCTTTGATGCCCCATCTTGGTATGAAATAACAGTTGATGATAAAAAAATAGTTGGTAGTGCTCAAACAAGAAGAGATGGAGTCATCTTGCAGCACGGCTCAATACTTCATACTCAAGATATAGATAAATTATTCTCTCTTCTTAATTTTAAAAATGAAAGAAGAAGGAAAAGATTTAAAGAGATATTTACTAAAAAAGCGACTACTATTCATGAAGCTAGTGGAAAGAAGTTTAATTTAGAAGGTTTAATAGACGCTTTTAAAAAAGGTATGGAAAAAGGACTAGATATTACTTTAGAAGAAGGTAGGCTAACTGATAAAGAGTTAAAATTAGCTCAAGAGCTAGCAGAAAAAAAGTATAATAGTAAGGAATGGAATTATAAAAGATAGGGTGTATTAGTTGACAGTTGATAGTTGACAGTTGACAGTGAAGCCCAGAAAAGAGCTTTTGAATTAGAAGTAGAGTTTAACATAGGCTTGCGCCCAGCCTTGACTTGTAGGCTGGGCGAGACAGTGAAGCCCAGAAAAATGCAGGTTAAGGCTAAGGTTAAGGATGAGGAAATTAAATAGGCGATAGTGAAGTTTGGTAAAAATTATTATATTAAGAGCATTGTGAAATTTTTGGTGTTAGCAATTAGTCATACAAGATTATTAACTACAAGGATCGGATATAAGATTGAATTATAAGTTTATAAGGAGGCTTAAAAAATCATGCAAGAATATGATATTGCTATTATTGGGGGTGGGCCAGGAGGTTATGTAGCCGCTATTAAGGCTGCTCAATTAGGTGCAGATGTATGCTTGATTGAGAAAGATGAATTAGGTGGAACCTGTTTAAATCGAGGTTGTATTCCGACTAAAGCTCTAACTGCTACCTGTGATGTAATAAGTAATGTTAAAAATGCTCGGCGTTTTGGTGTTAAAGTTGATGATTTTGAGATTGACTGGCAGAGTGTTTCTAAGAATAAAGATCGTAAAGTTAGTCAGTTAGTTAAAGGTATTGAGTACTTAATGAAGAAGAATGAAATTGATGTTATTTCTGGAACTGCTTCTTTTCAAAGCAAAAACTTATTAAAGATAGATGGTAATGATGAAGTTACTAACGTTAAAGCGGATAATGTAATTATTGCTACTGGTTCGCAACCGATCATTTTAGATGACTTCAATTATGATGGTGATAAAGTGGTTACTAGTAAGGAAATATTAAATCTAGATGAATTGCCTAAAAGTTTGTTGATCGTAGGTGCTGGAGTAATTGGGTGTGAGTTTGCTTCAATCTTTGCTACGGCAGGAGTTAAGGTTACTCTTGTAGACGTAATGCCTAGATTATTACCAACAGAGGATGAAGAGATTAGTCAAAATTTAGCTCGTGCTTTTAAGAGAGCTAGGATTAAATTTAAACCGGAAACTAAGATTAAAGACATCAAAACTATTGAACAAGGAATTGAGGCTAACTTAGTAGAGGGTGATACTTTGGAAGCAGAGATGGCACTTTTGGCTATTGGCAGAAAGCCTTATGTAGGTGGATTGAACTTAGAAGCTATTGGATTAGAGACTAAAAACAGTGCTATTTCAGTTGATGAATATTTAAAGACAGAAGTTAATGGAATTTATGCGATTGGAGATGTTACTAATAAAATTCAATTAGCTCATGTGGCTTCTAAACAAGGGATAGTAGCAGTTGAGAATATTTTAAGTGAAGAGAAAGAGATGGAATATAGAGTGGTACCTAATACTATTTTTACCCACCCTGAGGTAGCTAGTGTCGGAATAAATACTCAGGAGGCTGAGGAACAAGGCCTGGATGTTAAAATCGGTAAATTTTTCTTTAAAGGAAATGGTAAAGCAGTAACGCTTAATAAAACACAAGGATTAGTCAAGATTATTGCAGATTCCGAAAGTAAAGTGATTTTAGGCGGACATATTATGGGACCCCATGCTTCTGATTTGATTCATGAAATTGCTTTAGCAGTAAAGAAGAAATTAACTATAAATGATATAGTAAATACAATTCATGCCCATCCAACTTTAGCAGAATCAGTTTTAGAAGCAGCTGAGGATATATTTGGTATGGCAATTCATGGATAATTTAAAATAATAAAGATTAAATTAACTCTAGCTCTTGCTTATATTACTAGATATAAGTAAGAGCTTTTTATATTTAGAAAATCTATGTTTTACTCGACTCTTATTAATCAAAATTTAGGTAATAAAGGAGTTTATTAAGTATTTGTAGAAATTGAACTGTAAGGTAAATTTCTTTTGAATATTCATAATTTTTTGATAAAAAGGAGGTTTTGATATGGTTCAATTAAAAGATGTGAAGCTTTTTATTCAACAAGTAGCTGATGCTTTTGCAGCTGTTTTAGATTATGAAGTGGCGATAATCGATAATGATTTGGAAGTAGTAGCCGGAACTGGAAAGTATCAAGGAGAGGTAAGTACTCAGTACCAACCGGGGTCAATGACTCACTATTTACTCAATAATCCAGATAAAGCTTTAGTTGTTGAAGATACTAAGAACAGTGAATTATGTAGCAACTGCAAGGATGACTGTCCAGTATGGTCTGTGATTATGTGCCCAATTAATTTCGAAGATGAAACGATAGGTTCTCTTTCCTTAATGGCTTTTAATGAGAAACAGCGTCAAAATTTAATTGAGGAGCGTTTAAGTTTAATTACTTTTTTAAGAAAAGTTTCACAATTTTTAGCTAGTAGTTTAGGAGAAAGAGAGATGAAGAGTAGAATTACAGTTATAGCTAATAAATTTAGAGCAGTAATTAATTCGGTACATGAGGGAATTATTGCGACTAATGCTGTGGGAAGAATAACGCATATAAATCAATCAGCTAAAAAAATCCTAAATATCAGTTCAGCACAAGTAGGAGAACATATTAATACTTTCTTTTCGGAGTTAGATTTAGATAAGGTGTTTAATAATATGGAGGAAGAAGAATCCAATTATTTTGAGATAAAGACAGAATATACAAAAGGGAATACGAAAATTAATCTTATCTGTAATGTTACTTTAATTAAAGATAATGGTAATGTTTTAGGAGCTACTATTTCTTTTAGAAAATTAGATGAAATGAAGCGTTTAGCTAATGAAATTATTGCTGAGAATAAAAAGACTACTTTTGATGATATTAAAGGAACAAGCAATCAGATCATTAAAGTTAAAAAACAGATGCAGCGAGTAGCTAAAACCGATTCAACAATCTTAATTCGTGGCGAAAGTGGCACCGGGAAAAGTATGTTTGCTAAAGCGATTCATGAAGAAAGTGATCGAAGTTCAGGGGCTTTTGTTAATGTAAATTGTGCTGCTATCCCTGAGTCATTATTAGAATCAGAGTTATTTGGTTATGAAGAAGGAGCCTTTACTGGAGCTAAAAAGGGAGGGAAGCCTGGAAAATTTGAAATTGCTCATAAAGGGACGATCTTTTTAGATGAAATTGGGGATATGCCTCTACACTTTCAAGTTAAATTGTTAAAGGTGATTGAAAGTAAGCAGATAGAAAGAGTAGGTGGAGTTAAATCTATTGATATTGATGTAAGAATTATTGCAGCGACTCATCAGAATTTAGAAAAGATGGTTGAAGAAGATGAGTTTAGAAAGGATTTGTTTTATAGATTGAATGTTATTCCATTTTATATACCACCATTGAGAGAACGAGAAGAAGATATCTGTTTATTACTGCATTCTTTTTTGAAGAAGTATTCTAATTTGTTAAATAAAGAGATTACAGGTTTTACAGAGGAGGTAAAGCGGGAATTAGTTAATTATTCTTGGCCTGGAAATGTTCGCGAGCTAGAGAATACTATTGAGTATGCAGTTAATCTTGAAACTGCTAGATATATTACGAAAAAAAGTCTTCCCAAAAGAATTAAAAGCAATCAAGCAGAAAATAGTAATTTTTCTAATATTCCTACTATTAATGAGTTAGAAAAAAGAGCAATTATTGAAGCATTGAAGAAGTTTGGTATAACTAGTAAAGCCAAAGAGAAAGCAGCTAAAGCTTTAGGTATTGGAAGAGCTACGTTATATAGAAAACTAAAGAAATTTAACATAGAAGAATCTCAAATCGATATAGAATCTCAAAAAGAGAAGAAAGTTCTTTAAAGCCTCTATTGTTAAGCATAACTGAAGATTTATTTGTGAATGATATCTCAAAGCGAGATGTCATTTTTTTATTTTTACTAAAAAATACATTCTCATTATGAGATTTTATTTCAAAATGATAATAGTTATTATATATCTTGATATAATAGGCTTGACCTTTAAGTAAACACGATTAATTCTCATTTTGATATATAAATTTTAATTTTTTGAACTTTTAATGATAAGATAAGAATTTGATAACAGGTTATACTTCCTATGATTACAACTATTTAGCAAAAAATCTATTTTATTATTATTAAGTGCTAAAGATGGCATGGAATTTGCACTTAAAATATTATGAGATAAATTTTATATTTGCAGATTCAAAAAAGAGAGGTGAATAAAGCTTAAAATAATTAAAAAAGTTTGAAAATTATGATTATAGTTAATTTTAAAGTAAAGGAATCAATAACTCAAATCAAAAGGAGGAATGAATAATGGCTGATTTTGAAAAGTTAAGTAATTCTGTAATTAAGGGTAATGTTGAAGAGGTAACGGAACTTACTCAGACAGCTATTGATGAAGGAGCAGAACCTACGGATATCATTAAGAAGGGTTTAATTGGTGGTATGAAGGTAGTTGGTCAGCGATTTAAAGATGGAGATATGTTTGTACCCGAAGTGATGATGGCTGCTAAATCAATGAAAGCCGGGGTAGAGTTAGTTAATCCTTTACTCGCGGAAGGAGACACTTCATCAGAAGGCAAAGTATTGTTAGGTACAGTTGCTGGTGATTTACATGATATCGGTAAGAACCTAGTAGGCATGATGATGGAAAGTGCTAGTTTAGAGGTAATAGATTTAGGAACAGATGTAGACCCGGAAGAATTTGTAGAAGCTGTCAAAGAACATCAACCAGATGTAGTAGGAATGAGTGCTCTATTAACAACAACTATGTTAGAAATGCAGAATACGATAGAGCTTTTAGAAGAAGAAGGATTAAGAGATTCAGTAAAAATTATAGTTGGTGGCGCACCAGTAACACCAGATTTTGCTGAAGAGATAGGTGCAGATGGTTGGTCTGCGGATGCTGCTTCAGCTAAAGATAAAGCCCTAGAGCTAATCGGTTAATAGTTCAAAATTAGAAAGAAGATTAAAGGATTAAATATAAATACTTTGTTTAAATTAGATAAACTGTGAAAGGGGAGATCAGTTGTGGAAAAGATGGTTAGGTCAAATTCGATTGTGAATAAAACAGTTAACTTTTCTTCATTAAGTGAAGAAGAAAGAAAGGCTATTTATTTGGCTGCTCTTGAAATTTTAGAGAAGACTGGTGCTATTGTTCACGATGAAGAAACACTTGAAGTGCTAGAAGACGCTGGATGTTGGGTTGATGGCAATCGGGTACGAATTCCTTCAGGTGTAACACAAGAAGCGGTCAATTCAGCACCTGAAAGAGTAGTCTTTTATGACCGTAATGGAAGTCGAAAGATAATTGCCGAGGGACATAATACTTACTTCGGTCCAGGACCTACAAATAATTATTATAGGGATCCCGAAACTGGAGAAAGAAGAGATCCTAAAAAAGAAGATAAGGCAGATGTAGCTAAGGTCTGTGATTACTTGCCGAATATTGATTATGTAATGGATTTGGGAACTCCTAAGGATGTGGAAACAGGTATTTCGGATATTCATTCATTTGATGCTATGGTACGCAATACTACTAAGCCGATCTTCCACTGGGGTTTTGATATAGATCAGTATGAAGATATTATTGAGATGGCAGCAGTAGTAGCCGGTGGTATGGAAGAGTTACAAAGGAAGCCTTTTATTGCACTTTATTCAGAGCCAACGCCACCATTAGTTCATTCGGAAGAAGCGATTGCTAAAGCTACTTATGCTGGTAAGCATAAACTACCTATTATTTATACTCCTTGTATTATGTCAGGAGGGACTGCTCCAGCGACATTGGCATCTACAATAGCGTTAGGTGTAGCTGACAGTTTAGTTGGTTTAGTTGCTAATCAGCATTTAAATAAAGGGAATCCATTTATTATGGGAGGAGTATATACGATTGTAGATATGAAGAGTACTGTCTTCTCATATGGTTCGCCAGAGTTTTTAGCTTTACAGGCAGGAATTGCTGAAGTTGCACACTATATGGGAATTCCGGTCTTTGGAACTGCTGGTTGTACAGATTCTTGTACGCTTGATGGTCAGGCAGCAGCTGAATCAGCGATGAGTATTTTAATTGCTGCAGAAGCTGGTGCAAATGTAGTTCATGATGTAGGATATACTGAATATGGATCTACAGGTTCATTATATCAGTTAGTAATGGGTAATGAGATAATCGGTATGGTTAAGCGATTTATGAGAGGAATTGATGTCAATTATGAAACATTAGCTACAGATGTAGTAGACGCTGTAGGCCCAGGTGGTCATTTCCTTGGTCAAGAACATACTCAAAAACACTTTAAAAATGAAACTTGGTTCCCGGAGTTAATCAATCGCCAACGATATCCTGGATGGAAAGCTGCAGGAGCAACTACTATGGGTGATAGAGTTATTGATAAGACACAAGAAATTCTTGTTGAACATAAACCAGAACCACTTTCAGAAGAAATTCAAAAGAAATTAGATGAAATAGTTAAAAATGCTGTTAAGCGAGAAATGAGTAAACAATAAAAGAGACCAATCAAAAGGAGGAATGAATAATGGCTGATTTTGAAAAGTTAAGTAATTCTGTGATTAAGGGTAATGTTGAAGAGGTAACGGAACTTACTCAGACAGCTATTGATGAAGGAGCAGAACCTACAGATATCATTAAGAAGGGTTTAATTGGTGGTATGAAGGTAGTTGGTCAGCGATTTAAAGCTGGAGATATGTTTGTACCCGAAGTGATGATGGCTGCTAAATCAATGAAAGCCGGGGTAGAGTTAGTTAATCCTTTACTCGCGGAAGGAGACACTTCATCAGAAGGCAAAGTATTGTTAGGTACAGTTGCTGGTGATTTACATGATATCGGTAAGAACCTAGTAGGCATGATGATGGAAAGTGCTAGTTTAGAAGTAATAGATTTAGGAACAGATGTAGACCCGGAAGAATTTGTAGAAGCTGTCAAAGAGCATGAGCCAGATGTAGTAGGAATGAGTGCTTTATTAACAACAACTATGTTAGAAATGCAGAATACGATAGAGCTTTTAGAAGAAGAAGGATTAAGAGATTCAGTAAAAATTATAGTTGGTGGCGCACCAGTAACACCAGATTTTGCTGAAGAGACAGGTGCAGATGGTTGGTCTGCGGATGCTGCTTCAGCTAAAGATAAAGCTCTAGAGCTAATCGGTTAATAGTTTAAAATTATAAAAATGATTTAAAAATTTAAATGTAAATAGTTTGTTTAAAGCAGATAATTTGTGAAAGGGGAGATTTGTTTATGATGAGAAGTAACTTTAAGGCCAATAATTCGATGGTTTTAGAAGTACTTACCGAAGAACAATGCCAGATGATCTTATCAGCAGCAATGGAAATTTTAGAACGTACCGGAGTTGTGTATCACTATGATGAAGCATTAGAAATTTTAGATGAAGCTGGATGTTGGGTTGATGGCAATCGCGTAAGAATTCCAACTAAGTTAGTAGAAAAGGCTTTAAGAACGGTACCTTCACGGGTAACTTTATATAATAGTAGAACTAAAGAGCCAGCATTAAGATTAGAAGGAAGTAATGCTTATTTTGGTACTGGTTCTGATACTCCACATTTTATTGACCCATATACTCAAGAAAGAATAAAGGCTAGTGAAGAGACGGTAAGCATGGCTACTAAAGTAATTGATGCTTTACCTAATCTTGACTTTGTTATGTCCTTAGGAATTGTACAGGATGTACCACAACCAATTTATGATCGTTACCAATTTCGAGCTCAAATCTTAAATACATCTAAGCCAATAGTTACAACTGCTACTGATGTTGAAGGTTATGCAGATATTATTAAGATGTGTGAAATAGTCGCCGGAGGAGAAGAAGAATTAAGGCAGCGACCATTTATGACTCTTTATGCTGAACCGATTTCTCCGCTTCAGCATGATAATGATGCATCGACAAAATTAGTATTAGCGGGTAAGAAATCGTTACCTGTTGTTTACACACCTTGTATTATGGCTGGGGGAACAGTACCAGCAACATTAGCTGGGGCAATGGCTAATGGTTTAGCTGAAAGTTTAAGTGGGTTAGTACTTAATCAACAAACAAATGAAGGAAATCCATTTATTATGGGTGGAGTATTTACAATAATGGACATGGAAACTACTATTTTCTCTTATGGTGCACCTGAATTTCATTTAATGCAGGCTGCTTTAGCTGATATGGCTCACTTCCTGCAAATACCAATGTTTGGAACCTGTGGTTGTACTGATTCAAAAGTAGTTGATGAACAAGCAGCAATTGAAGATGCCTTATCTATCTTAATCACTGCTCAATCAGGGGCTAATTTGAATCATGATGTTGGTTATATTGAGCATGGGAATACTGGTTCACTAGAGAATTTAGCAATTTGTGATGATTTAATTGGTATAGCTAGAAGGGTAGTTAAAGGAATAGAAGTTAATGAAGAGACTTTAGCATTAGATGTAATTGATGAAATTGGGCCTGGAGGACACTTCCTAGCTCATGAACATACTATGGAGAACTTTAAAAAGGAGACATGGTACCCAGACTTATTACAACGCAAGCGATATGGTGAATGGCAAAAAGATGGTAAGAAAACATTAACGGAACGAGCTAATGAAAAAGTTATTGATATTTTAGAGAATTATGAACCAGAGCCGCTTTCTGATGAAGTTGTACAAAAGCTTAATGAGGTTGTACAAAAAGCTGAAGAAAGTTTAGATCTTTAAGGAAATTTCAAGCATAATTAATCGATGCAAAGACTCTATTATCTAAGATTCTTAATTAACTAGGGAAGATTAGCTTTCTATCTGTAAATTGAGGAGGATGGTTTATGGAAATAGCACTGGGGATTGACACTGGTGGGACTTATACTGATGGCGTAGTTATGGATGTTGATGAAGGGGTTATATATGACAAGGCTAAGGCCCTTACTACTCGTCAGGACCTATCAATAGGCATTAATGAATGTATTAATAACCTTGAAAAGATAGATTTTAATGATATTAAGATGGTATCTCTTTCTACCACTTTGGCTACTAATGCTACTGTTGAAGGACAGGGATGTGAAGTAGGGTTAATCCTAATTGGATTTGAACCTGACCGTAATCTACCGACGGAACATGTTGTTCAGGTTAAAGGTGGTCATAACATAAAAGGTAAGCCTAAGGAAGAGTTAGATTTAGCTGAAGTTAAAGAAGTAATTAATTCTATCCAAGGTAAGGTAGATGCATTCGCAGTTTCTGGTTATCTCAGCGTTAGAAATCCTGAGCATGAAGAGAAGGTTAAGGAATTAGTTCAGGAGTTAACTGATTATCCAGTGGTTTGTGGTCATGAATTAACTTCTTCACTGGGTATGCATGAAAGAACATCTACAGCTGTGCTGAATGCTCGTTTAATTCCAATTATTGCCGAATTAATAGATGCAGTGAAGAAGAGTATGGCTGACAAGAAGATAGATGCTCCTTTAATGATTGTTAAAGGTGATGGAAGTTTAGTTGGCGAAGAGATAGCTAGAGAAAAACCGATTGAGACTGTACTCTCTGGGCCGGCATCTAGTCTAATTGGTGCTACTTACCTTACTGATATAGAGGATGGAGTTGTAGTAGATATGGGCGGTACCACTACTGATGTAGCACTTTTGGAAGAAGGAAGACCAAGCCTTAATCAAGATGGAGCTATGGTTGGTGGTTGGCTAACCCGGGTTCAAGCAGTGGATATCGCTACTATAGGTATAGGTGGCGACAGTTATGTGCAGGTTTCTAAAGATGGTTTACTTCAGGTTGGTCCCCAGCGTGTATTTCCTCTTTCCTGGATTGTAGAGGAATATGAACATTTAGGAGAACAGCTATTTGAAATTAGAAAGGAAGAATATTTTCCAATTAATTCACAGCCATTTGATATTCTAACCTTTATTAAAGAACCATTAAATATAGACTTAACTAGGACTGAAGCTAAAATGCTTGATATAATTAAGGAAGAACCTCAATCTCTATACCATTTAGGAAAAAGGTTAGATAAAGACCCTAACTTATTACCGTGGGAACGTTTAGTTAATGTTGGTTCTATCCATAGAGCTTCTTTGACTCCTACGGATATATTACATGCAGCAGGAAGATTAGACAGATGGGATAAACAAGCAGCTAAAGTAGGAGTAGAGATTGCTGCTAAAAGGTACAATGTTGAAGTTAAGGACTTTATAGAAGCAGTTTATGAAGAAATTTATTACAAGATAGCTTTAGTAGTTACAGAAATGTTCATTAAAAATCAAGGAATAGATTTTAAGTGGCAATCAGGGTCATTAGTAGAGTTTTTATTAGAGGAAATGTTTAAGAAAGGTAAGGAAGAGACATTAATTGATTTTTCAGCATCAATTAAAGTACCTATTATTGCTATTGGTGCACCAGTAGAAGCTTATTTTCCTCAAATTTCAAAACGATGTAATACATCATTAGAGATACCAGAACATTCTGAAGTAGCTAATGCAGTAGGAACTGTTACTAGTAAAGTTATAGAAAGAATTAAGATTTTAATTAAACCAGGAGCCGAGATCGGCTATGTAGTTCATGCTCCGTGGGAGGCAAAAGGTTTTGTTGAATTAGAAAAAGCAGTTGATTATGCTAAGAATAAAGGAGAAAAATATGTTAGACAACGCGTTGAGCTTTCAGGAGTTACAGATATCAAAGTAATGCTAGAACATGAGGATGTTTATAGTAGTTTTTCACAGGTTGATAGAGTTAATGATGATCTATACTTAGAGAGTAGGATTGAAATTGTTGCTATGGGGAGACCGAAACTAAGATGACTAAAATAATTGCTTGTCAGACTATTCAAGATGAAATTTTATCAATCTTGCCTAATAATGTTGAGACTAAATTTTTAAAATATGCATTACATCGTCAACCGGGACGTCTTAAAGAGAAGTTGCAGGAAGCTATTAATGAAACACGAAATCATAACACCATCTTATTAGGTTATGGTCTCTGTTCAAATAGTATTGCAGGGCTTCATAGTAAAGATAAAACCTTAGTTATACCAAGAGTTCATGATTGTATTAGTATTCTTCTCGGATCTAGAGAAGAATATAATAAAAAATTTAGACAGAGCCCTGGGACTATTTATCTAAGTAAAGGTTGGATTGATCATGGAGGAGATCCTTACGCAAATTATCAAGATTATGCTGAACAATATGATGAAGAAACAGCCCAATGGATAATTGAGGAAGAGTATAAGAATTATGAACAGTTGGTATTTATTAATACTGAAGTCGGTGATTTAAGTAAATATAAGGACTATTCTCGTAAGGTTGCTAACTATTTGGACTTAAATTATAAAGAAGTGAATGGTTCGCTTAGAATGGTAGAAAAGTTGTTGAATCAAGATTGGGATCAAGACTTTATCACTGTTCCACCGGAACAAATGGTGATTAGAAACCACTTTATGTAAGGAACTATGGCAAGGAGGTTAAAGCTAATGATAATTATTGGAGAGTTGATTAATACTAGTCGTGATGAAGTGGAGCCAGCAGTTAAAGAAAGAGATGCAGACTTTATTCAGAAGTTAGCTAAAGAACAGGAAGAGGCTGGGGCTGCTTTTATTGATGTTAATTGTGGAACTTTAATTAGAGAAGAAGCAGAAGCTTTAGAATGGTTAGTTGAGACTGTACAGGAGGTTGTTGATGTCCCACTTTGCATAGACAGTCCAAGTCCAGAAGTACTTAAACGAGGCTTAGCAGCTCATGAAGGGAAGGCGATTGTTAACTCAATTACAGCTGAAGAGGAGAGATATAATGAAATTTTACCATTACTCAAAGAATATGATGCAGCGGTAGTTGCTTTAGCAATGGATGATAGCGGTATGCCGAGTGATGCTGATGATAGAATTAGAGTGGCTTCTAAGCTGATTGATGATTTAACAGCCGATGGTATTTCTTTAGAAGATATCTATGTTGATCCAATTATTCAACCAATAGGAACAGATGGAGAAATGGGTCTGCATATTCTAAATGCAATTGAGGAGATTGCTACTAAATATGAAGGAGTACATATTACTTGTGGGTTAAGTAATATCTCTCATGGATTACCAGAAAGACAGCTGTTGAATCAAGCTTATTTGGTATTGGCAATGAGTAGAGGCTTGGATAGCGCGATTATGGATCCATTAGATGATAAGATTATGTCACTTGCTATAGCATCGGATACATTACTTGGTAATGATCAGTATTGTACTAATTATATTAAGGCAGCCAAGAGTGATAGGTTAGTTATTTAGCTGCATCAAAGATAGAAATATACAATAAAATCTTTTTTTACCATAAATTTTCAGAAAATTTATGCAATATTAAGGCTAAGGCTAAGGTTAAGATTAAGGCTAAGACTAAGATTAAGACTAAGGTTGAAATTAAGAATGGTTACAAATTTATGATGACTACTAACACTGATTACTGATAATTTTCAAATAACTTAAAGGAGTGATGTAATTATGCCAGGGACAGAGAAAGAAACTAATGTTTCAAGTCAAATGATTAAGATAGATTCAGCGGTTTTTTGGCCTTCAGCGATCATTTCGGGTATCTTAATTATTTGGGGTATCGTGGCTAATGAAAGTTTTGGGAAGGCGGTAAATGGTGTATTTGACTTTTTAGTTGGTAAGTTTGGTTGGCTTTATCTCATATTCGTGTCGGCAGTCTTAGTTGTGACATTAGTAGTAGGATTAAGTAAGTATGGAGAGATTAAGCTAGGAAAACCAGATGAAGAGCCAGAGTTTAGTAAAAGGTCTTGGTTTGCTATGTTATTTAGTGCTGGTATGGGAATTGGACTTGTATTTTGGGGAGTAGCTGAACCTATTTATCATTATGCTAGTCCTCCGTTTGGTGAAGGGCAGACAGCTGAATCAGCTTTGTTGGCGATTCGTTATGCTTTTTTCCATTGGGGCTTACATCCATGGGCGTTGTATTCTCTCTTTGGGATGATGATTGCTTATTTTGGTTTTAGAAGAGGGATGCCTCAATTACCTAGTTCTACATTATATCCTTTGGTAGGCAAGAAAGGTGTAAAAGGATTAACAGGTAAAGTATTCGATATATTGGCTGTGTTTGCGACTTTATTTGGGATTGCTACTTCATTAGGATTAGGTGCACAGCAGATTAATAGTGGTCTTAATGTTTTATTTGGTATTCCCAATAATAATGTGACGGCAGTAATTCTTATAGGAATAGTAACTGGAGCTTTCATTCTTTCGGCTGTAACAGGGCTAGACAAAGGGATTAAGATATTAAGTAATATAAATATTTCTTTAGGCTCACTCTTATTACTATTAATGATCATTGTTGGTCCTACTATCTTTATCTTTGATCTTCTTGCTCAGGGTATAGGCGGGTATTTTCAAAATATCTTTGATATGAGCTTCTTTACTAGTCCAGTTAAGCAGAATCCTTGGCCAGGCTGGTGGACTATCTTTTACTGGGCATGGTGGATTGCATGGACTCCATTTGTAGGTGGATTTATTGCTCGAATTTCTAGGGGACGGACTATTAAGGAGTTTGTTATCGGTACATTATTCTTACCTACAATTGTAAGTTTTCTTTGGTTAGCAGTTATGGGTGGCTCAGCTATCTGGCTTGAACAGTTTGGTGCTGGTGGAATTGTTGGTCCGGTTAAGGCTGATATAGCTTCTGCTTTCTTTGTGACCTTAGGTAAATTTCCACTAGGAAGCATAATGAGTCTAATAGCAACTATATTAATCGGCACATTCTTTATTACTTCTGCTGACTCAGGAACTTTTGTAATGGGAATGTTAACCTCTCATGGTACTTTGAATCCTTCAACAAAGGTTAAGGTAACCTGGGGAGTGGCGGAAGGTTTAGTAGCAGCTATTTTGTTATTAGCTGGTGGTCTTTCAGCATTACAAACGGCATCAATTGCTGGAGCTTTTCCATTTATGCTCTTTATGATCTTTTCTATATTTGCCTTTTTTAAAGCACTTAGAAATGATTATGAATTTCTTGAAAAAGGAGAGTTTATTGGTAGCGTGGATCTTTAATTAGATATTTTAACTGAATAGAAATGTTAGGGCAAGCAGATTAAATCTGCTTGCTCTTTTTTATGCACAGATAAAACTTTCTTGCATAATATAAGTATAGAATTATAAAAAAGAAGGAGGAGATTAGATGAAAAGAGTATTAACTATTGGTTTAGTCATTGCTTTACTTTTAGCATCTAGCATGGTCGGTATTGCTAAGACTAAGGTTAGATTAAGTGAAGTAGTGCATTCAATCTTTTATGCACCACAATATGTAGCTTTACATAAAGATTTTTTTGGAGATGAGGAATTAGAAGTTGAATTATCAACGGCGTGGGGTGGTGATAAGGCAGCTACTACCTTAATGGCTAATCATGCTGATATAGCACTTATTGGTCCAGAACCTACGATTTATATTTATCAAGAAGGAGCAGATAATTACTTAGTTAACTTTGCTCAGCTAACGCAAAGAGCAGGTTCTTTCCTAGTGGCAAGAAAGCCGATGCCTAATTTTAGTTTAGAGGATGTAAGGGGAAAGACAATCATAGGTAACCGTCCTGGTGGTGCACCAGAGATGGTTATGGAATATACTCTGCGCCATAATGGGATTGAACCTTTTGAAGATGTTGAAATTATTACTAACTTAGACTTTACAGCTAATGCACCAGCCTTTAAAAATGGTTTAGGTGATTTTGTTCAATTATTTGAGCCAAAAGCTTCTCAACTAGAGAAGATGGGTGCTGGGCATGTAGTAGCTTCTTTCGGAGAATTAGGAGGGAATCTTCCATATACTGTATATATGGCACGTAAAAACTATATTGCTGAGAATCCAAAAGTTATTCAAAAGTTCACTGATGCTATCTATTGTGCACAACAATGGACTTATTCTCATACACCAGAAGAAATTGCTGAAGTTATCAGACCTTCTTTTCCTAATTTAGACTTTGATATCTTAGTAAAAGTTATTAAGAGATATAAAGACCAAGATACTTGGGCTTACAATCCATCATTAGATCGTTCAGAATTAGATTATTGGCAAGATATTATTATTGAAGCAGGTGAGTTAGAAGAGAAAGTAGATTATGATAATATTGTAAATCCAGAGTTTGCAAAGAATACAATTAAGAATTCAAAGTAGAGGAGGAGCAGAAATGAATAAAATCGAGTTTAAGGAGGTGGGGATGAAGTATCATACCCAAGTAGAAGAGACCGAGGCATTACGAAATCTTTCCTTTACTATTAAAGAGAACGAATTTGTTAGTTTAGTAGGGCCAAGTGGTTGTGGGAAGACGACATCACTGTCACTGCTAGCTGGTCTGTTATCTCCATCCAGTGGGCAAGTAATAGTTGACAATGAACCAATTAATGGGGTTAACGAGAAAATAGGCTACATGCTACAAGAGGACTATCTTTTTCCTTGGCGAACTATTTTAGATAACGTGTTATTAGGGTTAGAACTGAAAGGGGAACTTAATGCTAAGACAGAGAATAAAGCGAGAAGACTATTAGCTGATTATGGCTTAGATGGATTTGAAGATTACTATCCAACTCAACTTTCTGGAGGCATGAGACAACGGGTTGCTTTAGCTAGGACATTAGTATTTGAACCAGAAATTCTACTTTTAGATGAACCATTTTCTGCTTTAGATTATCATACTAAATTAGCATTAGAAGACGAAGTCGCCCAAATTCTTCGTGATGAAAAAAAGACAGTAGTCTTAGTTACTCATGATATTGCTGAAGCAATTGCAATGTCTGATCGTGTATTAGTCTTTACTGAACGACCTGGCAAGGTTAAAGAAGAATATAATATTGATTTAACAATTGATGGAAAATATTCTACTTTTAAGGCACGAGAAGCGTCAGAGTTTAGTAATTACTTTAACTCTATTTGGGAGGAGTTGGATGTTTATGTTTAAAAGATTGAAGGACATCTATAATGAAGTTCTAACCAAAGGAGCAGTTACTGAGGAACATGGTGAATATTTAAAAAGAATGAGATTAAAGGACTTTAGCATTAAGGTTCTACAATTAATGATTTTAATAGTATTCACTGTTGGGTGGGAACTAGCAGCTAAATACCGGATTGTTGACCCTTTTATCACAAGTTACCCAACAGAAATCATGAAGACAATTTATAAGATGGCTCTTAATGGTCAATTATTTAAACATGTATGGACTACGGTCTATGAAACCTTAGCCGGCTTTTCTATTGGTGCCGGCTCTGGTTTATTAATTGCTATTACTCTTTGGTGGTCTGATTATCTTTCCCGTATCTTTGAACCATATATCGTTGTACTTAATGCGTTGCCTAAAATGGCTTTAGGACCAATATTAATTATTTGGCTAGGCAATGGTAGTCAAGCTATTATTGGTATGGCTCTCTTAATTTCGGTAATTGTAACAATTATGATGGTTTATAATGGTTTTCGTGAAACAGATAAGAATAAGGTTAAATTACTTAAAACTTTAGGAGCTAGTAGGTTACAAATATTTAAGAAAGTTGTCTTGCCTGAAAACTTACCAACTATCTTTGCAGCTTTAAAAGTAAATATAGGGCTTTCATTAGTAGGAACCATTGTTGGAGAATTTCTTGTTTCCCAAGCAGGACTAGGTTACTTAATTGTCTATGGTGGTCAGGTCTTTAAGTTAAGCTTAGTAATGACCAGTGTAATTATTCTTTCGATTTTGGCTGGAGTACTATATTATCTAATTGTTTGGCTAGAAAAAAGAGTTATTAAATGGGAGCAATAAGAATATATTTTACTCCCGTATCTTTTATTGCAGCTTAAGACCAGGAGCAATTGGGGTGGCGGTTGGTATATCAATTAATACCGGTTGTTGAGGTTCTTTTGTTTGTTCAAGAATTTCATTTAATTCATTAATACTTGTTGCTCTAAGCCCCTGTGCACCGCATGTTTTTGCTAATTTAACGAAATCTGGGTTAGTTAAATCAACTTCTTCAGGTTGAAGATTAGCAATAAGCATGCGGTTTTTTTCCATAGATAAGGTGCCATTATTTAAAACTATAATTCTAACTGGTAATTGATATCTGACTGCTGTTAAAATCTCTCCTAATACCATGCCAATTCCACCATCACCGATGATACAGGTAACAGGATCTTGAGGACGATTAATTTTAGCGACTAAAGCTGCTGGAAGCCCAAATCCCATAGTTCGCCAAGTACCAGAAATTAATATATCTTGGCAATGATTTGCAAAATATTTTCCAAACCAAATAACATTATCGCCAGAATCAAGTGCAATAACTTCATTATTTGCTATCTGCTGACTAATAGATTGAATAATTGATTGGGGTGATAAAGGAGGTTCAGTAACTTGAATCTTTTCTTCTAGAGATTCCAACCAAGCTTGGTGAGCTTTATTAATTCTTTTCTTCCAGGCTTGCTTATTTTGTTGTGGAATCTCTTTTATTAATGATTGAAGAGAAAGTTTCAAATCGCCAACAATACCTAAATCAACCGGGTGGGTTGCACCAATATTCTCTTTAATAGCATCAAATTGAATTATTTGTGGTCTTCTAGGGACATAATCCATTGGCCACCAAGTTGTTCCTAAGGTAATGATTAAATTAGCTTGCCCTAATAACTCTTTTGTTTTTTCATTACCCCCTAATCCTAAGCCCCCTAAAAGAGAGTTGTTTTTATATTCTATGATACCTTTTGCTGGGAGTGAGTGAATTAAACCAGCATCAATTTTATTAGCAATTTGCTTTAGCTCTGGACGACAATTTTTAACTCCACGACCATATAAAATAACTGGTTGAGAAGCTTGTTCTATTCTCTGAACAGCATCTTTAATTAATTCTTGATGTGGGATTTTTTTCTGTATAAGGTGTGGCGGATATTCCCGAGGTAAAGCATTAGTGTTAGCCTCCCACATGTCCATAGGGATTACTAAATGGCTAACTCCTCCTTTAACAATCGACATCGTCATTGCTTTAACTAATAAATCAACTATAGCATCTGGATTAGTAACGATGCTAGAGAAGACAGTGAGGGGTCTAGTTAGTTCTAATTGGTTGACAAATTGCTTATAGTTAGTACCAATATTCCAGCTAGGAACTTGACCAGTAATTAAGAGAACAGGGACACGGTCACTATAAGCATCAGCAATACCATTAATAATGTTTGCCGTTCCAGGACCGCTATGTGCGACACATACTGCTAATTGATCTCTTAATTTTGCTTCAGCAGAAGCCATCATACCAGCAGTGCTTTCATGTTTAGTAGTATAAAGCTTAATTGGTGAATCTTTTAAAGCAGAAAATAATCTTAAAATCGTATCACCAGCATAACCATAGATATTACCAACGTTCCATTTGTTTAACTGTTCAATAAAAATATCAACTAACTTTTTATTCATAGAATCACTCCAATTTTCAATTTTTGGTTTTGTTATTCTAGTTCTTATTATTAGCAATAAAGAGGTATATATTAATATAAACAATCAATAAGTTACTATTTCATTATATAAAGGATAATAGTTTTTAATATAGAAATTAAAATAGTAGGTAATTGATTTTTATATAAGATCATCAGTGAGAAAAGGAATTAATCTTAAAATGTAGAAAAGAATATTGAGTATGAACTAATAAGGGGAGGATGAATAAGATGAACTTAACTTTTATTGTGAGCCCGATTGTGGGTTCAATAATTGGATACTGTACTAACTGGGTAGCAATCAAAATGTTATTTAGACCATTAGAAGAAAAGAGGATTATGGGGATTAAGGTACCTTTTACCCCGGGAGTAATTCCGAGACGAAGAGGAAAGTTAGCTGAAAGTATTGGTGATACAGTAGGGAGACAGTTATTAACTCCTGATGCTTTTCATCGGATGTTACAGGGAGAAGAGATGAAAGGTAAGGTTAGAAAATTCATTCGTGAAAGGATAGAAAGCTTAGAGCAAGAAGAACGAAGCATAAATGAACTCTTAACCGAAGTGATTGATGACCCAGATGAAAGAGATAATTTAAAACTTGAATTTAAAAAGCTAATTTCACAGTCAATTGGAGGGCTATTAGATAATGAAAAGATAGTTGATTTAATTAAAAAAGAGTTAGAAGATATAGATCCTAGCAGAGTAGAAGAGTATTTTAACTCTGATCAATATAAAGAATTAAGAACGAACTTAGAGGAATTTTTAATAGATAATCTTCATAAAGAAGAGACTAAAGGGCGCTTAAGTGATTTTTTGAAAAAAAAGTTAATGTCTGTCAAAGAAAGTGAACAGACAATAGGTGATTTATTACCAGAGGGAGTTAAGAAGAGCTTAAAAGAATGGTTAAATGGACAAGGACCAGAATTTGCTGAACAATTAGTTGAATTTTTAAGTTCAGAGTCTACTAAAGAAAGAATTAATAATAAACTTGAGGGGTACTTAAATAATAATCCATTAATGCAAATGATTGGAGGATTTATAGATAAAGAGAAGATAATTAACCAGTTTGTAGATTATGTTGTTAAATTTTTAAATGAACCAGAGAATCAAGTTGAAATAGTAGCACAAGTTGAGAAGTTTATTAATTCTACTTTAGATACTAAGGTAGCAAATCTAATAGAAAGAGTAGATGAAGGAAACATAAATGAATTGTCAAATTTTGTCTTAAATAAATTTGGTTCAAGAGAGATGGTCGATAATCTATTAACAGGACTTGAGAAGTCTATATTAAAGAAAGTTAAGAGCTCTCAAGAATTAAACTCAGAAGAAAAGATTAATATTAGTGAAGTAATTGGCGATCTAGCAGGTGAGCTGTTGCAGAGCAAATTCGTATTTGATCTGTTAGAATCTTGGGCTTATGCCCAATTGGACAGTTTAGGTAATCGTCCAGTGACTTCTTATTTTGATAATTTAGATGGAAGTACAGTTCGTAAGTTAGAAGCAGGAATTTTAGCTAGCTTACAGTATATAGTAGAACATCACTTAGGTAGAGTCTTAGCTACTTTAGACTTTAAAGAGATGGTTATTAAAAAAGTCAATAACTTCGATATTTTAGAAGTAGAAGCACTATTATTAAATGTTATTGAAACTGAATTAAAAGCCATCACTTGGTTTGGGGCAGTATTAGGATTGATTATGGGATTAATCACACCGCTTATTTCTATGGTAATGGGCTAAATGTTTGATTCTTAATAAAATAGTTTAGGTACATTGAGAGTATCTTTCGATGTGCTCGATGTAACTTATTCATATTTAAATCATAAAATTATTTGACCACCAGAATAGTAACTGGTGGTTTATTCTTAACAATAAGGTAGGTGATAACCAGATGTCTACAATAAAATTCATTCATGCGGCTGATTTACATTTAGGTAGTTCTTTTCAAGGGGTCAAAGAAGTAGATGAAGACTTACATCAGCTTCTATATAACTCGACTTACCAAGCTTTTAGAAATATAGTTGACTTAGCATTAGAAGAGGAGGTTGATTTTATATTAATAGCCGGCGACCTCTATGATATAGCTGATATGAATATTCGAGCTCAAATCTTCTGTCAAAGAGAATTAAAGAGGCTAGCAATAGAAGGGATTCATACTTTTATTGTTCATGGCAATCATGACCATTGTGGTGGGTGGAGAGCAAAGTTAGATTGGCCTGAGGAAGTACACTTCTTTTCTCCAGATAAGGTAGAGAAGTTTTCTTTTCTCAAAGATGGGGTTGAGGTAGTAAAAATTCATGGTATTAGCTATTCAGAACGTAACATAAAGGAAAATTACTTACCGAAGTTTGATATTGATGATGAAACATTATATCATATTGGTCTTTTACATACGAATGTCGATAGTAATAGCAATTATCAAGATTATGCTCCTTGCCGTTTAAGTGAACTGATTAAAAAAGATTTCGATTATTGGGCTCTAGGTCATATTCATAAAAGACAGGTGCTATATGAAGCTAGTCCAACAGTCATTTACCCAGGAAATATTCAGGGTAGACATCCTAATGAAACAGGAGTTAAAGGGTGTTATTTAGTAGAAATATCAGAAGAAAGAATAGTAGATTATCAATTTATGGCTACTGATGTTGTTAGATGGTATCAAGAAGAGATAGATTTAACAGGGGTTAATGAAGAACAAGTCCTACTGGACAAGATTCAAACTCGCATTAATGAAATAAAAGAAAGAGATAAATCAGCAGTAGTTAGATTAAAGGTTAAGGGAAGAACAGAGTTACATAAGAAATTAAAAAAGGATAATTACTGTCAAGAGATCCTATTAGCTTTACGAGAGAATTGGCAGCATCGAGATAGATTCTGTTGGCTAGACTCTTTAGAGGTTGCAACTAAGCCTGATGTTGATAAGGAGAGGTTAAGATGTGAAGAGACTCTAGTTGGAGACTTTTTACAACTTGCTAAAGAGAGTAGAGAAGATGATCTACTCTTAGATGAATTGAGGAGAGCAATTAAGCAAGTCTACAAGGAAGATAATCGGGCAAGCAAGTTATTAAAAGCACCTTCTGATGAACAGTTAAAAGAATTAATTTTAAAAGCAGAAGATTTAGGGCTAGATCTTCTGTTAGAAGGCGGTGATTAGAATGAGAATTAAGGAATTTCATATAAATGGTTTCGGACTCTTTAATGATTTATATATTAATGATCTTTCCTCAGGATTAGTCTTATTTAGTGGTAATAATGAAGCAGGAAAAACAACATTAATGTCGTTCATTCGTGCTGTTTTGTATGGATTTCCCCGGGATATTAGTAGTAATAATCGTTATGAGCCCCTAAATGGTGGCAAACATGGTGGCGCATTAACTTTTCTAGACCAACAAGGGAATGAATATAGAGTCGAAAGAAAAGAAGGACGATTAAGCGCAGGAGAGGTAGTAGTCTATGGTCCTAATGGGAAGACTGAAGGCGACAAGGCATTAGAAATTTTACTAAGAGGGGTTTCCGAGCAACTTTATAAGACTTTATTCTGTTTTGGGTTAGATGAGTTACAGAAATTAGAGAACCTACAGCGAGATGAGGTTAATAATTTTATCTATAGTGCCGGAATGAGCAGAGGCACAAGGTCAATAATAGATGTTAGAGAAGAATTAGTTGCTAAAAAGGAAGAACTCTATACTCCACGCGGCAGGACTAAACCGGTTATTAAGAATTTGTTAAGTGAACTAGATGACGTAGAAGAAGAATTACAAGATTTAATGAGATTACCCCAAGAGTATAATCAATATCAAGCAGAGATGGAGAATTTAAAAGAAGAAATTGTCGAAGGTGATAAGGAGTTAAACAGGATTACAGCAGAGATCGATTGGTTAAGAAAGCTTAAAGATGCCTTAGAGCCTTGGAAGAAGACTAAAATATTGGAAAAAAAGCTATCTAACCTGGCTGACATCAATTTCTTTCCCGAAGCAGGAATTGATAGATTAGAAGAGCTAAAAGAAGAGATTGAAGAATTAAAGCAAAGAATAAAGGTCGTTGAGAAGAAGCGAGAACAGAAAGAGACTGAATTAGGAGTCATTAATATTGATAAACTAATATTAGATAATGATACCGAGATTATCAACTTAAATGAAAATAAAGAATTATATTTACAGAAACTAGATAGAACTAAAGAGTTAAAGAATGATTTAAAACATGTGCAAAAAGAATATAAAGATGGGTTATCACATTTAGGCTCTAACTGGGATGAAAAAAAGATTGATGAGTTTGACTTATCTGTTCAATTTAAAGGTAAAGTAAGGGAATACAAACAAGCATTAGAAGATGCAAAATTGAACTTAAATCAGATTGAAGCTAGAATTAAAATGCAAAAAAACAATTTGCAGGAAAAGGAATTCGCAGTAGAAAAGTCTAAAGGAAAGATAGAAGAACTTAAAAAGGATACTTTAAGAGAAGAAGCATTATTACAACAAGAAAATGAACTAGAAAGATTGAAAGAGGTACAAACTAAACTAGAGTTTAAAGAAGAGGTATTAAATACTAAAATAGATGAGAGGAAACAATTACAGGATAGACTAAATTACATAATGAACGAAAGAAAAGAAATTGATAATATTCAACAAGAAACAGATTCTTTTATTTCAAAGAATAAAGTACTTAGTCTATTCTTAGCAAGTACTGGTTTCTTTGGTTTATGGCAAGCAGATTATATATTAGGTGCAGTGTTAATAGTGATTGCTTTTATCTTACTATTTATGTTTAAAGAAGAGAAGGATGATAATATTAACTCTAATCTCCAGCATATTGAAAACGAAAGAGAACGCTTAGAAATGCAACTTGGAGAATTAGACAGAGTGGTTGCAGATTTAAAAGAAGAAATAAATAATTTACAAAAAGAAGTTAAACGAATAATTGGGCAATGGGATATAAATGAAAAAAGAATTAAAGAGTGGGAAATGAATATTAAGCAAGAACGAAAGAGGTTAGATGAGTTAGAGTTTTTACAAAAAGAGTATTCTGAAAAAGAAGAAGCATATAGACGTACTAAACAACAACATAATAATCTAAAAGATAAATTTCTGGCAATAAAGAAGCATTTAAAAGATTTAAAGTTAGAATGGAAGGATTGGTTAAGGAACCATAATCTATCTGAGGAGATTAGTCCTGATAATCTATTAGATTTAACTAGAGAAGTAGAGAAGGTAAATGAAAGGCTCAAAAGCAAAAGGAAGATTGAAGATAAATTGGATCATTTAGAAAAAGAATTAGAAGAATATCAGACTAAGGTTGGTGACCTAGCAAAGAAGTGTAATCTACATAATAATAAGAATGTAGAGTATAAGGTTACAGAACTAATTAATAAATTAAAGGATAATCAAGAACGTCAAGAGCAAAAAGAAGAATTAAAAGAAGAGATAAGCACTTTAGAATTAGAGTTAATTAAATTCACAGAGAGTTTGACAAGTAAGAATAAAAAAAAGAATCAGTTATTGAGTCAAGGAGAAGCAGAAGATGAAGAAGAATTCAGAAAGAATGCAACTGATTATATTCAACGTCAGAAATTATTAGACGATTTAAGTGAAGAAGATGTAAAGATTAAGACTTTGGTTAAAACTGAAGAGAAAGAAGCTAGATTAGTTAATGATTTAAATACTTACGATTCATTACAGATTGATCAAAAAAGAGATGAGTTAGAGCAGGCTAAACAAGACTTAAAACAAGAAACTGGAGATAAACAGGAACGGTTAGGTGAACTAAGAGAAAAGATAACGAATTTAGAATCATCTGATAAATTGATAAGATTGAGAAATAAACAAGAAAGATTATTAACTAAATTAAGAATCAATACTGAAGATTGGGCTATATATGCTATCTGTGAAAGATTAATAGAAATGGCAAAGGAGAAGTACGAAGAAGAAAGGCAGCCGGCAGTATTAAAAAGGGCATCAGAATACTTTAGAGTTATGACTAAAGAGAAGTATCAACGGGTCTTAAAGCCATTAGGAGAAGAGGAATTAGAAATAGAAAGGTATGATGGCAAAAGGTTAACGACCAATGTATTAAGTAAAGGAACTGCTGAACAGCTATACTTAGCTATGCGGATTTCTTTTGTAAGAGAGTACTCTAAAAGAGTAGTACCATTGCCGTTAATAATGGATGATATTCTTGTTAACTTCGACCATGAACGCTTAATGACTACCTTAGAAGTTATCAAACAAGTTGCTAAAGAACAGCAAATTATCTTCTTTACTTGTCATTCTCATTTAGTAGAGGTGGTAGAGAAGGTAGTTGAGGACTATCAACATTATAGGTTAGAGTCGGGAGAAGTATTAAATTCGTCAATTTCTGTTTAAAGCCAATCATAGTTTGATATTAAATTAAGTATAATTAAGCAAATTTCATAATCAGATTTTAAGCACAATTAATATAGAATCTTTGGGTGTGAGCAATTAATTATGCAGGATTATTATTTATCAAACTATGATTGAATATTATTTATTGTTCACGAATTATCTTTAAAACATCTCTAACTTTATCATGGTCGTAATTTCTAAGTAACTTTAAAGTTATCTTTCTATAAATTGTCTTTTCGTAACGACTAAATAAGACTGAAAAACCTAACCAACCAAACAAGCCACTAAGAAATGCCCATTCGTATGCTCCATAGATAATAAAACTAACCATAGCTGAGGAAGCAAGCATTCCGATAAAGAATGATATCAAATTTACTAATTCGTGCCCAAAATGAACTTTGCTAATGAGTCTACTTAAGCCTTTAAACATTACTATTCACCACCTTACGAAGATTCTTCGTAGTCGTATAAAGTCTTCTATGTAAATGATAAAAATCCTTTAATTTAATAGTTATTCTTAAAATTATTAATTATGCAAAAGCTTTATATGTTGTAAGATGGAGGAGATAATTAAGGAGGAGTGATAGAGTTGTCTATTAGATTTATTGTAAATCCTTGCTCAGGTCGAGGTCGAGGCAAGGATGCTATTAAAATTATAGAAAATGAATTAGAAGGGAGATGTTTAGACTTTGATATTAAGGAGACTACATATCATAAAGCAGGAATTGAATTAGCTAAACAAGCTGTAAAAGATGGTTGCTCAAAAATAATTGCAGTAGGAGGAGACGGGACATTAAATGAAGTGGTGACCGGTATTTTAAGAATGGACGCTCCATACCCTAAACTAGGCTTAATTCCAGCTGGTACCGGGAATAATTTGGCTCGTAGTATAGGGCTGCCCTTGAAATTAAAAAAAGCTTGTCATAGGGTTATTAATAATAAGACTATGAAGATTGATATCGGGCAAGTAAATGACCGTTATTTTATTACTTCAATGGGTATAGGTTTGAATACAACTGTAGCTGATGAGGCTAACCGAAACTTTAATCATTTACGCGGGACAATTGTATACATATTAGCGACTTTAAAAGTTATGCCTGAATATCAAAGTGTAGATTTAGAGGTTATGCTTGAAACAGGAGAAAAGTTTACTGGAGAATACTTATTATTAGTAGTAGGAAATAGTAAAGTATATAGCAAGACTTTAGAATTGATTCCTGAATTTTCTCTTGATGATGGGCTATTAGAACTATGTCTAGTAGAAAAGATGTCTAAACCAGAATTAATGGCCAAAGCACCGTATTTCTTATCTAGCCGTCACCAAGAATTAGAAGAAGTAGTAGTAAAAAAAGTCAAGGAACTTCGGGTTCAGTTGAAGAATACAGATACTTTTCATGTTGATGGTGAAGTATTAAAAGGCAATGACCTAAAGATAAAGGTTCTACCCCAAGTATTAGAATTAATAATTTGATATAATATTTTAAAAGTGATATAATGTATCTATGCTCGGTATAGGGGGGCAGGGTATATTAAGGAAGAAAAAAGAAAGGTCTCCTAAGTTTAGAAAAATTAGGAGACAATAATGACTTTACCATTAGTCTTGAATAATTTCAATTCTATACCCATCAGGGTCAGTTAAGAAGTAGTAACCGCCTTCAGCTTCTTCGTCTAGGCTCTTTAATTCACTAACTTCATAACCAGCATCTTGATGTTTTTTATAAGCAGATTTCAAATCATCAACTGTAACAGCAAAATGACTGAAACCGTCACCAATGGTGTAAGGTTCTTCTTGGTCATAGTTATAGGTTAATTCTAATTCGAAGTTATTATTATCATTCTTCATATAGACTAATGTAAATTCATATTCAGGGAAGTCTCTTTCTCTAGCTATTTTTAAGTTTAGTGCGTCCTTGTAAAAATCAATTGATTTTTCTAAATCCATTACTCGAATACAAGCATGTACAAAAGTATAATTCATATTAAAAACCCCTTTCCATAATTATATGTATTTTGATTCTCTTTTTAGAATACTAATTTTAAGAGCAAATGTCAATTCTTATTAGAATTATTTTAAAAAAAGAGCAAAATTATTCTTAAAAAAGATATTAATTAGCTATAAGCATAAAAGAGGTGAAAATGATGAAATACCAAAAGCAACTAGATAAATTTGAAAATTATTTTCGTAATAGTGAAAAAGAAGCAGGAAATGAAGCAATAGGTTTAGAAGTAGAACATTTCGTAGTCGATAGTAAGACTTTAGAAACTATTTCTTACTCTGATGAACAAGGGATTGAACAGATTCTTTATCAGTTAGTATCTAAAGGTTGGAAAGAGAAGAAAGAAGGTGAATCTTTAATTCAAGCTAATAAAGATGAAATGGTAATTACGTTAGAACCTGGAGGACAATTAGAAGTAAGTATTAGTCCCCATTCAACAATAGCCGATTTAGAGGAAAAATACTTCATGTTTTTAGATGAATTAATTCCAATTTTAAATCAAAATAAACAACTACTGCTAGCTACTGGTTATCAGGTTGAAAATAAAATTTCTGAAATTGAATGGAATCCTAAAAAACGTTATAAGATTATGTCTAATTATCTAGGTGAGAAAGGAAAGTATGCTCATAATATGATGAAAGGTTCAGCTTCGATTCAAGTAGCTGTTGATTATATAGATGAAGAATATTTTATTAAGAAATTTAGAATTACTAATGCTCTAGCCCCAGCAGTTGCTGTTTTATTTGATAATACTGCCTTTTTTGAAGGAGAGGAGTATAAAGACCATACTATTCGAACTGATATCTGGTCTAATTGTGACCCAGACCGAGCTGGGACTATTGAAGAAGCATTTGCTTCCGATTTTGGGTATCGAAAGTATGCCGAATATATTTTAAATAGACCGCCTATCTTATTAAAACAAGACTCTAAATTCATATCTACTGGAGATATGACCGGGAGAGAAATATTTAAAGATCAAGAATTAGGCCAAGAAGAGTTAGAGCATCTTTTGACTATGTTCTTTCCTGATGTAAGAGCAAAGAACTTTATTGAAATTAGAATGATGGATTCTTTGCCACCAGAACTTAATTTTGCTACTGTTGCTTTTTGGAAAGGTTTATTATATGACAAAAGTAATTTGGACGAGGTTTATAAAATGATTAGTGATTTAACTTACCAAGAAGTCTTATCAGCACGAAAAGATGTAGTCAAGAGAGGTTTAGAGGCTAATTTAGGCAAGTATCAAATTTTAGAATTAAATAAAAAATTAATCCAGATGGCTAAAACTGGATTGTCTGATGCAGAAAAAGAATATATATGCCCTATTGAGAAATTAATAAATAAAAATAGCAATCCTGTGGGAGAGATTAGAGAAAAGATAGCACAAGGAGCTAATAAACATGAGGCATTAAGTTCACTAATCTTAAATTTTGAGGTAGAAGACAGAGGTGAAGAATAGATGTTAGAGAGAGTTAATAGTGAGTATCACGAAGTATTAGCTAAACGACCCAAGAAGTATCAGCAAGACTTAAATTATATCTATCAAAAGTTGGATAGTAACGAAGTATACTATGAAGGGGAAGTAATTCCCATCTTATATCAGCCATTATTCTTTAATCAAGCAATTATAGATCAATTAACCGAATTAACAGAAAGATTGGGTTTAATATTGAAGAAGGTTATTGAACAATACTTAGATGACCCAAGTTTTAGGGCCTATTTTGGCTTTTCAAAAGCATTAGAAGAGTTAATCCTAGTTGACCCTGGTTATTCTAATTCGGTACCGATGGCTAGATTTGATATATTTTATTATGGGAACGGTAACCCAAAGTTTTGTGAATTAAATGCTGATGGATCTTCAGGCATGGTTAAAACTAATATTTTAGAGAAGTACTTCTTAAAATCAGAAGCCATCCAGGATTTAGTTAATAAATATGAATATGAGTTTACACATTGTGAATTATTAAATAGTTGGATAGATAATATGTTAACTAATTATAATGAATTTTATTCAAATGATGACTCTAGTTTAAGGGAAGAGAAACCGAATATAGCAATTATGGACTTTGATAATCTAGGCATGGTGAGTGAATTTAAACACTTTGAAAAGCTATTGAATGAGCAAGGATATAAAACAGTAATTGTAGACCCACGAGAATTGAATTATCAGCAAGGGAACCTTTATTATCAAGATTTAAGGATAGATTTAATATATCGACGGGCTGTCACTACTGAATTAATGGAGCGATACTCAGAAATTAGCGATTTACTAACAGCATATAAAGAGGGAACAGTCTGTATAGTAGGCCCTTTGAGATCACAAATAATCCATAATAAGGTTATTTTTTCTATTTTACATGATGAAGAAAAGACTGAGTTCTTGTCAGAAATTGACAGGGAGTTTATTAATAAGCATATTCCTTATACTGCTATTGTAACTAATAATCAAGAGCAATTAGAATATATAAGAAAGAACAGGCGAGATTTGGTATTAAAGCCACTAGACTTTTATGGAGCACAAGGAGTATATATTGGGCGCGATTTAGAGCAGAGCAAGTGGGAATCAGTAATAAATAATATTGATTTTACTAAGCAAAGGTATTTAGTACAAGAATTCTGTTTGGTACCAGAATTAGAGATGGCTTTACTATCTGATCAACAATTAAAAATCGAATCTTTCAAATATACTTTAGGGTTATTTATGTATAACTTGAATTTTGCGGGAATTTATACTAGGGCGGGAAAAGACAATGTAATTGCTAGTTCTACCGGCTGTGTAACGCTTCCTAATCTTATACTAAAAAATATTTAAATTTTATGCAGGTTATAATTGCTTAAACCCAGAAGAGTAATAAAGGTATTTCTGAAAGAAGGAGGCAGTAAGTAATGAAGAAGCCAATAGTCCTAACTAAAGAGTTTGAATTTGATGCAGCACACTATTTAGAAAATTACGAAGGTGATTGTGCTAATTTACATGGGCATCGATATAAATTAGCAGTTTCTATTTTAGGCTATGTTAATGAAGAAAAATATTTAGCGATAGATTTTAAAGATTTAAAAAGAATCAGTAAAGAATTAATAATAGATAAACTAGACCATCAGAATCTAAATGAAGTCTTAAACTTTAACACATCTTGTGAAAATATAGTCTATTGGATTTGGGAAACTTTAGAGAATGAATTTGTTAAGTATGATTGTAAATTATATGAAGTAAAGTTATGGGAAACTCCAGATAGTTATGCTGTTTTAAATCATCAAATTATGAATGAGGGGATATAATTGTTGGTTAACAATATCTTTTCTAGTATTCAAGGAGAAAGTATATATAGCGGTTTTCCAACGACATTTATCCGATTTACTGGTTGTAATCTTAAGTGTGATTACTGTGATACGACTTATGCGTATGAAGAGGGAGAAGAGTTAAATACTGAAGCAATAATGGAACAAGTTGAGAAGCTAAATAATAATTATGTCTGCTTAACCGGTGGAGAACCATTATTACAAGAAGATGTCCAACAACTAATTAATGAACTAACTAATTACGGATATCAAATTAGCATTGAAACTAATGGAACGGTTGCTTTAGACCAGTTTAATCTTGAGGAAGTAAAAGTGGTAATGGACCTTAAACTCCCAAGTAGTGGTGAATATCGTTCTGAATTGAATGTAATAGATAATAATATTAGAACTCTTAATAATAAAGATGATTTGAAATTTGTAACCGGTTCGAGAGAGGATTTTCAATTAGCTAGAGATTTAGTAATAGAGAAAGAGTTGCAGGAGAAAATTAATATTATCTTTTCACCAGTTTTTGGTCAATTATCTCCTGAAATATTGGTTGAATGGTTAGTAGAGGAAACAAAATTAAACCAGTGTCGTTTACAATTACAGCTACATAAAGTGATTTGGGATGAAGAAACTAAAGGAGTATAATCATACAACTACCTATATTTGTAGGAAAGGAGTATATTTATGACTAAAAGAGCTATTGTATTAAGTTCAGGTGGTTTAGATAGTACTACATGTCTTAGTATTGCTTTAGACGAAGGTTATGAAGTCTATCCTTTAACATTCTTATATGGACAGAAGCATAGTAAAGAAGTAGAACAGGCCAAATTAGTAAGGTCAGAACTAGGCATTCCTGAAGATAATCATCTATTTGCGAGAATAGATAATATCGGTCATTCGGCTCTGACTAGCGATGAGATTGAGATTCCAGACGGAGAAGGTGAAGGAATTCCAGATACCTATGTTCCAGCACGTAATATCTTATTTTTAAGTTATGCAGTTAGTTTAGCAGAAGGAATTGATGCCGAAGTAGTTTATATTGGTGTATCAAGTATAGATTATAGTGGTTATCCAGACTGTAGGCCAGAATTTATTAATGCTTACCAGCAGGTAATCAATGTAGGTACTAAAGCAGGAGTTGAAGGAAATCCTATAGAAATCAAAACTCCATTAATAGATAAAACTAAAGCAGAAACGATAGAAATAGGCTTGAAATTGGATGCGCCATATTATTTAACAACCACCTGCTATCGAGGGGATGAGAAAGCCTGTGGTAGCTGTCCCGCTTGTGAAATTAGGTTAAAAGCTTTTGCAAAAGTAGGGGTAGAAGACCCTATTGAATATGAAATATAGAACTATTATTAAACGAGCCTTGGTTAGGGCTCGTTTTTTATGTGAACATTCTTTTAAATTTACACCTTTTAGCGAATATTTAAAGGATAATAAGCGATCTTTGTAGAAAAAAATCATGAAGACGTGATAATTGTAGAAAAGTATATTAGTAACTTTTAATTGGAGGAATTTAAGATGGCTGAATTGCAAATAGATATTAATCAAATGATAGAGATCGATGCTGAATCTAAATATTTTGAAGAAGTATATAAAAGTAAAGTCTTAGCAATTAATTCAGACCATTTATTAATAAAGATACCGTATCATAAAAGACAACCGATCCTGTTTGGAGTCGGAACTAAGATAAAAGTTACTGCTAAAAGAATTGGTGATGATTTTAATTTTTACTCAGAAATAATAGATAGAGATTTAGACCAAGAGACATTTAAAATAATTAGACCAGATGGAATTTCTAGATATAAAAGAGAATATCAAGAGGGAATGACTAAGGTAATAGCAGTTACAAGCGGAAAAGGTGGAGTTGGGAAATCAACTTTTACTAGCAATTTAGCAGTAGCATTAGCTCAAAAAGGTAAAAAAGTAAGTCTGATAGATGCTGACTTAGGGACAGCAAATTTAGATATATTATTGAATATACAGGCGGAATATAATTTGCGAGATGTAATTGAAGGTGAAAAGGCATTAATCGAAGTAGTTCACGAAGGACCAGAAGGAATTATCTTAGTACCTGGTGGTTCTGGATTTCAAGACTTAACTAAGATGGGAGAAGGACAATTTAGTAAGTTGATATCTAGTTTTAATCAGCTAGATAACTATTCAGATTTAATACTAATTGATACAGCAGCTGGTGTTTCAGAGAATGTAACTAACTTTTTATTAGCAGCTGATGAAACAATTGTGGTTACCACTCCAGAGCCGCATAGTATTATAGATGCTTATTCGATCATAAAGGTAGTTGCACAGATTGAAAAAGATATTAAGATTAAGTTAGTAGTCAATAAAGCTGATAATGAAAAAGAAGCTCGTCAAGTTGCTGATAAGATGAAGTATGTGGTAAAAGAGTATATAGGCTTGGATCTTGAATTTATTGGTTATGTAACAATGGATTTAAAAGTATTAAAGGCAATAAAACAGAAAGAAATTCTTGTTTTATCTTATCCGCGTTCGAAAGCAAGTAAAGGGATTAAAGAAATAGCAGTTAATAATTTCTTAGAAAACAATCAAGAAGATAATCCTGGTGGATTAAAAGGTTTTATGAACAAATTAAAGAGTATTATTTCATAACAAAGGAAGGGTTAATCTAAATGATTATCGAAATAAAATTATATAAGTCAAATTTATATTAGGGCTAGATTATAGTTATTTTCTTTAAAGCAGGATATAATAGAAGAAAGCGATAATCATTTTGGAGGCTAATATATATGAAAGGTAGATTATCAATTTTAAAGTGGGGTAAGTTACTAAAACGGTTAAGTAAATTTTTGCAAGATAAAGATGTCCCTAAATTTAAGAAAATCCTTCTCATTTTACCATTGATCTACACTATTTCACCGATTGATTTAGTAAGTGATTTCTTCCCAGTAGTAGGCTGGTTAGATGATGCAGCTATTTTGACTGTTGCTTGGAACTTCTTTTTAGAAGAACTAAAGAGTTATGAACAAGAATCGGGAACTATTGATGATGAAAGTCAGTCTAATAAAAAAGCTGATTATACTTTAAATCAAGATGATTATGAAGTTGATTAAAAGTTTGAAGGGGAGAGTTAATGAAGAAGAAATTACTCGTTATTCTTTTAATAATAACAACAATAATAATGTTTAATACATTTGTTATGGCTAACAATGTACAAGAACGGGAAAATGAAATTAAGCATTTAAAGGTTAAAATTAAGAAGGTTAAAGACGTTAAGAGAAAGGTAAAGATTTTAAAGAGATTAGGGATTTTATATCATCGTGAAGCAGCTTTAGGTAATGAAGAAGCCGTGGCTAAAGCTATTGATTACTTAAAAGAAGCTAAAATGTTAAGTAATTCTCCAGCAATTAGAGCTTGGTATGGTAGTGCTCTAACTCTCAAGGGTCGTTATGCCTTTGCTTTTGGTAAGTTATATTATTCTAAAAAAGGAATAGGAATTTTAGATGAAGTAATTAATGAAGCACCAAAGAATATCGAAGCAAGGTTAGTGCGTGGGATTAATAGTCTTTACTTACCAGACTTTATCTTTAGACGTTTAGACTTAGCTAAAGAGGACTTGCAGTATGTTATTAATTTAGCTAATAATAATTCGCAGTTAGTTACTAAAGAAGAATTAGCAACTGCTCATTTGAATTTAGGGAAATATTATCAAAAACGGAATAAACAGCAATTAGCTATAAATGAATGGAAGAGAGTTATTGCTTTAGGAATAAATCAAACTCAGGTTAAAAGAGCTAAAGAATATATTGTTGAGATTAAGACTACTAATTAAGGAGGGGAATTTATGATTAAAAAATATCAATTAAAGCAGGTTCATATGGGAAGACTACCTCATGGTTCGGATTTAATTGAAGAACTAACTAAGATTGTTAAAGAACGTGATATCGAATCAGGGAAGGTGACAGTCATTGGGGCTGTTACAAAAGGAACGATTTCATTTTACGACCAAAAAGAACAAGAGTATAATGAAAAAGCATTTAATGAAGAATTAGAGATAGTTAATTGTATTGGTAATATATCTTTAAAAGATGGGGAACCATTAATTCATGCCCATATCTCTTTTGGTGATGAAAAAGGGAAATTAATTGGAGGACATTTAGCTAGTGGAACAATAGTCTTTGCTGGTGAATTTATTATTGAAGAATTTTCTGGAACGCCATTCAAAAGAGGAAAAGATGAAGTAACTGGACTACCATTATGGGAAGAATAGTTTATTTTTAGATTAGCACTTATACATAAAATCAGTTCCTTTACAAAGAATAAGTATTAAATTATAAGAAAGGACTGATAAAAAGTGAGCCAAAAAGATGTTAAATTTACTGATTTAAATGAGCATGAATTACAAAAGTTAAACAAGATGGAAAGGGCTTTAGGAGACCGTAAAGGTAAGAAAGTAATACTTTTAGCTTATGAAATGGAGTAATTCATAAAAAAGACTGACAAAGCCATGAATCGCCTCATATAATATAAAAATTCATACTTTAAAGGGGTGATTCTATGGCTATTAAAATTAGATAAATAAGTTTGACTTAATGTAAATTGTTATGTTATAATTTACCAGGAGATATATAATTAGCAAATAGATTTTTAAATTTAAGTTAAATGATGAAAAGAAGGGATAATGATGAAGTTATTAATAATACCTATTTCTAAATTAGTAATTCTAGTTGGAGCAATATATTCATTGTTTCAAACTGATCAATACAAAAGAATAATTTTTAATAAAGATAATGCTAAGTTGTCAATTAAAGATAATTTATTATTAATTGCTCTATTTAGTTTAATCGGACTACTTGGTTTCTTAATTCAGCCACAGACTCGGAATTTATTTTTAGGTTTTGAAGATATGGGTTTTCTTTTAGCTGGGTTGCTAGGTGGTCCATTAATTGGGATATTTGTTGGGATAGTAGTTAGTCTTTATAAAATAACATTAATCAATCAAAATGCTATTTTAGTCATAGTAGATGTTTTGGTATTAAGTGGTGTGGCAGGCTTTTTAAGAATTAATTTTGATTTTGAGGAAGAGTTTGACTATAAAGCAGTAATTATTAAAAGTTTAGTTCCTGTAAGCCTTTTATATTTATTGTTAAATTTAAATGTTATTTATCGTTTTACCATTTCAACACCTAAAATTGCTACTTTTAAATTATTTTTAAATTTAATAGGGGTCTACTTAACTATCTTTAGTATTAACAAATTGAAGCAATATGAACAAGAGAGAAAGTTAAAGGATAAAGCCATGGATAACTTAAATAAGTCTTTTAAAAAGTTAAATGGTCTTTATGAAATGGTAAATGAGGTTGATACTAGTGCTACTTTACATGCGACATTAAATTCAATAATTAATGTTACTTGTAAAGCGCTACAAGTAGATGCTGGAGGCATTATGTTACTAGATGATGATAAATCAATGCTTACTTGTGATGCTGTAAAGAATCTTAATAAAAAGCATATTCCAGGTAAGATAGAAGTTAAAGGGTTATGGGCCTCTATAATCGAAAATCAAAAAGTAATTATAAAAAATGATATTAGTTTTGATAAGGAATCTAATTTTATTAATAATAATAATTATACAAATTTATTAGCTGCTCCTTTAGTAGAAGATGATAATATCTATGGCATCTTATTTGTGGCTGAAAACATTAAATTTAACAATGAAGATTTAAAAACTTTAAAAGCATTAGCTACTCAGGCTTCATTTGTAATTAAGCAAAATCAGTTATTTAATAAGATGCAACGTAATGTGGCAGAACTATCTACTCTACAAAGAGTTAGTAAGACTATTAATTCTACTTTGAATTTAGAACAAGTTTTAGACTTGACAAACGATGTAATTGTAGGAACCATGGGTGTCTCTTCTTGTGCTGTGCTTTTAATTGATGAAGAAAGCCAAGAATTAGATTTAGCGGCTAGCAGAGGTGTATTAGGTGAAAAATCTGAAATAAAAAATGTAATAAATAATTCTGATTGTATATTAATTAATGAATTATTTGAGATGCAGAAGCCATTAGTTTATAATACGGTTCCAGAGGAAATAAAAGAAAATTTAGGAATGTCTCAACTTAAATCTGCTATTACCGTTCCTTTGAAGTCTCGGGGCAATATGATTGGAGCAATTATAGCAATCAATACATTAATGGCTCACAGTTTTAAAGAAGAAGACAAACGTTTTTTGACTACTTTAGCTAACCAAATATCTATTGCGATTGATAACGCAAGAATATATAATCGAATGGAAGAAATGGCTAGTAGAGATGGATTAACAAAGTTATATAATCATAGTTATTTCCAAGAAGCTTTAGCAGAAGAGATTAATAGAGCTGAGAGATATAATTTAGACCTCTCTTTATTACTATTAGATATAGATAACTTTAAAAGCTTTAATGATACATATGGACATCCAGTAGGAGATAAGGTCTTAAAGAAGTTAGCTGAGACTTTACAAATAACAACAAGAGATATAGATATTATAGCTAGGTATGGTGGAGAGGAATTTGCAATTATTCTCCCTGAGACGAAACCGGAAGGGGCTAAGAGAGTTGGTAAGAGAATTAACAAGGCTGTTCGAGAAATGATAATTAAAGAAGGGGATTTAGAGTTAAATGTAACGGTGAGTATTGGTGTAGCAACTTATAATAATGAGTTGTCTCAAAAAGAATTAATTAATAATGCTGACCAAGCTTTATATCAAGCTAAAGATGAAGGAAAAGATAGAACTTGTGTTGCTTAACGTAATTAAATACTATTTAGACTTAAAAAGCACCTAAATTTAGGTGCTTTTTTTATTTGTCATAATTTTTAAGGTGGTTGAATAGGATAGTTATAGATTGTATAACAAAAGGAGGTATATTAGTGAGAATTAAGCATAACATGATTTTATTGGTAATAATTGCTTGTCTTTTGATTGCTATAGTTGGAATTACTAATTGGCCTGCGGACCGTACTCAAGAAGTAAACGTTAATAATGAACAAACACCAAATTTTAGTGAAGCTAACAATATTGAAATAATTTGGGATGTATCTGACAGTATGTGGGGTAAAGTAGATAATGAACGAAAGTATTTAAGAGCTAAGAAGGCATTAGTCGATATTATAAACTCCATCCCTACTAATGTTAATATAGGTCTTAGAACAATTGGGAATCAAAAAGGTAGCAATGGTTCAACTAAGTTAGTGGTTAATATAACTAAAAATAATAAACAGAATTTATTAGATAATATAGAAAGTTTAAGGCCAACTGGTAAATCGCCAATTGGTAAGGCAATGTTAGAAGCAAGTGATGACTTATCTAATTTAGAAGGGAATAAGCATATCTTATTAGTAACTGATGGTAAAGATACCGGGAAAGTGATGCCTAGTAAGCTTGCTAATCAAATCTATGATAAAGGAATTCGGGTACATGTATTACAGGTAGGTAGTAATGAAAATGTAATCAATTTAAAATTGCAATCTATTGCCCAATTAGGTGGTGGGAAATATTTTACTTATTCTGAAAAGGACAAGGTAGTTCCTACTATGAATTTGATAGAATAGCATACCGACTTGCAAAAAAATACATCTTTTCCATTGTGAAAAAAAAAACTAATTTTTTTGCAGGGATTTCCTGCAAGTAGAGAGAAATATAGTTATAGCAAAATAATAATATACAACCCATAATAAAAAAATAATATACAATTCACTTTTTTGTAGTCTTCAATTCACTAAATAATCTTACATTCTATTCTCTATAAATTTTATCAGACATTATTGACGCCTATAGATGATGATTTGATTTTTTAATTATAACTTCTCATAATTCTAATTAATTAAACACTATATATTTTTTTGCCCACAGTAACAAAAATTTCTATATAAATACTTTAAGTTCTACTAATGGCATGAAATAAGTAATATGATAAATGTCAATCCATTAGTCAGAAAATTTTAAAACATTATAATATTTCAAAATAACATTAAATATCTATAGAAAGAGGTGCTGAAAAGGGATGAAGATAGCAATTTCAGGAAAAGGAGGAGTAGGAAAGACAACAGTAACAGCAAATCTAAGTAGATTATTTGCACAGAATGATTATCAAGTATTTGCTGTTGATGCTGATCCAGATGCTAATTTAGCAACTGC
This sequence comes from Candidatus Frackibacter sp. WG13, assembly GCF_900114655.1. Taxonomy (GTDB): domain Bacteria; phylum Bacillota; class Halanaerobiia; order Halobacteroidales; family Acetohalobiaceae; genus Frackibacter. Next base: position 62,371 of record NZ_FOTT01000008.1, read on the forward strand.
TCTAGGAATTCCAGAAGAGGATGCAAAAGAACTTAAACCATTAGTAGAGTTAGAAGATATAATAGAAGGCAAAAATTCAGGAGGAGGCTCATTTGTTAGTTTAACCCCTACTGTTGATGATGTATTGGACGACTATTCTTATAAGTTAGGAAATATCAAATTTGTAAGAATGGGTGCTGCTAAACAAGGAGGGTCAGAGTGTTATTGTAAAGAAAACTCTTTTCTCCGTTCTTTAATTGAATCATTATTAATAGATAAGAAAGAAGTAGTAATCCTAGATATGGGAGCTGGAATTGAGCACTTAAGTCGAGGAACAGCTAAGGATGTAGATTGCTTGATTGTTATTGTTGAACCAAGCCAAGTAAGTATTGAGACAGCTGATAAAGTAAAGAAGATGGCTGCAGATTTAGGAATTCCTATATTCAAGGTTATAGCTAATAAAGTTTATGATGAAGAAGCTAAAGATTTCATTGTGAATTACTTTCATGCTGAAGATATATTAGGATTTATACCATTTAGCCAAGAAGTAATTACTTCTGCTATGGATAGGAAGCAACAAGATAAGATATCTCAAGCATTAAGACCCAGCATGAAAGATATATATAATAATCTTTTGAGGGAGGCAGGTGATAAGTAAGTTAAATGATATTCTAGTAGGTGCAGGGGGTTTCATTATTATGCTTCCATTGAATTGTAATAGTACCTTTTTATAAAAATTTTATAGGGTATTAACTGTTGATGAAGGGAAGATAAATCTTTCATAAGGATGATAGCTATGTAACCTGCTAGATGTGCAATTTGTTTATGGGGTGTTTATTTAGAAACTAGAAGGATTTGAAGATTGCTCTAAAGACTATTGCTCTATAACAAGTATTTAACAGTATGGTTCAAAGAATGCTTTAATAATTGATTTTACTAGAGACATAATTTTCTGAAAAACATAATTTTCTGAAAATAAGAATAAGGAGGTTGACAGATATATGAGTTTTGAATCAAAATCACAAGATCCTGCTAGTCAAGAAATACTTCAACTAGCAGAAGAAAAAGGAATGGAGACAATTTGGGACCGTTATGAGGCTATGCAACCACAGTGTGGCTTTGGAAGTACTGGACTTTGTTGTACGAACTGCTTACAAGGACCTTGTAGAATTGATCCATTTGGAGAAGGACCTAGTGAAGGAATTTGTGGAGTGAAAGATTATTCAGTTGTAGCTCGTAACTTAGTAAGAACAATTGTAGGTGGTACTGCTTCTCACTCTGATCATGCTCGTCACGTAGCAGAACTATTAAGAGAGGTAGCTGCTGGTCATATTGAAGGTTATGAAGTAAAAGATGAAGAGAAATTAATGAAGGTTGCTAATAAGTTAGGATTAGAAACTGAAGGAAAAGACGTAAATGAGTTAACTAAGGAGGTTGCTGAAGAGGCTGTTGGTAACTTTATTGGCTTCCATGGTGAGGAAATGAGCTTCTTAAAGCCAATGATACCAGAAGCTCGTTATGAATTATTTAAGAAGTGCGATATTGTTGCAACTGGTATTAATGATGTTATTAACCAGGCTCTTCATAGAACAGCAATGGGAATGGATGCTGACCCATTAAACTTAATTTTTGGTGGTTTAAAAGGAGCATTAGCTGACTTTGTTGGTTGTACTATCGGAACTGACTTATCAGATATATTCTTCGGTACTCCAGAGTTAGTTGAATCTGAAGCTAACTTAGGAGTGTTAGATGAAGATGCGGTTAATGTTATAGTTCATGGTCACGAACCAGTTCTAAGTGAGAAAGTTATAGAAGCTGCTAGAGCATTAGAAGATGAAGCTAAAGAAGCAGGAGCTAAAAATGGAATTAATGTTGTTGGAATCTGCTGTACAGGAAATGAGCTTTTAATGAGACAGGGAGCGCCATTAGTAGCTAACTATGCTTCACAAGAGTTAGCAATTATGACTGGAGCGGCAGATGCTATGGTAGTAGATATTCAGTGTATAATGCCAGCATTAAAGAATGTATCTGACTGTTTCCATACTGAGTTGATTACAACTATGCCACATGTTAAGATTCCAGGAGCAAGACATATTCAGTTTAGTGATAGTACTGCTGACCAGGATGCAGAAGAGATTATTAGAACTGCAATTGATGCTTATGGAAGACGTGACCCAGAAAAAGTTAATATTCCAGACCACAAAAGCAAATTAATGGCTGGATTTAGTGTAGAAACATTATTAGATGCTTTCAGTCAAATTAATGAAGAAGATCCTTTAAGTGTTATTACTGATGCGATTGCTGCCGGTGATATTAGAGGTATAGCTTTATTTGCTGGTTGTAATAACGTTAAGACACCACAAGATAGAAATCACGTGGAAGTAGCTAAAGAGTTAGCTAAAAATGATGTATTATGCTTAGCTACTGGATGTGTAGCTAATGCCTTCGGTAAGAATGGTTTATTACTTCCAGAAGCAGTTGAGAAGTATGCAGGAGAAGGACTTAAGCGATTCTTTAGTGGAGCTGCAGATGCATTAGGTATGGAGCTACCATTAATCTTCCATATGGGATCTTGTGTTGACAATTCCAGAGCGGTTGAATTAGCCACAGCTATTGCGAATAAATTAGGTGTAGATATCGGTGACTTACCATTAGTTGCTAGTGCACCTGAAGCTATGCATGAAAAGGCTGTGTCTATTGGTAGTTGGGCTGTTTCATTAGGTCTGCCTACTCATGTTGGAGTTCATGTACCGATTACTGGTAGTTCTTTAGTGACTGAGGTTGTTACTAAGATAGCTAAGGATGTATTCGATGGTTACTTCATTATTGAAGAAGATCCTAAAGCGGCTGCTGAGAAGTTAATAGCAGAGATTGATGAACGTAATTGGTTATTAGAAATGAAGGCTAAAGCTAAGGAAGCGTAAACGAGAATATGCAAGTATAAGGAGGAGATAAAATGTCTATAGATGTATGTAAAGCAGCGATTGAAGGGACTATAGTGGCTACTAGCTTTGCTGAAACTCGTCTTAATCAGGCACTGAAGGAGCATGGTCCAGATACTGAAGTAGCTTATCCTGATACTGGATATGAGCTACCTGTTATTTCAGGATTGGAAGGAACTAAGGTAACAAAACTTGGACAGTTGCCTAAGATTTTAAATAAGTTTAAAAAGAACTTAAAGCACGAGTTTGATTTTGAAAATGCAAAAATGGCTGGTGAGCTAACAGCAATATCTGCTGAGATTATTGAGGCATTAAAGTATATTGGCGATGAAGATCCATATGAAGATGAAGTTTATACTGGATTCGTTGGTGATGGAGTATTACGAGAATTAGGGGTACCATTAGTAGATGGTACAATTCCTGGTATTGCATTACTTGTTGGTAAAGCTCGTAGTAGTGAAGAGGCTGCTGAGTTAGTTAAGGACTTACAGGGGAAAGGTATTTTAACAGTTCTTAATGATCAGATTATCGAACAGTTAATTGAAGAGGATGTTAAGATCGGTCTTGATTACTTAACTATTCCTTTAGGTCACTTTACTCAGGTAATCCACGTTGTTAACTTTGCTGTAAGAGCAGCGTTAGCTTTCGGTGGTGAGGAACGTGGTGACTACGAAGCAATCTTAACTTATATTAGAGATCGAATCAAAGCATTCGTTCTTGTTTTAGGAGAGTTAGATGAGGTTAGAATTGCAGTTGGAATGGCAGCAAATCACTTAGGACTACCGGTTATTACTGACCAGGATATACAAGAGGTTCCTGATTGGTTCGTAACTGAAAAAGATTACGAAGAAGCAGTCCAGTTGGGTCTTGAGTTACAGGATATCCACATTGAAATTGTAGATATTCCAGTGCCAATTACTGTAGGGCCTGCATTTGAAGGTGAGCAGATCAGAAGTAGCGATATGTATGTTGAGTTCGGTGGACAGAGAACTCCAGCCTTTGAGTTAGTTAAAATGCGGGAGAAAGAAGAAGTAGAAGACGGTAAGGTAGAAGTCATCGGCCCTGATATTGAGGATATTGAAGATGGCGACAAGCTACCACTAGGTATCTTCGTTGATGTGTACGGCCGAAATATGGAAGAAGACTTCGAAGGTGTATTTGAAAGAAGAGTACACTACTTCTGTAACTATGGTGAAGGTTTATGGCACGTAGGACAGCGTGACATTAACTGGGTTCGAATTAGTAAAGATGCGGTGGATAAAGGATTTACAATTGAAGGTATAGGTCATATTTTATACGCTAAGTTCAAGTCTGAATATCCATCACTTATTGATAGATTACAGGTTAGAATCATTACTGATGAAGATAAGATTGAGGAAGGATTAGAAGAAGCTCGAGCACGTTATAAGAAACGTGATGATCGAATGAGAGAGCTTACTGATGAGTCAGTAGATGTATTCTATGACTGTACTTTATGTCAGTCTTTTGCTCCAAATCACGTATGTATTGTAACTCCTGACCGAGTTGGATTATGTGGAGCTGTTAGTTGGTTAGATGCTAAAGCAGCATATGAGATCGAACCAACTGGTCCTAACCAGCCTGTCGAATTAGGAGAATGTATTGACGATCATAAGGGGCAGTGGACAGGATGTAATGAAAGACAGTATAAAGAGTCAAGTGGTAATATTGAAGAAGTAAATATCTATTCAATCATAGATAAGCCAATGACTTCTTGTGGATGCTTTGAGGCTATTATGGCGATGCTTCCAGAAGCAAATGGGTTTATGATTGTAAACCGTGAATTTGCCGGTCAGACTCCTGTTGGTATGAAGTTCTCTACTTTAGCTGGAACAGTAGGTGGAGGAAATCAGACGCCAGGATTCATGGGAATCGGTAAGTCTTATGTTGCCAGCCCTAAGTTTGTTAAGGGTGATGGAGGTATAAGAAGAATCGTTTGGATGCCTAAAGAATTAAAAGAACACTTGAAAGAAGATATTGAAAGACGTGGTGAAGAGCTAGGTCTTGATAACTTCTATGATATGATTGCTGATGAAACGGTTGGTACTACTGTAGATGAAGTTCTACCATATCTAGAAGAGAAAGGTCATCCTGCTTTAGAAATGGGCCCACTTATGGGTTAATTTAAGGCTGAATTTAATTAATAATTGAATAAGATTGAAGTTTTAATAGTAAGGTTGAGCATTTTAGGTGCTCAACCTTCACCAAAAAATATATTAAAAAACTAATTTCAACAATATGAAAGGAGAAATCAGATTATGGGTTTAACAGGATTAGAAATTTACAAGAAATTACCGCAAACTAACTGTGGAGAATGTGGACCTCCTACTTGTTTAGCTTTTGCTATGAAGTTAGCAGAGGGGAAAGCTTCACTGGACCAGTGTCCAGATGTTTCAGACGAGGCAAAGGAAGCTTTAGATGCTGCTTCTGCACCTCCAATTGCAGAAATTAATATTGGAAGTGGAGATTACGAATTAGCTGTAGGTGGAGAGACAGAGTTATTTAGACATGATAAAACATTCTTTAATCAGACTGGAATTGCAGTTTCAGTTAGTGATGATAATGATGTAGATGCTATTGCAGATAGAGTAAAGAAAGCAGATGCTCTAACTTTTGAAAGAGTTGGGCAGGTAATTGAAGTAGATATGGTAGCTGTTGTAAACGATTCTGATGATGCTGATACTTTTGTAGAGGCGGTAAAGGTAACTGCTGAAAATACTGACCGTACTTTAGTATTAGTTTCTCAAGATCCAGCGGCTATTGAAGGAGCTTTAGATGTGGTTGCTGATAAGAATCCATTAATTTATGCAGCAACGGAAGATAATTATGAAGAAATGACAAATTTAGCTATGGATAATGAATGTCCATTAGCAGTTAAAGGGGATGACTTAGATAGTTTAGCCGAGTTATCTAAGAAAGTAAAAGACTTAGGTCATAAAGACTTAGTTATAGATTCTGGTTCTAGAGAAACAGCCCAAGTATTAGCTGATCAAAATGTAATCAGAAGACTATGTATTAAGAAGAAGTTTAGACCATTCGGTTTCCCAACTATTACTTTCACTGATGCTGATAGCAATGAAGAAGAAATTATGCAAGCTAGTACTTATGTTTCTAAGTATGCTGGTATTGTAGTCTTAAGTGATGCCATTGAGTTAGCAGAATTACTACCATTATTGTCTGTAAGACAGAATATCTATACTGACCCACGAGTACCAATCACTGTTGATCCAAATCAAGTATATGAAGTTGGTGAACCAGATGAGTTATCACCAGTATTCATTACTACTAACTTCTCATTAACTTACTATAGTGTTGAAGGAGATATTAGTGGTGGTAAGCTTGATGCATATATTATTCCGATCGATACTGATGGTACTTCTGTACTTACTGCTTACTCTGCTGGTAAATATGGAGGTAAGAAGATCGGTGAAATCATGGTTGAAGAGACAGATATTGAAGATAGAGTAAGCCATAGAAAGGTTATTATTCCTGGGCATGTAGCTGTTGTTAGTGGTAAGCTAGAAGAAGCTTCAGGTTGGGATGTTCTTGTTGGACCACGTGAATGCTCTGGAATTCCAAGCTTCATTAAGAATAGATGGGAAAAAGAGCTAGGCGCTTAACTAGTACTAAACAGTCTGGTCTTAAGGAGGAGTAGATATGGCAGAAAATAAAGTTAAATTTTTGCCGAATGAAATAGAAGTTAGTTGTGATTCGGGAACGAACTTACTAGAATTGGCAGCAGATGCTGGAGTTGAACTTAAGGCGGTCTGTGGTGGTGCTGGAAGTTGTGGAAAGTGCCAGGTAATCGTTAAAGAAGGTGAAGTGAATAAGCTTGATCAGGGGAATCTTTCCCCTGACAAGTTATCACAAGGTTATGTTCTGGCTTGTAAAACAGAAATAACCAGTGATGTAGTTATTGAAATTCCACCAGAGTCACGATTAAGTAAACACCAAATTCTAGTAGAAGATGATGAAGACTTCTTAACAGAAGAGGAATTACAAATTGCGGAAGAAGTAGAGTTATCTCCTATCTATAAGAGGTTAGAACTGGAGTTAAGTGAACCATCATTAGTTGATAATGCTAGTGACTTAGAAAGACTCTATACTGAGATTAATCGAGATAGAGAATTACCACCTTTAATAACTCCATTATCCGTTTTAAATGAATTAGCTGATCACTTACGAGAAAATGATTGGAAGACACAGGTTTCATTAACAGCTTTGAATGGAAATTATGAAGTTTCAGAGTTAATTTCACCAGATGATGAAAATCCTGATTATGGAATAGCTGTAGATATAGGTACTACTACATTAGCTTTAGATTTAGTAGACTTAAGTACTGGTCAAACAGTAGTAAGTGAAGGAGCTTATAATAAACAGGCTAACTATGGTGATGATGTGATTGGCAGAATTAACTTTGTAACTGAGAATGAGGGTGGTTTAGAAAGATTACACCAGGCAGTAATCAAGAGTATTAATGAATTAATAGATAAGGCAATCAATAAACAGGGAATAGAGTATAGTGATATTAAGACAGCTGTTTTTGCAGGAAATACAACAATGAGTCATCTTTTCTTAGGTATTGACCCAAATAATATTAGGTTGGATCCGTATATTCCAACTGCTAACTTTATTCCGCCTTTAAAGGCAAATGAGTTAGGGATTAATATCAAAGAAGAAGCTTGGATTCATTATTTGCCAGGTGTAGCTAGTTTTGTTGGTGGAGATATTACTTCTGGAGTTTTAGCAACAGAGCTATCTAATCAAGAAAGTATTACTTTATTCATTGATATTGGGACTAATGGTGAGTTAGTACTAGGTAACCAAGATTGGTTAATGACTTGTTCATGTTCTGCTGGTCCTGCCTTTGAAGGTGGGGGAATTGAATATGGTATGAGAGCCATGAGCGGTGCTATAGAATATTTTGGTATAGATGAAGAAACTTATGAAATAAAGTATAGCACTATTGATGATGTTCCACCAATAGGAATCTGTGGGTCAGGACTAATAAATTTAATTGCTACTTTAAACGAGGTAGGAATTATAAGTCGATCTGGGAAATTTAATGAAGACTTAGAGCATGGTCGTTTAAGAGATCGTGAATATGAAAAAGAATTTTTATTAGTGCCGAAAGAAGAAGCAGGAATAAATGAGGATATAGTTATTACTGAAAATGATATTAAAAACTTATTAAGATCTAAAGGCGCTATTTACGCTGGTATAAGAATGATGCTTAAGAATATGTCATTAACTGAAGAGTTTATAGAACAGGTCTTAGTTGCTGGTGGTTTCGGAAATTATATTAACTTAGATGATGCTAAGAAGATAGGATTACTTCCTGACTTACCGGCTGATAGATTTAAATTTGTTGGTAATACATCTCTAAAAGGTGCTAAGAAATCTTTATTATCTCAAGAAGCTTTTGAACAGGTAAATGAGATTGCTAAGAAGATGACTTATTTAGAATTAAGTGCTGAAGATCAAAGTCATGCTTTCACAGATGAATTTGTTTCAGCTCAATTTCTTCCACATACTGATTTAAGCTTATTTCCTTCAGTTGCAGGATAATAGTAATTAAAATTGTCAAAGTGGTAAGGGAGTGGTAATTATGAATATAGCAGTAGCCGGAAAAGGAGGAACTGGAAAGACGACTTTTACATCCCTATTAACAAGAACTTTAATTAAGAATGGGGAAACACCGATTTTAGCTGTAGATGCGGATGCCAATGCCAACCTGAATGAAGCATTAGGCATGGATATTTATACAACAATAACTAAGTTACTGAATGATTTTAAGGAGATGAAAGGTAGACCACCAGGAGGAATGGATAAAGCAAGTTATGTGGAATACCAATTAAAAAGTTCAATAGTGGAAGAAAAGGATGTAGACCTATTAGTAATGGGAGGTCCAACTGGACCAGGTTGTTATTGTTACCCAAATGACTTATTGAAAGGGTTTCTTTCGGACCTGAGTGATAATTATCCTTATGTATTATTGGATAATGAAGCAGGTTTAGAACATCTAAGTAGAAGAACAACGCAAGATATAGATATCTTATTTGTAATCAGTGATGCCAGCGCTAGAGGAATTCGGTCTGCTGGTCGTGTTAAAGATATTGTAGAGGATATTAAATTAAATATTGACCAATTGTATTTAATAATAACTAAGGCACCGGATAATGTAACTGAAGCACTAGGAGATGAGATTGAAAAGACTGGTTTAGAAATGGCCGGAACGATTCCTCATGATCCTAAGGTCGCTGAATATGATTTGCATGGTAATCCATTGGTAGAATTACCAGATGATTCATTAGCAGTTAAAGCTGTGGAAGAGATTGTTGGTAAGACAATTTTGGCTGATTAGAGAAGCCTAAAAATAAATATACCAATCAAGAAATTTATTAAAACAAGAGAAAGGGGCGTATAAAATGGCAGTAGAATTATTAAAGGAAAAATGGAGTGGCCAAGTAAATGAATTAACTATTGGCGCTACAGAAGAAGATGGAGGAACTAGAACGTCTACAGTTACAGTTGGAGGTGAAACTGCACTTCCTTACTTACACTTCGAAGGGGAGTTTCCAAATAAACCGGTTGTGGCTTTTGAAATTTCTGATGAAGAGCCAGAAGATATGCCAGAACCACTAGTTGAAGCTTGGAGTGATGTTTGGGCAGACCCAGTTGATTGGGCTAAAAAATGTGTAGAAGAATATGATGCTGAATTACTTGCTTTAAAATTAGACAGTACTAATCCAAATGGTCAGGATGCTTCTGCTGAAGATGCTGTTGAAACTGTAAATGCTGTTTTAGAAGCAGTAGGAGTTCCATTAATTATTCTTGGCTGTGATGATGTTGAGAAGGATAATGAAGTTTTAAAGGCTGTTGCAGCAGATACTGAAGGTGAAAACCTATTATTCGGTATTGCAGACGAAGATAATTATAAGACCCTTGCGGGAGCGTGTATGATTCATGGGCATAGCATAGTTGCTCAGTCTCCAGTAGACGTAAATATCTGTAAGCAGTTAAATATCTTACTTACTGATATGGGAGTTAAGGAGGATCGAATTGTTATCGATCCAATTATCAGTGGATTAGGTTATGGTATGGAGTACTCTTACTCTATCATGGAAAGAATTCGTTTAGGTGCCCTAAGAGATGATAAGATGTTGTCTATGCCAATCATTAACTTCATTAGTGGTGAAGCCTGGAAGGCTAAAGAAGCTAGTACACCACAAAATGAAATGGAAGGATGGGGCGACTTAAGTGTAAGAGGTCCTTTATGGGAAACTTTGACTGCAACTCCTCTTTTACAAGCGGGTGCTAATATTTTAGTAGTTTGCCATCCAAAGACTGCTGAAAATATAAAGAAGCATGTAGAAGACCTAATGAATGAGTAAATAATTAGTGCTTAAAGCTAAAAGCTTTCAAGCTAAATTTAACAAAAATTAAGGAGGTAATTATTAGAAATGATTATTATTGGAGAAAGAATTAATGGAATGTTTAATGATATTGGGGAGGCAATTAAGAACCAAGATCCAAAGCCAATTCAGAAGTGGGCAGTAAAGCAGTTAGAAGCGGGTGCTAATTACCTTGATGCTAATGTAGGTCCAGCTGTTGAAGATTCTCCTGAGGTAATGAAGTGGTTAGTTGAGGTTATTCAAGATGAAGTTGATGCTCCAGTTGCTCTAGATACTACTAATATAGATGCAATTGAAGCTGGATTAGAGGTGCACAAGGGAACAGCAATGATTAACTCTACAACTGCCCAACCTGAGAAATTAGAAAGAATTTTGCCTTTAGTTAAGGAGTATGATGCTGAAATTATTGGTTTAGCTATGGATAAGAGTGGAGTTCCTAAGGATGCTGAAACTAGAACTGCTAAGGCTATGGAGATTATAGCTAATGCTGATGCTCATGGTATTCCAATGGAGAACGTATTCATTGACCCATTAATTCTACCGGTTAATGTTGCTCAGGAGCATGCTCCTGAAGTATTAGATACTATTCGTCAGGTGAAGTTATTAGCTGACCCTGCTCCTAAGACTGTATTAGGATTAAGTAACGTTTCCCAGAACTGTAATAATATGAAGTTAATTAATCGTATCTTCATGGTAATGGCAATGGCTGCTGGTTTAGATGCGGCTATTATGGAAGCTGATGATGAAGACTTAGTAGATGCTATTGCAACTGCTGAAATTTTACTAGGTAACGATGTTTATTGTGATTCATTCTTAAATCAGTTTAGAAAAAGTTCCTAAACTATACTGTTTTGAAACTAAGGAGTAAATTTCATGGAATTGAGGAGCAACTTTGCTCCTCAATTTACTCCTCAATTTTTTAGAATTGATTCAAGATTAAAGTATAATAGGCCTGATTATAAAAGGTAAGGAGGGATTATATAATGACGACATGTCAGTGTGGAGATTTAGAGGAAAATAAAGAGAAGTACTTAGCACCATTAAAAGAAATCCTGGAAAATTATGATCAGAAAGAGGAAGATCTAATTCCTGTTTTACAGGATGCTCAGGAAGAATACGGTTATTTACCTAAAGTAGTCTTAAGAGAAATAGCAGATAGCTTGGATATTTTCTTTAGTGATGTTTATGGGGTGACTACGTTTTATTCTCAATTTCATTTAGAACCTCGGGGTGAAAATGTTATTAAAGTTTGTCTGGGGACGGCATGCCATGTTAGAGGTGGAGCACGGATTCTTGAAAGGCTACAAGATGAGTTGGGTATTGCTGATGGAGAAACGACAGAAGATCTTAAATTTACTCTAGAGTCTGTAGCTTGTATTGGAGCTTGTGGTCTAGCACCGGTAATGATGATTAACGATGATACTCATGGTTTATTAACGCCGGGTGAAGTTCCTAAGATTTTAGACCAATATAATCAAGGTTAGAATATAGTAAAATTATGGAGGTGAATATTATGAAATCACTGGTAGAATTAAAGGAATTAAAGGAAAAAGTTCAGATAGATTTAGAAAAAACAGAAAAAAAGATTTTAGTCTGTGGAGGAACAGGATGTGTTTCTTCCGGTTGTAAAGAAGTTCAGGAAGCATTAAGCAGTGAATTAGCAGCTAACGATTTAGAAGATGAATATAAAATAGTTGAGACGGGTTGTCATGGCTTCTGTGAAAAGGGCCCACTTGTAATTGTTTATCCAGAAGAAGTATTTTATTGTAAAGTAAGTCCAGAGGATACAAAAGAGTTAGTAGAAGAGCAGTTGCTAAAAGAAGAAGTAGTTGAAAAGTTATTGTATCAAGACCCAGTTAGTAAAGAGAGTATTTCTTCTTATCGAGATATTGCCTTTTATAGCGCACAACAACAGACGGCATTAGCTAATTGCGGGCATATTGATCCAGAAGATATTGAAGAATATATAGCTACAGGTGGTTATGAAGCATTAGGTAAGGCTGTAACGGAGATGGAAGCTCAAGAAGTGATTGACGAAGTTAAAGAGGCAGGACTTCGTGGGCGAGGGGGAGGAGGATTCCCAACAGGTCTTAAGTGGCAGTTTACGCGTGATGCTGAAAATGACACGAAGTATATTATCTGTAATGCTGATGAAGGCGACCCAGGTGCTTTTATGGATCGAAGTATATTAGAAGGAGACCCTCATAAGGTACTGGAGGGTATGATTATTGCTGGTTATGCAATTGGTGCTGATAAAGGATATATTTATGTTCGGGCTGAGTATCCATTGGCTGTTAAACGTTTAAAGAAGGCCATTTCTCAGGCACGAGAGCGTGGGTTATTAGGAGAAAACTTATTTGGAACTGATTTTGACTTTGATTTGCATATTAAAGCTGGTGCCGGAGCTTTTGTTTGTGGTGAAGAGACAGCTTTAATAGCTTCTATTGAGGGTAAAAGAGGGATGCCTCAATCTAGGCCTCCGTATCCGTCTCAAGAAGGTTTATGGGGTAAGCCTACCAATGTTAACAATGTAGAAACTTATAGCAATATTTCAACAATAATCACCAATGGTGCTGATGAGTTTAGTTCAGTTGGAACTGAGGATAGCAAAGGAACTAAAGTATTTGCTTTAGCAGGTAAGATCAATAATACTGGTTTAGTTGAGGTTCCAATGGGAATAACAATGAAAGAAATTATTTATGATATAGGTGGCGGGATCCCTAATGATAAAGAGTTTAAAGCAGTACAGATTGGTGGTCCATCTGGAGGTTGTCTGCCAGAAGAGAAGCTAGATTTACCTATAGATTATGATTCTTTAACTGATGCCGGAGCAATGATGGGGTCTGGTGGATTAGTTGTTATGGATGAAGGAACCTGTATGGTAGATATAGCGCGATTCTTTTTAGACTTTACAGTTTCTGAATCTTGTGGTAAGTGTACTCCTTGTTCTGAAGGTACTCAAAGAATGTTAGAGATACTAGAAAGAATTACTCAAGGTAAAGGAAAAGAAGAGGACTTAGATGAATTAGAGAATCTAGGTAAAACGATAACCGATACTTCACTATGTGGGTTAGGTAAGACGGCTTCTAATCCTGTATTGTCAACATTGAATTATTTTAGGGATGAATATGAAGCTCATGTAAATGATAGAACATGTCCAGCTGGAGCATGTAAGCCATTAATTGAGTATCATGTTACAGATGATTGTTCAGGTTGTACTAAGTGTGTAGATGAATGTCCAGCGGATGTTATTAGTGGAGAGAAGAAAGAGAAGCATGCTATAGACAGAACCGAATGTACTAAATGTGGTGTCTGTATAGATGTTTGTCCTTTTGATGCAATAATTAAAAAATAGTTATGAGTTAACGGTAATGGAAGTTTATATTTAACTTCAATAAATTATTGGGGTTATTTGTTAACAAAAGGAAAAAGCAAAAAATATTAAGCGTATAGGAAAGAGGGGATAAAATGCGAAAGATAATTCATGTTGATTTAGATACATGCATGGGATGTCATACATGTGAGCTTGAATGTGCTACTGCTCACTCTAAATCTAAAGATCTCTTGACAGCTATTCAGGAAAACCCTCTACCACAACATAGGATAAGAGTAGAATCGGTAAAAGGGATTAATATTCTCTGGCAGTGTCGTCATTGCGAAGATGCTCCTTGTGAGACTATTTGCCCTACAAATGCTATAGGAAGAGCAAATCCTGAATCTCCAGTTGTGGTAGACGATAATAAGTGTTTAAGCTGTAAGATGTGTATTCAGGTTGGTTGTCCTTTCGGAGTTTTAAAGGAGGATAATGCAGACGGTGTTGTAACTAAGTGTGATTTCTGTATAGAAAATTTAGAAGAAGGTGCAGAGCCAGCGTGCGCATCAGGATGTCCTACAAAGGCATTGAAGCTTGTTAGCTTAGATGAATTACCTGAGGATAAGCAAGAAGAAGTTGGAAAAGAGATTCCAACTGTAGTTTATAAAAAAGTAAGCCTACCGTAATGAAAGGGAAGGAGTGATATAATGAAGGTAATAATTGATGGTAAAGATGTTGAATTACAGGAACAGAAGACTATCCTTAAAGTGGCAGAGGAGATAGGTATTGAAATTCCGACTCTATGTCATCATGATGGCTTGAGTTCTTATGGTTCCTGTAGATTATGTATTGTAGAGATAACTAACAATGGTAATACGGAGATAGATACTGCTTGTACTAGGTCTGTAGAGGACGGCATGGAAATTAAGACAGCAACAGAAAGGTTAACTGAAGAGCGAAAGCTTATAGCTGAACTTTTATTAGCTCAGGCTCCAGAGTCAGAAAAGTTAAAAGCATCTCTTAGCAAACTAGGAGTTCAAGAAAGTAGGTTTGAAGCTAGAGAGGATTCTGATTGTATAGTATGTGGCAGATGTGTTAGAGCTTGTAAAGAAGAAGTAGGAGCTGGAGCGATAACCTTTGTAGGAAGAGGTTATAAAACTAAAGTTGATACGCCATTTTCTATCAACTCTGATGTATGTATAGGATGCACAGCTTGTGCTGAAGTCTGTCCTACAGGGGCTATAACAGTTGAAGATGAAGAAGCAATGCGATATATTCGTTACTTCAATACAGAGCTTGAACTTGCCGAATGTGCAGAGTGTGGCAAATATATCAATCCTAAGAGAATGATAGAAAAACTAAAGAAAGAAGATTTTGCTTATTATCCAGAAGAGAACTTTGAATTGTGTGAAGCTTGTAGACGTAATAAAGAAATGAATAAATTTGCTGATAAATTCTTAGAAGCAAAATAGTAAATTATAAGGAATAGCTTTTATAACAGGAAGGTTCTGATCTGAGTTAATAAAGCAGCCAAGTCTTGGCTGCTTTATTTTTATTGGAAAAAAGTTCATTTCTATTTGTATAATATTAGGATGATTATTCCAAACTATAAAGAGGAGAAATAAATTTTAAGTAGAAGTTAATCAAGGAAGGAGGGAAAGTAATGCAATTTACTAGAAAGTTTTTATTTATTATAGTTGCCTTAGGGTTGATTATTAGTTCTCTATTTTTGTCAGGGATAAACTTTTATACTGACTGGTTATGGTTTGATAATATTGGTTATTTATCAGTTTTTAAGACTATTTTCTTTACTAAGATTGGTATCTCTATAGGAATAGGATTACTGTTTGCTTTATTTGTTTTTATCAATCTTTTGATTACAAAGAAGGAAATATTAGAATATAAGGATGCTAATAAAGTTACTATCCATGATGTTGATGACCCATTAGCAGTTGAAAAAAATCAGTTTTTAGATATGATAAATAGTAAAAACTTAACCTGGGTCTTTTTAGGGATAAGTATTTTAATTAGTCTTTTATTTAGTTCAATTAATGCAGATGCTTGGCGTATAGTTAAAGAATTTTTAAATAGTTCTTCGTTTGGGGTGGCAGACCCTATATTTAATAAAGATATCGGATTTTATGTCTTCAAATTACCTTTTTATAAGTTCTTATATCAATTACTGACTGTATTATTAATAGTAAGTGGTATAATTTCAGCTGCCATCTACCTATTCATTAATTCGGAGCGACTATTAAGTCAGAATATTAATCAGGCTTCTAGAGCTAGGTTGCATCTTTCGGTATTAGTAGCATTATTTATGTTGTTAAAGGCCGGAGGTTATTGGTTATCTAGGTATGATCTATTATATTCTGGTAGAGGGGTAGTATTTGGAGCAAGCTATACAGATATAAATGCTAGTTTGTTAGCTTTTAATGTATTAACTGTTATTGCAGTTATAGTAGCTATCTTTATGCTTATTAATATTTTCACTAAAAATTTAAAATTAGTATTTGGTGGTATTGTTGCTTTAATTATTGCTTCAATTGCTTTAGGAAGCATATATCCTGCTTTAATTCAGAGATTTCAAGTAGAACCTAATGAAATAGCTAAAGAAACTCCTTACATAAAGTATAATATTAAATCTACTAAGTTAGCATATAATTTAGATGAAGTTGAAGAACGAGAATTTAAAATTAATGAAGATTTAACTTTACAAGATATTAAAGATAATCCAGCTACTATCAATAATATTCGTTTGTGGGATAGTAGACCATTAAAGCAGACTTATAGTCAATTACAGGAAATGCGTTTATATTATAACTTTAAAAATATAGATATTGATCGTTATAAAATTAATGGTGAGTATCGACAAGTGATGTTATCAGCAAGAGAGTTAAACCAAAACCAACTTCCAACAAGAGCGAACACCTGGATTAATAAAAAATTAAAGTATACTCATGGGTTTGGATTAGCAATGAACTTTGTTAATCAAGTTACTTCGGAAGGACTCCCAGAATTTTTAATTAAGAATATACCTCCAGAGTCTGATTTTCAATTAAAAGTTAAAGAACCTCGTATTTATTTTGGTGAACAGACTAATAATTATGTAATTACTAACACTAAGTCAAAAGAGTTCGATTTTCCGATGGGAGATCAAAATGCATATACTACTTACCAGGGGTCGGGTGGAGTTGAATTAAGTTCAATAATTAGAAAGTTAGCGTTTTCTATTAGATTTGGCACATTCAAAATGATTTTAAATAATGATATAACAAGAGATAGTCGTTTGTTATATGATCGTAATATTAAAGAGAGAATTAACAAGATAGCACCTTTCCTAGAGTATGACCGAGACCCTTACTTAGTTTTAAATGATGACGGGAAATTATATTGGATTCAGGATGCTTATACTACTACTAATATGTATCCTTATTCAGAACCATATAATGGCGCTTTTAATTATATTCGAAATTCAGTTAAAGTAGTAGTTGATGCCTATACTGGTGAGGTTAATTATTATATAGTTGATGATTCTGATCCACTAGTTAAAACTTATGGTAATATTTTTCCAAATTTATTTAAGCCTTTTTCCCAGATGCCAGAAGGTTTGAAGAAGCATATTAGATATCCGGAAGATCTATTCAAAGTGCAAGCAAAGCTTTATGAGATGTATCATATGGAAAATCCAGTTGTTTTCTATAATAATGAAGACCTTTGGAATATACCAAATGAAAAGTTTGCTGGCAATAGTATTCAGATGCAACCTTACTACACAATTATGCAATTGCCTAATGAAAATAAGTCGGAATTTATCTTAATGTTACCATTTACTCCGGCAAGAAAGAATAATATGGTTTCTTGGTTAGCAGCTAAATCTGATGGTAAAGATTATGGTAAGTTAGTACTTTATGAATTTTCTAAACAGGAATTAACATATGGACCAATGCAAATTGAAGCTAGAATAGATCAGGATTCCAGTATTTCACAGAAATTAAGTCTCTGGAATCAGAAAGGTTCAAGTGTAATTAGAGGAAATCTATTGGTTATTCCAATTGAGAATTCATTATTATATGTGGAACCAATTTATTTACAAGCGCAGCAGAGTCAGTTGCCGCAGATGAAGAGAGTGATAGTTGCCTTTGGAGACAAGTTAGTTATGACTAACAACTTAGAAGATGCTTTTACTCAGATCTTTGGGGTTGCAAAAGAAGAACCTCAAGAACCAAAAACAGAAATAGAAAAAGATAAGAAGATAGTAGATGTTGAAAACTTAACTAAGAGAGCTTTAGAGCTTTATAAACAGGCACAAGATAGTTTGACCAAAGGTCAGTGGAGTAGATATGGTGAATTAATCAACAAGCTAGGAAATATCTTAGAAGATTTAAATTCTCAATCAAAATAATCTATGATTAAAATAAAGTCAGGAATTAAAATAATAGATCTGTTTTATATGAGAAGATATCAAAGAGTCGAGTGTAAAATTACGCTTGGCTCTTTTCTATAGAATGAATAAAATTAGGAAAATACGACTATTAATAAAGGAATATTGTAGAAAAATAGAGAAATACAATATAACATTTAAGGAGCGTAATAAGGGTGGGATAAATAAATGGATTCTAAATCAAAAGTGATACAGGATAATACTAGTCTTGATGAAGAGGAAGCGAAGTTGGCTTTAGATTTAGCAGAAGGTGATCTTGAACAAGCGTTGCAAATGGTAGAATATGTAGAGAAGTCCTTCTTTACTTTACAAATAAAATTTCAAACAGAATCTTCAAACAAGATGTATGGACTAGTGAGTATAATTGCTGATGGTAAGAATGGAGATTTATTAAAATTAGGTGTTGCGTGTAGTTATCATCGTGATGACGTAGGGTTAGGAATTAGTAATCAGGCTTTTAATCAGACTATTGAAGAGATTAAATCTGAAAGTAATAGTTCATATGATAGTAATGTTCAGCAGGCTTTCCATGACAATTTAAATTCTGCAGATGTTTTTGAGTTGTTTACTAAGACAAAGCAAGAAGAAATACAAGAGACAAAGTTTATGGTGGAAGATATTCTAAATGAAATTTTTGATAAACGAGTAGAAGTAATGGTTGAAAGTGAATTGATGACTAAAGCACAAGTACAGCAGTTAATTGAAATTACATATGAAAGTGATTTAGAGGAGACGGTTCAAGATGAGGAGACTGAATTATCAATTTATTTAAAATGTACTCCAATTATTTCTGCAGTTAAAGGTATTAGAGCAGGAGATTTAGAAGTTGGAGATAAATTATTGGTGCGAATAGTAGACCGCCGTGAGGTAGGACGTTATTTAGCAGATTTGATTAGTACTGAAGACCAACAAATAGCTATCGGTGTTATTGATCAAATCTATTTTAATGAAGATTCAAAGCGTTATACTTTAATGATTGAATTTGGACCAAATATTTATGGTAAATTATTAATTGATAGTGAGGTTAAATTGGCTTTAGCTCACGAGTTAAATAAAAATAATAATAACCAAGAAGCTAAAGAGTTATCAACTACTATGGTTCAATTAGATATCTCTAGGTCATTACTCTTTTTGTTTTCTATCTTAATTATTTTAATAATAATTTTATTCTATCTTATATAGTTCTTTTGATGCATAATATATATTTATGAGGAGTACACTACTCTTAAGTTGTAATTGTGAAGAAATAACTCTTTAGATTTAAATTATAATCTTAATTTTAAAAGAAAGGATATTATAGGGTATGGGAATTAAATGTTATCATTGTGGGTCAAAGAATACATACTTTAAAGAAGATATTCTTGGTGGTTGTTGCCACAAAAAGAAGACAGGTGAGAAGTGGTTTTGTAAGGATTGTAAAGAGATATTTAGTTTTCAAACTGTTTATTCTGATGAAGAAGAGGGCTGTGGTTGTAGTCATAATTCTCCTTAAGAGATTTTATGAACCTTAAGGAGAAAAATGACTACTTTTTTATTTATAATTTCTCCTAAAATAGTAATAGGAAATTTTTTGTTATTGCTAAATTTTAAATCCTTAAACCCAGGAGCAACTGTAGCATCTTTGCCTGGAGGAACATAATTGACTTGAAGAGAGTGAGGATGCCTTTCAAGGATTTCTAAATTTGCATTTAATAAATTATTATAAAGGGTTGAAGAAACTTGACAGACTCCTCCTCCGTACTTTAATTTTAATTCGTTATTAATGATTGCGGGGGCTTTTTGGTAACCATTTTTAGCATTAAGTCTACCAATCGCTTTATTAAAGGAGAATTTATCTTTTGGATTGATGACTAAACCATTTAAATTATTTAATGCTACTTGAATGTTATTAACCCTTGTAGATTGGTCATTATTTAAGGGAGTTGTATAAGTGCTGAGAAGACTTACCTTTAATTTGAAGCTATTATTTTTGAAATTTATCCATATTTTTTTATTATTAGTTATGAACTTAGTAGTGATTTTAGGTCTAATTTGAATTGTATTTAGGCTAATTTTAGTTCCAGTTTGAGCTGTTAATAGTTTATTGGCAGTTTGATTAATATTAAACGTGATACCATTTTGTTCAGGAATAACTTTTGTGCTATTAGGAGCTAAATGTGCATTTTGAGCTCTTCTTTCTTGTTTTTCTTTTATTTTTTGCAAAAAATTTATTAACTCTCTGTGGTTCAATGGTGTCAATTTTAAATTTTCTAATTTAACACCAGGTTCTACTATTTGTTGATAATAAATTGTGGAATTTAAATTACCGATTAGAATAGGAATAATTAATAAGAGAATAGTTAAAATTATACTTTGTAAGATATTATTCTTCATTATAAAAACTCCTTACATATTATTTGTTTTAGAATTTCATATAATTAATTTTATTATCAGTATTACGTTAATTTTATATTCGTCAATTTAAAATCTAATATTTGATTTTAAATTTATAATATGATTAAAGATGTTCTTTTAGTCTATATTGAAAGAAAAGCTTAATTAAAGTCTTCTTTTTAATATTTTAAAGGATTATTTTGCCTTTTGGAGAATGATTGAGTTAAGTTGGTAATTTTTTAAGTAAGCAGATTACATAATTAAATTTCGAGTATAATTAATTATTCAGCCACAAGTATTAATTTATTTTTGGAGGGAGGATTAAGTTTGGAAAGTAAAGATTTCTTAAAGAGTTTATCTAATAAGACAGGAGTATCTGGGACAGAGGAAGAAATAACAAAAGCTGTTAAAGAGGTTTTTGGTGATTATATTGACGAAAGCAGAACTGATGCTTTAGGAAATTTAATTACTTTAAAGCGGGGAGAAGGTAAAGAGTCTGATAAGCCTCAAATTATGTTAGCAGCTCATATAGACGAAATAGGTCTAATGGTTAAAGAGATAGATGAGAAAGGATTTTTGAAGTTTACTACAGTTGGAGGTATTGACCAAAGAACTTTAGTAGGTCAAGAGGTATTAGTGTATGGGAAAGAAGTTGTAAAGGGAATTATAGGCGCTAAACCACCTCATGTTCAAGATAAGAAAGAGCAGAAGCAAGCAATAAAGTTAAAAGATATGTATATAGACCTGGGGAGAAATGTTAAAGAGGTAAAGGGCTTAGTTGAGGTTGGTGATTTAATAGTAGTTACTAGAGAATTTTGTGATTTAGAAGGTAATAGAGTTAGTGGTAAGTCTTTAGATGATAGAGCTGGAGTAACTATGGTTCTAGAATGTTTGAAGGAATTACAGCGTTTAAAGCACGCATCAGATGTATATGGGGTAGCAACAGTTCAAGAAGAAGTTGGAGTTAGAGGAGCTACTACTAGTACTTATGGTATTGTTCCTGATATTGGGATTGCTATCGATGTCTGTCATGGAGAGATGCCTGGAGTTTCTGATGAGGAGACTGCAAATTTAGGAGAGGGACCAGTAATCTTTTTAGGACCACAAGTTCATCCTAAGTTGCATAAGAAATTGAAAAGAATAGCTCAAGAATTTGATATTTCATATCAGATAGGAACTTCTACTAGCCCGCGGGGAACAGATGCATTTGCGATTCAGGTTACCAGGAGTGGGATTCCTACTGCTTTAGTTTCGATTCCATTACGGTATATGCATACTTCAGTAGAAACTTTAGACCTGAATGACATTAAGAAAGGTGGACGTTTGTTAGCTAATTTTATTAGTCAAGTTGACTCTGAATTTGTGGAGGGGTTAAGATGCTTTTAGCAGAATTGTCAGAAGCTATTGGGGTTTCCGGTGCGGAATATGAAATCCGGGATTTAATTAGAGAAGAGATAAAAGAGCATGTTGATGAAATAAGGACAGATGCTTTAGGCAATTTAATTGTGCATAAAGAAGGAGATTCTTCATTGCCAACATTACTTTTGGCGGCGCATATGGATGAGATAGGTTTGATGGTTACTAAGGTAGAGAAGAATGGTCTGTTGAGCTTTAAACCAATTGGTGGTATTGATAAAAGAGTTTTAGTTTCTAAGAAGGTAGTAGTCGGTAAGGATAAGATACCTGGGGTGATTGGAGCTAAAGCTATTCATTTACAAAGACCTAGCGAAAGAAAGAGGCCACTTAAGATTAAACAACTATATATTGATATTGGCGCCAAAGATGATAAAGCAGCAAAAAAAGTAGTGAATATTGGTGATACTGCTACTTTTGCTACTAAGTTTTCTCAACTAGGTCCGAAAACAGTGAAAGGAAAAGCATTTGATGATCGGGTAGGTTGTTCAGTTCTAATGGAATTATTAAGAAATGACTACGATTTTCCTTTATATGGTGTATTCTCTGTTCAAGAAGAAGTAGGATTGCGAGGTGCTGGGGTAGCAGCTTATGATATTAACCCAGATTTAACGATAGTAATAGAAGGCACGACAGCTTCTGATGTACCTGGTAGTAAGGAACATGTTTATTCTACAACGGTAGGAGAAGGGCCAGCATTAACAATGATGGACATGACAATAATTCCTAATCGGGGTTTGATGCAAAGTATTATTGAGACTGCGGAAGATACAAATATAGGTTATCAATTTAGACGTTCAACGGCAGCCGGAACTGATGCAGGACGTATTCATCTTTTAAAGGAAGGTATTCCAACAGCGGTTGTTTCGGTACCGGTTCGTTATATTCATTCACCAGCCTCTCTATTAAATTTAGATGATTATGAGGCTACTAAGAATTTACTTAATGAATTCTGTAAAAGATTATCGTCAGGAGGTTTTAACTTTGAAAAAGATAATTAAAAGGTTGACTGAAACTTATGGACCATCGGGACATGAAAAGAACGTGACAGAGCTAATTAAGAATGAAATAGAAAGTTTAGTAGATGAAGTTAAAATAGATAAGATGGGGAATATGATCGCTTTTAAGAGCGGTAATAGTGATAAAAAGGTGATGTTAGCTGCTCATATGGACGAAATAGGTTTGATTGTAACACATATTGATGAGAATGGTTTTATTAGGTTCTCTAATGTTGGTGGGGTATCACCGTATGTTCTATTAGGAGAAAGAGTTATCTTTGGCAATGGTGTTGAAGGTGTGATTGATAAGGAGAAATTAGATAGTATTAAAGAATTAAAGTTAAGTAAGATGTATATTGATATTGGTCTAAGTAATGAAGAAGAGGTAAAGGAAAAGGTTCAGATTGGAGATGTAGCTATTTATAAACGTGAATTTTCTGATTTAGATAAGAGATTGGTAGCTAAGTCATTAGATAATAGAGTGGGATGTGCAATATTAATAGAAGCGATTAAAGGCTTAAAAGAGGTAGCAAATGATACCTACTTTGTCTTTACTGTGCAAGAAGAAGTCGGGATTCGCGGTGCCCAAACTTCAGCTTTTGGTATTGCTCCAGATTTTGGTATTGCGGTGGATGTGACAGCTACTGGGGATACTCCAGAAGCAAAGATTATGGCGGTTTCTTTGGGAGAAGGTCCAGCAATTAAAATTAAAGATCGCTCTTTAATTACTCATCCTAAGGTTAAAGAGTTGATGGTAAAAGTAGCAGAACGTGAAGAAATTCCTTATCAATTTGAAGTCTTAGAATTTGGTGGTACAGATGCTGGGAGTATTCACTTAACTCGAGGCGGAGTTCCAACAGGAGTCTTATCGATTCCAGCTCGTTATATTCATACTCCAAGTGAGATGGTTGATTGTGGAGATGTAGAGTATGGTGTGAAGTTATTAAGTGCTATTTTACAAGAAGAGATTGAATGAGATGATATTAATAGTTGAGAATTGACAGTTAATAAATTTAAGCTATAGGTACTGAAAAGAGAGGAGTAGTGAACAATGGGGGAGGCTCAGAAAGAGTATCAGGAATTAGCTAATATTTATGATTATTTAGTAGCTGAAATTGATTATGATGACTGGTTTAAATATATACAAAAGATTTTAGATAAGATAGATTTTCAACCTAATAAAGTGGCGGATTTAGCCTGTGGGACGGGAAAGACTACAATTCCATTTGCTAAGCTAGGTATTAAGAGTTATGGGGTTGATATTTCTAAGGATATGTTAGAGATAGCCGATGAAAAGGTAAAAGCTTTTGATATGGATATAACATTTTTAAAGCAGGATATGAAAGAATTATCCTTACCAGAAGAAGTAGACTTAGTTGTCTGTTATCATGATGGTATGAATTATATACTTTCTTTGGGGGAGTTATCTAAAGTCTTTAGTTCAGTATATAATAATTTAGCTGATGGAGGTTATTTTATTTTTGACCTTAATTCAGTTAATCGTTTTCAAGAAGCTGAGGAGGAAGAAGGAGTAACGATTATTGATGAAGAAGAAAGGTTTTTGGCGTGGCAGACTGATTATGATCCATTAACTGATATTTGGACGATTGATTTGACTGGGTTTATTAAGGGAGAGGATGGACTATACCAACGTTTTAAAGAGGTACATAAAGAGAAACATTATTCAGAAGGTGATGTATTAATGGCTTTGAGAAAAGCTGGATTTAAAGTAGTTGATTATTATGAGGCCTTTACTTGGCAGAAACCGAGTTATAATTCTTCACGAATTATGTATATAGTAGAAAAAAATTAAATATATACATAAATTCTTCTTAGTTAGTAAATATTATAGAAAAGCATCTAACTATGAGGGAGGAGATACTTTGCAATCAGAATTCAGATTCAATAAGGGTTTCATGATTATTTTACTGTTAATTATCATTCTATTAAGTACATCTCAATTAACCTTAGCCCAGGCGAAAGATGATAAATGCCTAAGTTGTCATCAAGGACAGACTCCAAATATTATTGATGAATGGGAGAAGAGTAAACATTCAAAGAACGGAGTAGGCTGTTATACCTGTCATCAAGCTAAGAAGAGTGATAAAGACGCGCAAAAACATTATGATGATGTATATATTTCGCCGATAGTTTCACCAAAAGACTGCTCTAAGTGTCACTCAGAGCACGTAGAAGAATTTAATAATAGTTTACATGAAAAAGGGGCAGAATTTGTAATTGCTTTTGAGGAGAAGAATAAAGACCCAAATTATTTAGCATATAAAGTTCAAGGGGAAGCATCGAGTCATGCTGGGTGTGAACAGTGCCATGGTAGTCGAGTTAAGGTTTTAGAGAATGGTAAGTTAGACCCGATGACTTGGCCTAATACTGGAATTGGAAGGATTAATCCTGATGGTAGTAGAGGAACTTGTTCGGCTTGCCATACTCGACATGTCTTTTCAATTGAAGAAGCAAGACGAGCAGAAGCTTGTTATACCTGTCATGTTGGACCTGATCATCCACAAAAAGAGATCTATCAGGAATCAAAACATGGTGCCATTTATTCAGCTGAAGGAGATAAATGGAACTGGACTGCTCCGGTTGGAGAATGGGGAGTAGAGAACTATCGAGCCCCTACCTGTGCAACTTGTCATATGTCTGGATTAGGGGATACTGAAGAAACACATAATATCAGTGAACGACTTTCTTGGGAGTTAGAAACACCATTATCTAGTCATACTGATAATTGGAAAGAAGAAAGAAGTAAGATGAAAGAAGTTTGTCGTCAATGTCATAGTTCACAATGGGTAGACGGAATGTATACACAAGCTGATGCTGTAGTTGAGTTATATAATGAAGAGTATTATAAGCCAGTAACTAAGACGTATAATGACTTGAAAGAAAGGGGTTTAATTACTAAAAAGAAGTTTGATGAAGCAATAGACTATCAGTATTTTGAGCTTTGGCATCATGAAGGTAGAAGAGCTAGGATGGGGGCATTTATGCAGGGACCGGATTATGTTCAGTGGCATGGATTTTATGAATTAGCTAAAAATAAAGCTGAATTTAATGATATGGTAGCTGAAATTAAAGCTACTGGAGGCAGTGAAGATAAGACTGCTGCTGAAAGCTTATCTGCTATTCCTTATTTAGGAATTGGGATTGCTGTCTTAGCTTTATTAGCCGCTATTTATGCTATCTTTAAATAGAATGAATACTTGTAAGCTAAGCTTTGATTAAAAATATTATAGATGCTTAAAACCACAAAAAGATCATTTTTAACAATAAAATGATCTTTTTGTGGTTAAAATATTGCAAGTATATAATTTAGCATATTTGTTATATTTTTCTGGTTTAGTAATATAATTATTAATCATTTGGAATAAATTGATGATTTTATTCTTTTTGCAGGAATTATATCTCAAATGAAGAAAGTAATCATAGGATAAAGTAAGACTTTAAATACCTGTAACTTCTAAGGGGGATACTAATTAGATGATTATTAAAGAGGATGCCTTAATGGGTTATGAAACTCCAGAGGAAAAGGAAAAAAAATTACGAAAGACCAAGAAGAAGGAAAAAACGAAGAAAGATAGACAGATTAATTATGCTAAACAATCTTCAGAGATCATGAAAAATTTTGATAAAGTTTATAAGTATACTAATAAGGGTAAGAGAGTAGCTGTAATTTCCGATGGCTCAGCAGTATTAGATTTAGGCATAGTAGATCCTAAGGCAGCTTTGCCAGTAGTTGAGAGTAAAGCAAGGTTATTAGAACGACACGGAAAGGTAGAAGCAGTTCCTATCTGTTTGGATGCGACTGGAGTTGAAGAGTTAGTAACTATGATTAAGGGGTTAGCTCCTACTTATGGTGCTATTTTTTTAGAAGATATTGCTGCACCAAGATGTATTGAACTGCAACAGAGGTTACAGAGTCAATTAGAAATTCCTATTTATCATGATGACCAGCAAGGGACAGCAATAGTAGTATTAGCGGCTTTATATAATGCTTTAAAGATAGTTGATAAGAATTTAGAAGAATTGAAAGTTGTTATTAATGGGGCAGGAACTGCAGGATTGGCAATTACTAAGTTATTATTAGCAGTTGACATAGGGGAAGTAGTTTTATGTGATAAAGAAGGGGTCTTAACTTTAAATAGTAAAAAATTAAATTTTGCTCAGCGTGATATGCTTAAGAATTCTAGAGTGAATATTAAATCTGGTAGTTTAGAGACAGCTTTAATTGATGCTGATGTCTTTATTGGAGTCTCCGTAGGCGATGTATTAGAACAGCATTTTATTAAGAAGATGAGAAAGAATCCAATTATTTTTGCTTTGGCTACACCGGTACCGGAGATTGAACCGAAATTAGCTAAAGAAGGTGGCGCAAAGATAGTAGCTACCGCTTTTGGGCAAGATAGTAATCAAATCAATAATCAATTAGTCTTTGCTGGTTTAATTAGAGGGTTATTAGCTGCTAGAGCTACCAATTTATCTTTAAGTATTCAGATTATTACAGCTAAGGCTTTGGCTAATTTAGTAAAGAAAGTTACAGTTAAAAAAATTCTTCCCTCTCCATTTGATGTAGAAGTGGCTAATAAAATAGCTGAAGTGGTTATTAAGGAAGTTAATAAAAAGGATGTAAGAAAAGAAGAAGAGTTAGAGATTAAAGAAGAAATTGAAGATTTACCGTTAGAAGTGGTAGAACATTTATTAGATTAAAATTTAAGATATGAAAGATTATAGAAAAACATCTGCATTTTAATGCAGATGTTTTTATGTGTAATTAAGGAATTTTTTAAAAGTATAATATTTTCTTTAATTAATCAGAATAATAATTACAGATTCATAAAATTGATATTTTGATTGAGGGGTTGAAGTTAAGAAATGTTAATTGATCGTTTAATAAAAGAGGTAACAATTGAATTACAAGAAGCTCATAAATTATTAGATGAATTAAATAGGGATACAGAAGATGTTTGTTCTGACCAATTAGGATTTAGTAATGAAGAGTTATTGTTAGAGACTACTAGAGAGATTATTGATGAACAAAAATGTTTACTATCTAACTTAAAGACTGATCAATTAGCTACTGTTATTTCTAAAATAGAAGAGAAGTATACTGCCTGTCCTTCTTGTGATACTAACTTATCAGAAAGTTGTCGAATTGTTCGTTTGCCTCATCAAAGTCTAATTTATATTAAAGAGAATCCAGTTCCTCCAACGGAAATTGTAATTGTTGATACCTGTCCACATTGTAATTATATTCTCAATTTTGAGTTTTTTAAAGGGCAGAAAGCCCATAAATTGTATCAGATATTAATTGATGATTTAAGTGATACGGAATTTGAATTGGAAGAAGGAGTTAAAATATGAAACCATTTGAGCCCGAATTAGTCTTAATAGAAGAGGCGGCCTTAGACTATAAATTAGGAAGAGAAATTAAGAATAAATATGAATCAAAGGGTGTACCTATTAGAATGATTGAATCACATAATAGGGTTAAGTGGGAAGAGGAGATGACACCACTAGAATTATTTGAAAAAGCTAAGAATACTTTAGTGGTAGGCGTTAAGAAGACGCTAAACTTTAAATCTTGTCAACCATCAGCTGATTATCGGGTAGTGACAAGTACTAGTTGTCCTGCAAAGTGTGAGTATTGTTATTTAGCAACTAATTTAGGTTCAGCGGTATATGTTAGAGTCTATGTTAATTTAGAAGAGATTTTAGAAGCAATAAAGAAACATATTAAGAAGAATGATAAAGAGATTACTACTTTTGAAGCCAGTAGCTCTTCTGATCCAGTCGCAGTTGAACATATTACTGGGGCGTTAAAGAGAATGGTCCAATTCTTTGCTAAACGAGAAGATGCCAAGCTAAGGGTAGCTACTAAGTTTGATAATGTAGATTCTCTTTTGAATTTAGAGCATAATGAAAATATCAAGTTTAGATTTAGTATTAATTCTAGTTATGTTATTAAGACTTTTGAGAACTTTACTCCTTCCTTAACTTTAAGATTGCAAGCAGCAAATAAATTACAAAAAGCCGGTTATCCAGTTGGATTTATGATTGCTCCGATTATTGCTCACGATGGCTGGAAAGATGCTTATAAGGAAATGTTAGATCGAGTGGTAAAAATTTGTTTCCAGTCAATTGAAGATGATTTAACTTTTGAATTAATTATGTTTAGATTCAGTACTCGTTCTAAAAATCTTATTGAAGCAAGGTATCCTGATACAGAGTTAAAGTTAGATAAAGAAAAGTCTAAGCACAAGGGGTTTGGTAAATATGTTTATCAAGATGAGGTTGCTGATGAATTAAAGCGTTTTATTACTGAACAGATTGAGATTAAGTTTCCTAATGCTAAGATTGATTACTTTACTTAGTTTTTATTTGGCATTATAATTTATTAATTAAATGTATATAATAGAGTATTAGAAAGATTCGACAAAATTTCAAGAAAAAAATTAATGATAAGTCTTGACAAAATTAAGTTAGTTATATATAATTATACATGTAATCAGTAATTATTACTATTACTGATTAATTCTTAAACTTACATAATAAACTTAATAGAATCAAAATACTAAAGGAGGAGTTATTTATGGATTTAATTAATGAGAACAAGTTGGGTGTGACTAAGGGAACTGAAGTAGAGGAAGCTATTAATAATGAATTTAAAGGGGAGTCAATGGAAGTTGGTCTGTACTTAGCAATGGCTCGACAGGCACAGCGTGAAGGATTGCCAGAAGTGGCTGAAGTATTAAGGAGAATAGCTCTAGAGGAAGCTGCTCATGCTGCAAGATTTGCAGAGTTAAATGGTAAGATATCTGAAAGTACTAAAGAAAACATTGAGAAGATGTTAAAAGGAGAACAGATGGCCAATAAAGGTAAACGAGAAGGTGCAGTTACAGCAAAAGAAGCTGGTATTGACCCGGCACATGATGTTTTAGATGAATCTTCTAAAGATGAAGCTCGCCATGCTCGTGCATTAAAAGGTTTACTAGAACGTTATTTCTAAATTAATAGTTAGCTTAGAATTTAAAGATCCTCACTGGATATCCAGTGAGGATCTTTTTAGGCTATTATCTGTAATTTTTCTCCTTTTTCCATATTAATTAAGATCTTTAATGCTGTTTTAGCAGCATTCAGATGTTTTGGACTCGGTTCGATAGTAGTAAATCTTTGTACTAGATAAGGTATTGAGAGAATAGGCTGTGGTGAAATTAAGATTATTTCGTAAGCTATACCAATAGCAATTAAACTTTCTAAATAGACATTAAAAGTTATACCTAAGGTTTCTAGAATAGTGACGACCAATAAATAAAAAACGACGAGATTAGTTCCGCATCGTCTTGCTAATCTTGAATGGGAGCTTAATCTACCTTGGTAGTTAGATTCGTAATAATTAACAGCTTTATGCTCTGCACCGTGGAATTTAAATATTTCTTTTAAGATGGTCATTCTTAGTAACATAACTAAACAAGCGATACCAAATAAATAAATAGGAAGCATATAAGGTGAAACTGTGATGAATAGACTACTCCCTATCATATTATCCGGTTGTAATCGAAAATAGATTTCTAAACCGATATTTATGATGATTATAACTAAGATAGGCCAAAACTTTTTTGGTTTTTGGATTGCTTCTTTAAGAAAGAAGATAAGTGAAAAGATAATACTAATCATACCTCTGAGAAATGGTATTTTTTTTGCTAAGAGATATAATTTATTATTAATTAAGGTATTTTCACCAATTTCATATTTTAATTGATCATCTTCATAATAAGCTTTAACAGAATATCTTTGTCCAAAAAGGCGAACACCATTTTTATATGCTCTTCCTCCAATTCTCATCATTGCCACCTCCGACTATCAATAGTTTATTAGCTTTTACTTTAATTGTCAACTATTATTGATAAATAGTTTGTGCTAATTCATAATTCGAGTTTACTTGACATTAGAGTATAAAACTGATATATTTGAAGGTGATTTTTCATTATATAGTAATTAAACATAGTAAAAGGAGGAGTAGAGTATGGAGCAGAGTGATAATCAATGGGGGTCAAGACTTGGATTTATTTTAGCGACGATCGGTTCAGCAGTTGGATTAGGGAATATTTGGCGTTTTAGTTATGTGGCATATGAGAATGGTGGAGGAGCATTCTTAATTCCTTACTTCTTTGCCTTATTAACGACAGGGATTCCATTATTAATTCTTGAATTTAGTTTTGGACAGAAGATGCGAGGTTCATCTATCTTATCTTTTGCTAAAGTTGATAAGAAGTGGGAATGGGTTGGTTGGTGGTCCACATTGGTTACTTTTGTCTTAATCACTTATTATTCGGTGATTATTAGTTGGAGTTTTAAGTATCTTTATTATGCATTTACACAAGCATGGGGTAGTAATCCGGAGTCTTTTCTTTATGGGACCCACTTAGGTTTAACTTCGGGTTTAAGTGAAATAGGTGGAATTAATGGGTCGATATTAGGAACGGTGGTTTTAGTTTGGATTATTAATTTTGTTATTATTTATAATGGAATTGAGGCTGGTTTAGAGAAAGCGTCTAAGATATTTATGCCTGTTTTAGCGATTTTAATGTTAATTATTACTTTTCGCGGTATTACATTACCAGGTGCTATGGAAGGAATTAATAAGTTTTTAGAGCCTGACTTTACAGCTTTATTAGACCCTAAGGTATGGTTAGCAGCCTATGGTCAGATCTTCTTTACTTTAAGTATCTGTTTTGGCGTTATGATTACTTATGCAAGCTACCTACCAAAGAAGTCAGATGTAGTTAATAATGCATTTATTACTAGTTTAGCTAATTGTGGATTTAGTTTTATAGTTGGAATTGGAGTCTTTGGTATTCTTGGTTATATGTCAGCGGAGACTGGTCAGCCAATTCAAGACGTAGTAGCGCAGAGTATCGGTTTGGCTTTTGTAGCTTTTCCAAAAGCAATTAACATGTTACCGACTTTTCAAACTACTTTAGGTGTTATCTTCTTTCTTGCTTTAGCAATTGCTGGAATTTCATCTAGTATCTCTATGGTGGAAGCGGTAGTAGCACCGTTAATGGATAAGTTTGGTTTAAGTAGAAAGAAAGCGGCGGTTATTGTGTGTGGTTTAGGCTTTTTAGGTAGTATTATCTTTACTACTGGAGCTGGGCTCTATTTCTTAGATGTAATTGATCACTACAATATGCAGTTTGGAGTGGCTATCATCGGAATGTTAGAAGCAATTATTTTAGGTTGGTACTATCGTGCAGAAAGATTGCGTAACTTCTTTAATCCCATTTCTAACTTTCAGATTGGAAATTGGTGGGATATTATGATTAAATACGTAACTCCATTATTCTTAATAGTAATGTTAGGACAGTCATTGATTACAGAATTCAAACAGCCGTATGGAGGCTATCCGCTAAGTGGGTTAAAGATTGGTTGGATAGTAGCGGGAGCACTTTTGATAACTTCTATTATTCTTAATTTATTGCCAAGCAAATATAATGGAAGATTACTTGATAAGTAAATATTGATTTGTAGTTTTGGATATTGATCCTAAGTAAAAACGGTCCCTTGCAAGGGACCGTTTTTCAATTGATGGCTTAATTAGAGATTATATTGTGACTTACTATATTAGTATTACATACCTTTAATTTTTTCTGTACCCAAGTACTTACCTTAATTTTAATTTCAAATACTACTTTTTCATTTAAGGTAGTAGGATTAATTAAATTAAAGTCAGTCTCTGCAAGAATGAGTTCATTTTGAATTTCTAATTCTAAATCTGGGTCTACGCCATCGATTTCAGCAGTTGCAGTGAAAGGAATGTCTACAAACTCACAACGAATGATCCCATCTATATCACAATATTCGATTCGTTTGCGGATAGTACCTTGCTTTACAATTTTATCAGTAAAGATATGATCTTCAGTATTAATTAATTCAAAGTCTACATCTAAGACTTCTTGTGCTGGAAAGTCTAATTCATCTATTGAATCAGAAACAACTTGCACTACTTCCTCACCTATTACCTTTAACACTTTAAATTTTTCACAACTGAAAAGTGGTTTTTGCTTTTGATTTCTCTTGAACTTCTTTTTGCATTTGTTCTTATATTGATCATTGTACTTATTCTTATAAGACATGAATAAATTCCTCCTTTGTTTAATAGATTTAATATAATATATGATTATGATACCAAAATGTTACAACACGAGATATATTTGTAAAATAGTAATTGAGAAATAATTTATAAATGTTTGGTTAAGGGATGAACTAACGACAAATTTCTGATATAATCGACATAGGAGTGCTAAATAAGAGAATTAAATGATTAATTATTTAAAAGCTATGAATCAAGGAGGAAGAACTCAATGTTTGCTAAAAATGAATTTGAAACTTATAGTAATTTAGAGAATAATCTTAAAGATGCACTTAATATATTAAATTCAGAACAGCAGTCAAATGTTGTTATAGAAGAGATGTACTATAATACGGCTAAGAATATTGGTAGTAGATTAAATATTAGTAGTTATGACCAACTAACTGAAAAATTATCGATGTTAGGCCTTGGACAAGTCAGGGTTAATTTAATTTCTGAAGAAAAGATAATTATTAGGTTATATGAATGTTTTACTTGTAGTAGCATGGATTATATCGGTAAGAATATCTGTCATTTTGAAGCAGGAATAATTAGTGGAGCAGTAAGTACAATTATTAATCAGGAAGTGGAAGCGGTTGAAACTAGATGCTGTGGACTAGGTGATAATTTTTGTGAATTTGAGTTAATTAAAGATAGTCAACTAGAATCAAAGAAAAAGATTAGTCATGATATTAGTGAAAATGAAACTAATGTAGTTGATTTAACTTTACATTCTTTGAATTTAGCTAAGAAGTATAAAGAGGCTGAATATAAAACAGAATGCTTTTCCAATGTCAATAATCAGTTAGATAAAGCTTTAAAGAATGTAAAAGAGATAAATGAATTTAACGAAACAGTTCTAGATAGTATTCCTAATTGTTTAGCAGTAATTGATAGTAATGGAGTTGTTACTAAGATTAATGATAATTATTTAGAATTCTTAGGTAAGAATATCTATGAGGTTGAGAAGAGGAGTATTAAGAATTTAAATTGGCAGACTAAGTATCAAGAAGTGTTAAATAGTTACGAACCTGCGGTTTGGAAAGAAAGTAATGACCAAGGGGCATATATTGTCTTTGAAACTCCACTTAAGGAAGAAGAGGGTGTAATTAGACAGCTAATTCCTGTAGAGTCGCAGTTTATTAAGTTATTATTAGATAAGATGACTTTCTTAGAGAAAGAGATGAAGTATTATAAGAATAAAGTAACAGAGCAGAAGAATAAAGAAAGATTAATTGATAATATGATTGTGACTAGTGATAAGATGAAAGAAATAATAAAGTATGCTAAAAAAGTGGCTAAAACTGATGCAACTGTTCTATTAAGAGGAGAGAGCGGTACTGGTAAGACGATGTTAGCTAAAAGGATGCATCAAGAGGGGCCTCGTAGCCATAATTCTTTTCTCTATATTGATTGTACAACTATTCCTGAAAACTTCTTTGAGGCAGAATTATTTGGCTATGAATCAGGAGCTTTTACTGGAGCTAAAAGAGGTGGTAAGGTCGGTAAGATAGAGGAAGCCGATGGAGGTACAGTCTTTCTGGACGAGATTGCTGAAGTACCAATTAAAATGCAAGCTAAATTGTTACGCTTTTTACAAGAACAGAAGTTTGAACGTATTGGTAGTACAGAGACCAAAGAGGTTGATGTACGGATTATTGCAGCTACTAATCAGGATTTAGAAGCAATGGTTAAAGAAGGTCGATTTAGAAAGGATCTATATTATCGTTTAAATGTAATTAATATAACTTTACCTTCTTTAAGTGAAAGATGGCAGGACATTCCTTCTTTGGTTGATGATATTCTACTTCAATTTAGTAAGGAAGCAGGAATAAATATTAAAGAGATTAATGAAGAGGGAATGAAGGAATTAATAGATTATTCTTGGCCAGGCAATATAAGAGAATTAGAAAATGTATTAAAGAGACTTATGATTGCTACTGAAGATAGGGTGATTAAAAAGAATGACATATTAGAAGAGTTGAAGAAAACTGATAATCATAAAGAGGTAGAAGAGCTTAAATATGATATAGGGGATGAAGGTGAAGGAAAGATTAAGCTGATAGAAAAAGAGTTAATTATTAAGTATTTAAAAGAGGATAACCATAATAAAACAAAAGTAGCCAATAAGCTAGGAATATCTAGGCAGACACTTTATAACAAACTCAATAAATATGATATAGATTATTAATCTCCATATAATTGTCAATTTGACATTTACACTGTCAAATATTTTGACAGACAAAAATGAATAATTAATCAAAAGAGCCCATTTTCCTTAAGAAAATGGGCTCTTTCTTTTTGGCATAAAATTTGCAATATTTAATACAATAAGGCGAACAATATCAAAAAATAAAGAATAAAACTTTGAAATGCGAGAAGGGAGGAAGAGAAGTGGGAGAAGGAAATAATATTGAATTTATTAGTGGTAATGCTGAATTCTGTAAAGGTTGTAAGAATTGTGAATTGGCTTGTGCTCGAAGACAAGTTGAAGATATTGGTTTGGAGAGAGTTAATGAGTTAAATATTGAGGTGAATCCACGTATATTTATTATCAATAATGAAGGGGTTAAAGAGCCTAATTATTGTCGTCATTGTAAAGAAGCAGCATGTATGGAGGCTTGTCCGGTGGATGCCTTTGATAGAGAAGATGGAGTTATAATTTTAGATGAGGATAAATGTGTTGCTTGTAAGCTTTGTATTAAAGCTTGTCCTTACGAAGTAATTACTTTAGGTGAAAAGTTAGTTGGTGATGAAACAGAAATGGTAGCCAAGAAATGTGACCTATGTAAGGATCGCCAAGAAGTTGGAAAGGATCCAGCATGCTTTTCAGCTTGTCCAACTAATGCTTTAGGATTAGAGAAGAATTAAAATACTAAAAGAGGTGATACTAATGGATAAATGTTATAGTTGTTCTGACCATTCTTTAATTAATAAGGCAGAAGAAGAAGGGATTGATTTAGTTTGGGATCGTTATGAAGCGATGCAGCCACAGTGTGGTTTTGGAGAGATGGGAATCTGTTGTCGACTTTGTATCAAAGGCCCTTGTCGAATCGATCCTTATGGAGCTGGACCGCAAGAAGGTATCTGTGGTGCTAGTGCAGATACAATTGTAGCTCGTAACTTAGTAAGGATGATTGCATCCGGAACGGCGGCCCATTCACTTCACGGTAAGGAGATTGCTAAAACATTATTAGAAGTAGCACATAATGAAGTGGATAGTTATCAGGTAAAAGATATTGCGAAATTGAAGAATATTGCTAAAAAGATAGGGATTAATGAGGTTGAGGGAAAGAGTGAGGAGGATTTGGTTGAAGAAGTAGCTTATAAGACTTTAGGTGATTATAGTCGTATAGAGGATGAACCTTGTAATTGGCTAGCCAATACTA
This sequence comes from Candidatus Frackibacter sp. WG13, assembly GCF_900114655.1. Lineage (GTDB taxonomy): Bacteria > Bacillota > Halanaerobiia > Halobacteroidales > Acetohalobiaceae > Frackibacter. The sequence goes on from NZ_FOTT01000008.1 coordinate 98,799, forward strand.
TAACAGATACTCGCTTAGAAAGATTAGAAGAGTTAGATATTGCATTAAATAATATTGAATCTTCAGTAACTGATATTATGTCTAGAACTCATGTTGGAACAGATGCTGACCCGTTAAATCTATTATTAGCCGGTTTGAAGTGTGGCTTGGGTGATTATACTGGGATGCAGATCTCTACTAACTTATCAGATGTTTTATTTGGAACTCCAGAACCAGTAGTGAGTGAATCTAACTTAGGTGTAATTAATGAAGGTGCTGTCAATATTGCAGTACATGGTCATAACCCACTATTGAGTGAGATAATCGTTGATGTAGCAGATGAATTAGAAGAGGAAGCTATTCAGGCAGGAGCAAAAGATGGAATCAATATTGTTGGTGTTTGTTGTACAGGAAATGAAGTGCTTTTAAGAAGAGGTATTCCATTGGCAACTAATTATTTATCGCAGGAATTGGCGATCCTAACTGGAGCTATAGAAGCAATGGTAGTCGATGTACAGTGTATTATGCCTTCTTTGGCTAAGATAAGTGATTGTTATCATACCGAACTATTTACTACTATGCCTGATGCTAAGATTCCTGGAGCTACTCATGTTGAATTAAATTCTTCGGAAGTTACAGAAAATGCTAAATTAATTGTGCGAAAAGCTATTGCAGCTTTTAAAAGAAGAGAAGTGGAGAAGGTAGAGATTCCAACCGAAACAAGTCAGACTATAGCTGGTTTTAGTAAGGAAGCAGTTGTAGATCTATTAAGTCAAATAAATTCAGAACAGCCGTTACAACCTTTAATCGACAATATTGTTAATGGGAATATTAAAGGAATAGTTCTATTTGCTGGTTGTAATAATGTTAAAGTAACTCAGGATAAGAACTTCTATGAAATGGCAACTAGACTTATACAAGATAATATCTTAGTTTTAGCTACTGGATGTGCAGCTGGGGCTTTTGCTAAGAACTCTTTGATGAGTTCCCAAGCTACAATCGATTATGCAGGAGAAAGTTTAAAAGAAGTCTTGACAGCACTAGGTCAGCAGGCTGGTCTTGATGCTCCATTGCCGCCTATATGGCACATGGGTTCTTGTGTAGATAATAGTAGAGGGGTAGATTTAGCCGTAAGTATTGCTAATGAACTGGGAGTAGATCTAGATCAACTACCGTTAGTAGCCTCTGCCCCAGAATTAATGAGTGAAAAAGCAGTCTCAATTGGGACTTGGGTAGCTACTTTAGGAATACCGGTTCATGTAGGAGTGACACCACCGGTAACAGGTAGTGCCTTTGTCACTGAAGTCCTAACAACTGGATTAGAAGAATTACTTGGTGGGTACTTTATTGTTGAAGAAGATTCAGAAGCAGCTACTGATAAATTGATAAAAGTTATTGAAGATAAACGTGAAGGCCTTAATATTAGTGATGTACAGTCGGAAGCGGTGTAGGTTAGGTGTAAGAAAGGAGTAGATAAGATGAAGATTGCTATTTCAGGTAAAGGAGGCGTAGGAAAGACTACTCTGTCTGCGTTGATGGCTAGAAGATTAGCCGCCCAAGGTTATCAAGTATTAGCAGTAGATGCTGATGCCGATGCTAATTTAGCAACTGCTTTAGGAATTGATTTAAAAGAGCATGAAATTAGGCCTATTGCTCAATTAGAGGAATTAATAGAAGAAAAGATGGGGACCGGTGAAAATGTTGGCCAAGGGTTATATGTTCTGAACCCTACGGTTAGTGATATTCCAGATCGATTTGCTATTGAACACGAAGGAGTTCGGTTTTTAGCAGTAGGTACAGTTAAGACTGGGGGTGAAGGGTGTTATTGTGCCGAAAATAAGTTGATTAAAAGACTGATCAATCATCTTATGGTTAAGAGTGATGAAGCGGTCATTATTGATATGGAAGCAGGTTTGGAACATCTATCGCGAGGGACAGGGAAAGGTGTTGATACTTTTATAGTAGTTGTTGAGCCCGGGATGCGTAGTATCCAGACTGCTAAAAATGTTAGGGATATGGCAAGAGATATTGGAGTGAAATCTATCTATGGGGTAGCAAGCAAGGTGCGAAATGATAGAGAGATAAAAATAATTAAAGATAATTTAGAAGGAATTGAATTTGTAGGTGCCATTCCCTATAGTGACCAAGTAATTGAAGCGGATTTAAGAGGAGTTTCTCTCTTTGACATTGCTGATGAAGCATTATTAGTAAGGATTGATTCAATTTTAAAGAATATTGATTAAATTAGTGCCCACTTTTTCATAGGTGGGCACTTTTTATGTTTGTTAGGGTGATTCTGATAATGGTAAAAAAATTTCAATTCTAATTATAAAGGGGAATTATAATTTTTAAAGAAATAATTAAGTAATAAAAACTGATTTTTAAGTTTTTATGGGTGCTAAACGATAATTTGTCGTGAAAGGAGTTTTAATCTTATGAAAATAGGGAGGAATGATTCTTGTCTATGTGGAAGCGGTGAGAAGTATAAACTTAATATTGTTTTTAAATAAGCTTATAATATTAACATGGTTAGATTTAAAAATTACTAGATGAGGTGTTAAAAATGAAAAGAAGAGAAATAAATAATGAGGAAATAGAAGTAGCTCCCGAAAATGTAGAATTTAGTGAGGGGGATGAAGTTGATATTGTAGTCGACCAATTTACTGATTTGGGTGCAAAAGTAATAATTAATGATAAATATTATGGTCTAGTATATGAAAATGATATTTACAGAAATTTAGAAGTTGGAGACAAGACTAAAGGATATATTAAAAAGATAAGAGAAGATAACAAAATAGATGTAAGTTTAAGAAAAATAGGATATGGGAGAGTAGAAGATGCAAAGCAAAAAATTCTGGAAGAATTAAAGAATAATGGAGGTTTTTTAGCTTTAAATGATAATAGTTCTCCTAAAGAGATAAAAAGAAAGTTGCAAATAAGTAAAGGGAGCTTTAAAGAAGCTATTGGTGGTCTTTATAAGGAAAGAATAATAGATATAACTGAAGAAGGAATTAACTTGACTTAATCAAAAAGGGGTGATAATGATGTTAACATTTGCTGAGGCTGTTAAAATAGGTTTAGAAAGAAATCATCAGATTGTAAAAATGAAAGAAAAAGTAGCCAGTTTACAGCGAAAATTGAAGGAAATTGAGAATAGAGATGATTGGGAATGGGAGGCTAATTTAGAAGGGAGAATTGTCAGTGATAATACTACAACTACTTCTAATAAAAGGATGGCTTCATTAGAACTAGAAAAGAGATTCCCTAGAGGATTAACTATCACCCCAGAGTTTTATTTAAAAGAAGATGATCTATTAGAAGATGGTTTGAGTAGAGATGACATTAATTTTGCTGTTAATCTAGAAGAACAGATTTATCCTCTGGAATTAGGGGATAATGAAAAATATTATCTAAAGACTGAACTTAGATTAGTTAAAGCAAGGGTTAAACTGTGGCAAGTAAGAGAGGAAAAATTAATAGATTGCTTAGCAGATTATTTTAGCTTAATTGAGCTAAAAATAGAAAGAGAGATTGAAGAGAAAAAATATGAGATAAGTAAAAGGCAATTAAAGAAAGAACAAGAAGCATATCAAACAGGTAAAAGTGATCGTCAAGACTTACTTAAGGCTAAAATAGATTTAACTAAGGCACAGCGGTATTGGGAAGAAACTAAGAATGACTATCATAAATGTTATAGAGAACTGTCGCAAGAATTAGGCTTAACTAAAGATGAAAATTTAGAGGTAGCGACTGACAAAGCATTTAACTTAGAATCCATAGCTAAAATTGAAGTTGAACTACCTACTTTTCAGGATAGGGAACAGTTGTTAGATTTAGCTATAGAAAATAGCAAGCAATTGTGGGTTCATCAATTAGAGCGAGAGCAAATAAAGAAAGAAGAAGAGTGGCAAAAAGATGAAGAAAAACCGAAAGTAGATGTTAATGCAGATTATGATTCTGACAGTGATGAGTGGCAAGTAGCATTAAATATAACTGATAAATTATTTAACCGAAGTGACGATAAATTAGCTCAGGAAGAATTAGCAGCAGATTTAGAAGCACTAAATCGGGAAAAAGATGAGTATCTTCAGGAATTAAAAGTTGAAATTGGTGAGTTAGTAGGAGAAATAACAGTTAATCAGTTAAAGGTAAAGGAAGAGAAACTTAAATTAAAAAGAAGCAAGTTAGAATTAGAAAGTAGTAAAGAAGAATTGATATCTAAAGATTTAAGTCAGTTAAAGTATGATTTAGGTCTGCTCGATATAAAAGAAGACCAACTTGGGCTAAAGGAAAAAGAGCATGAATTATTGTTAAGTAAGTATGAATTAATTAAGTTATTGGGAGTCTTGGAATTTGATTAGAATTTAATAACAGCAAATCAAAAAGACTTTTCTCATTTTCTCGCTTCGGATGAGAGTAAATTTAAAATTACTTTTTTCCTTGATTTTCAATAGATTCTTTAATTGTTTCTATGGTAGCACCACCAGTAGATACAACGCAATAGCTTCTAGACCAAAAAGCAGATTCCCAATGGAGGAGGTGTAAAGAAATGAAATTAACTTTTAAATTCAAACCTAATTTTAGTCATAAACAATTAGAAATAGTTAAAGAACTAAGTTGGCATTGTTCAAAATTGTATAATACAGTTAATTATCAAATAAAGAATAATGAAGAAGTCAAACCTGTATATACTCGATTAGAAAATAATTTTAAATCTAATTGGCATACAGATTATTTACACAGCCATAATAGACAACAACTATTTAAACAATTAGCTCAAGATTGGAAAAGTTACTTTAACTCAATCAAAGATTACAATAATAATCCTAATAAATATCAAGGTCAACCAAAACCACCTAATTTTAAATATTTAAATAGTAATCCAAGCGAAATAATATTTACTAACTTAGCTACCAGAATTAGAGAAGGA
>NZ_FOTT01000009.1 GCF_900114655.1 Candidatus Frackibacter sp. WG13
AAAAAATGGAAACTAATTTAAGCTAGAGATCCCCTAATGCATATGTATGAAATTTTTAAATAGTTAAAAGCAAGACCAGTAGTTACCAAGATGAACTTATTAACCTGCTTTATTTAAGACATCGTAGTCTGGAGTTTCAGGCAATTTATAAGCTGTTTTATCTCTCATCATAGCAAAAATAATATCAACTAAGCGACGTTGTAAGCAGACTAAAGCAGATTTGCCAGATTTACCTTCGGCTAATTTTTTTTGGTAGTAGTTATAAGCAACTGGATTTTTGGGTTTACCATTTCTAGTAGTACTGATTTGTTGTAAGGCCAGCATATAAAAGGCATTGTTAAGATTACGACAACCATACTTTTTACGAGATGTGTGGCTTGATTTACCTGAACTGTGTTCAGTCGGTGCTAAGCCTGAATATCTAGCTAACTGATTGGCTGAATTAAAGCGGCTAATATTACCGATTTCAGCAATGAATTGAGCCGCCAGGTTATAGCTAATGCCAGGCATGGTAGTAAGTTGATAAGGACTGTTATCAACCGCTTCTTGAAGCTCAGTCTTAATCTTTTCTAGTTGTTGGTTAATTAGCCGAAGTTGTTCAATTAGCATAACAATAAGTTTATTTCTAGCTCTTACAGAAACATCTTGTTCTTGGTCTTTATCAACTAACGAAAGGATTTTACTAGCTTTATCATTGGATATGTTTTTGGTCTGTTTTTTAAGGAATTTTTGTAATCTTTTTTCACCGTAATGCTTAAGTTTATTGGGATGAGGGAACTTTTTCCAAAAAGCTAAAGCAGTCTTTACCTTAAAAGGGTTGCTAAAAAACTTCTCATAGTTAGGATATTGTTGATGAATTAAGTTATGTAATTGATTTTTAATCTGAGTTCGTTGCTTAACTAGCCCACGAAGATGATTATTTAATTGCTTAATAGCTTTATGATTACCGTCTTCATGAATGGTGGGTAACTTATCCCATTGAGCTAGTAATACGTTGGCGATGGCTTCGCCATCAACTTGATCAGACTTATCAGGATTAGGACTATGTTGTCTTTCTCGTTTAGTTAAAGCAGGATTAACTTCTTTAACTTGATAATCCCTTTTAATTAACCATTGAGCTAAAGAGCGGCCTAATCCCTGGGTGTCTTCTAGACCAAAAACTAAAGTTTCCTGATTAGGAGTAAGAGTTTCAAGTTCTTTAATAAGTTCGTCAAAATTACTAGGGTTATTATGTGTTTCAACTACGCCAAGTTTTTGATGAAAGCAATTGATGACCACAGCAGTATGTTGATTCTTATGAGTGTCAACACCAACGAAGAGATAGTCTTGATAATTCATGAAAATCAACTCCTTTAAAGATTATTTATTAATAATCATCAGGCGAGTCCTGTTGTAGAAGCGTTGGTTCGCAGCGTCCTATCTATCGTCTCTGATGATTAAAAGGAGTGGGAGCCAGTCTTAATAAAAGCGTTACTTCAAAATCAATTGAAGCCGCAAGGAGGGATAAAGACTAACCCACTCCCTATTGATTGACTTTTTCAAAAATTAAAAAGCGAGTTGGAGTCCTCAATGGTACGAGCGTTACTCCTTGAAAAAGGAGTCGCAGAGGTACTCCACCTCGCTTCAGGGTAATTATAACAAAATTTTAGACAAATGTTAAGGTGGAGTACAATTATTTAACTTATTAGTAAGATTTCTTACTAATAAAATATCACAACAGGAGGGATTCTGATGAAAGCTAAGAATCAAAATATAGGACTTAAAAGTTTCTTAGATAAATTAGAAAAGTATAAAGAGGATAATATAATTTTTTTAGAAATTTTAAATACTACTGAACAGTATTTAGGTGAATACTTTAGGGAAGATAAACTGCAGGCCGAAACTTTCTTCGCCGGATTAAATATTATCAATTCATGTAAACAAGAATTAAAAGAAATAGAAAGCACCTATATCAATCGACTACTCATTACGAAAGAACAGAATCAAGCTTTAAAAGATGCAATTAAAAGCTTAATTAATAAATTACATGACAGTACTAAACAAGATTGGGCTAGTCACGATATATACAATAGATTTAAAGAATATGTAGATTTTACACAAAAATTCTATTTAGATGATAATTATAACTTAAATAATTAAAAATTGCTTAAGACTATGATTAAATTTGTACTCTACAATGACATAACTATCGGATAATTACCAATATATTGGGGAATATAATATTAGAAAAAACAACTTAATTAGGAGGTCATACTATATGTCTTTAATCCCTCACGAGCCATTTAGACATCTTGAGAATATTAGGCGTGAATTTGACCGTTTCTTTACAAATGAAAGACCTGGTGTTAAAGCACGTTTTGGACAAAATTTTGGTAATCCAGATATTGATATCTATGAAAAAGAAGGTGAAATTATAGCTAGATGTGACATCCCAGGCCTTGAAGAGAAGGAAGATGTTAATATTGAAGTTGACAATAACCTTCTAATAATTAGTGGTGCTGTAAATAAAACTAATGAAATTGAAGAAGAACATCTGCATAGGCAAGAACGCTTTTACGGACGTTTTCAGCGTTCTATAAATTTACCAACTCCAGTTTCACCAGAAGGTGTAGAAGCATCATATAAGAACGGTGTTCTAGAAATTCACATGCCTAAATTACAATCTGATACTAGAAAAAGAATTGATGTTGATTTTCATTAGGTTAATATTTATTAACCTGCCCCTTTTTAAGGGGCTTTTTTATTAGCAAACACTTTTAAAACTAATACTGTAATATCACTAACATCAATAAAACACAAAGTAAAAAAATAATATCATTAGAGAATATTTTAAAAACAATATAGAATTACAAGCAAAAAACTTGATAGATTTATTATGCATTCTAATTTCCATTTCATTATTCTAGATTATTATTATTTATAACTTTAAAATCATTTCATCCGATTCCTCAAATTTTAACTTCTCATAAATATCTCCATCTTCTTTTGAAGAAAACAATCTTATTGTTTATGGTAATATAGAAATGTACACCCTAAAATGGAAAAAGTCCTTGCCAACATCCCGAAAAAAGTATAAGCTCTAAGTATACAATCAAATACACAAAGAGATCATAAAAAGATGCTAGAAATGACTCAAATTAATTATATCAGAAGTACGACTGATTTAAAAGACGAAAGTTACAATAAAATCGCTAGTGTTTAGGAATTGACCGGAGAACTGTTAGAAAGTATGCTGAAATGGAGGATTTATCTCCAAAAATAACGACTCACAAAAGAAAAGCATCAGTAATAAATCCTGTAAAACCAATTATTATGGAATACAGTCTTAGGAGATAATAAATTAACAACAACCATGGTAGACCGTTTAATCCATCATGCTCAAATATTAGTTTTTAAAGATCAAGGTCATAGATTAAAGCATTCTGTACTTAAAAAAGAAGTTGGAATCAAATAACTAAACTAGGATTTGGGATGTTAGCGAGTTGTACAATTTTTAATTAGTAAACACACTAAAATCTCAGTAATAAAAATTATTTTCTAAATTCTTTCAATTTTTCTTCATAAATTCTGGAACCAATCTGATATTTAGTTGACTTTAAACTATTTAAATGACTAATAAAATCATTATCTATAACTTCATTTAAGACATTATCATTATAAAAAAGCCCAATAGCCTTAACCATATACTTAATGTCATCATAGTTCTCTCTATTATACCATTCAAGTGTAATAGAAAAATGATCTTCTAATGTTTTTTCAACATCCACACCTGTTGATTCTAAAGAATATGTTCTGCGTTCTGGATTTGCACAATAATCTTTACCCTGTTTAAAATTACATCTACTATTACATCCCATACAAAACCCATTATTTAAAAATACTATATTCTCATGACTATCTCTTATTTTATAACCAAGATTAGTTAATAAGTTAGACAAAATTACATCTTGAAATCTATAATGAATATAATAATTATTATTATCTTTTACCTTTTGTGATTTAAATTTAGATTCTAATTTTGCATAGATAATAATTGACTCCTGCATTTCATTAATAACATCTTTGAAGTTGGGTGCTAAAGGGGGACAACCTCCTCCTTTATTAAAATTACCACAAGAACGACATAGACTTGTTATTCTTTTATAGTCAAATATAATATCCTGTGATTTCAAGAACTTATAACCAATTTCAATTGGATAGCTTTTACCTTGCCCTGTTGTATATAAATAGTTCATTAGTCTACTACCTTAACCTCCCTGTTGAAAAATTTGTGACATTAAAGTTCCAAATAAAGCAATTATAATTCCCACAAGAATTGAACCATACATTTTTAATTTCGATTCCAAATTATCAATCCGGTCATTATTCTTAGATAATGAAACACTAGAACCTTGTATCATAGATATAAATTCTATAGGTATATTTTTATATCCTTTTCGCTTAGAAAATATTTCATCCTTATCTTTATCATTAAGAATTTCTCTTAGTCCATCAGGCATCCAAGAGCCTTCATCTTTTACATCATTATCTAGTTGTTTTAAATTATCTGTTAATGTTAAGAAAAAAATCATAAAAACTGGTTTGCCCTGCTGCATAATTATATCGTCTGGTCCTGCATTATATACTGAAAAAATTAGTTTCCCTTTATAACCAGGATCCACATGAAATCCTGAAATATTAACTAATCCCATTTTCTTATATTTAAATCTTACAGATATAAAACCCATTAAGTCAGAAGGAAGGTTAATTATTTCTTCGGTTTCTAATAAAGCAAAATCTCCCGGTTCAATTGTTAAGTATTCCTCTTTTTTTAACATAATAGGTTTTTTAGAACCAGTTATATACGCCTCCTTTCCCAAATTTAAATCAATCTGCCACCCCTTAAAATTATCACTTTTTATCCCTTTGTAACAATTTGGATTACAAGTCTCCTGTTTATATTTTTTATCTTTCCCATCACAATATCCCCATTCTTCACAAGTAATTAAAGGAGCTTCTTTACCTTCACCAATTATTCTTTTAATAAATGTTTTCCCCGATATAACTCCTGATTCTTTATTATTCATTTAAACCACCTCTACTTATTAATATAATAAATATGAGTCAATTGTGGCAAGATCCAAACACTTGTAGCAAACATAATTAATAATATTCCAATTATAATCACTATCAATAATACTGTTCTTACATAAAAAGTAGTCAATTCATAATTAACTCTAATATCATCATCATCATTTTCTTCTTTTCTTGCAAAAAAAACCAAGATAATTGCAAATAACACTAGCAATAACATACTAAAAAGTAGGCCTTCCGTTGTAGTAATATTAAATCACTCCTTTATACATTATTTACTTAAATTAAATATATTTACATTACATATCAAAAAAAGGAACCAGTTTTCTGGTTCCCGATTAGAGATTAGATAAAATTTGACAGCCTGGTTCAGGCCCAGTAGCGATATCATTATATGTCAGCCATCTTTGCCCAGGACATCCTGCTTGACAAAGATCTAATTTGTGGCAATTATTACAATTATTTATTTGTTTAAGGTCTAAGTCTCTAAGGGCATTTAATTGTTTATCATTCCACCAAATATGATATAAAGTTTGCTCTTTTATGTTACTAACATTCGGATCTGATTTAAATGCCTCACAAGGATGAACATCACCATTAGGACTTATTAATATCTTATTTTCTCCTGCAGAACAACTACTGGCCTCATTGAGAAAAAGACATTTATATGGTGCCCCTTTTCGAATTCTATTTATGCCACTTGTTTTTTCTACCTTCTTAATACTTTCTTTCATTTTAATCTCTTGCTGTCTAGTCATTCGAAGTCCATCATTGTCAGAATATCTTCCATGGGGTACAAGCCTCAGCAAAGAAATTTCATTTATTCCCATGCCTTCGAGTAGTTTGAGCATTGCAGGAATTCTCTTATAATTGATACTCATCGGTACAGTATGAACTTCCGTTTCTAAGTTAAATGATAATGCACTTTTTATTGATTGCAAAGTAATATTAAAACTACCATTTACGTCAGTAATTCTATCGTGAATATCTGCACTATCAGAAAACAAACTAAAAATAATTTTATCTGCATATTCTTTAATCATTTTTATTTGATCATTATCTAAAGGCTGTTTATTATTCATTACCCCTGAACTATATATACAAGTCTCATATTGAAGTTCATTAGCAGTAATTAAAATTTCTTCTATTTGAGGATGAAGTAGTGGCTCTCCTCCTGATAACGAAAGATATTCAGCGTTAAATTCCTTAGCGGTATGCAATATTCTTTTAATAGTATTTAAATCCAAAAATGTGCTTTTGAATGGGGTCGCTTCAGTAGAGCAGTGTTTGCAAATCAAATTACACCTGTCCGTAAGTTCTATGCCAATAGATTTAATTTGATTATACACTCTTCTCACCCCCAATATAATTTGCAGCCTCACCTTATACTTTTTATATAACATATATATATTAAATTTAATATATATATGTTATATATTTATTATAATTCATGATAAATTAAAATATTCCTTCAAAAAACTAAGCTTTTATGATGATAATTTCATCAAATACTATTATATGCGCTTATAATTGTGGATTTTGTAAAAATATTTTCAATAAGAAACTGCAACTAACCTCTCAATTAGCCACGGGTAAAATTAAAATCTTACATTATATTTAGCTGAATAATTATCATTCTTGAATTCTATCTCATTAACAATACCTTTTTAATTCTTCAGATTTCTATTATATTCTTGATATGTAGGAGGGGTAACCTCTGTCAAATCTTTACCAACATGAGGACGAAAAATCAAATTTAAGCCTACCCTACCTATTGTCCAATCAGAATCATTTTTATTAGGCGACAACATGTGATATCGTCTAAGTATTTTATATTGTTCTTCTCCATACTCAGCACTCGTATATACTCCTTCAATACGAATGAAATGAGAAGTATTTTGTTCTCCACATAAATTTTCTAGATGAATTCTAAATGGGTATCGGTACACATGTGGTTCTGAACTAACTTCTAAATTTAAATTTAATTTTGCAAACCAATAATTATCAAATTCTTCTTCAGTCAAATCCCCAAATTTAGAAATCGCAGTAATACTAGAATAAGAAGCATATTGTTTTCTTTTTTGATCTTCTATTATCATATATGCAGTACCCCTAGTAGCTAATTCTCCAGTATTCCAAACTTTTAATACTAAATGATTATTTTCATCAAGTTCAATTTTCATATCTATTCTTGGTCGATTTTCTCTATGAACCCATCTTATTTCTTTATATGCTATTACAGCCAACCATATAGTCCCAATTGCAATTCCTAAATTAATTGGTAAGCTAAGTGCTGACTCCCAATTCAAATTCAATTTATAGTGCATTAATATAGGAGAAAATATAAGTATAATGCCCAAAAACCATAATATGACTAATTTCTTTTTAAGTGTTTTCAGCATGTGAAAGTCTCCTTAATATGTAATCATCAACGTATTATACTTAATTATCCTATTCTACTTCAATAATCTAAATCCTTTATTCTAAACAAACAAAAAATACCCGTTATAGAATAAATAATCAAAAATCAAAAAGACAGCACTCATAAAAGTGCTGTAATCCCTATCATGTCAAGGTTTATTAATGGCGGGAATGTGTAGGAATCGAACCTACCGCGGACAGATCAAGTCTGGCCCGCCAGCGGATTTGAAGTCCGTGGTGCCCACCAGGGGCACAGCCATTCCCTCTATTAATTATTAAATTGCATCAATAATTATATCCTCTTTATTTAAATTTGTCAAGAGAAAAAGATTGGAACTACAGTTAATCAATTAAGATACGTTTGTCCTCTACTCTTTTAGTTATTCCTTGTTGGTCAAAGTAATTCAACAAAGGCAATGTATACTTTCTACTGCTATTCAAACAATTTCTATAATCTCCAATCGTCACTTCATCTCTCTCTTCGAATAATCCCCGCAATCTTCTTTCTGCTTCATCCAAAGTCTCATAATAGAAATAGATTTCAGAATCTACCCGCTTCAAGATTCCTTCCCTAACTAATAAATTAAATATTTCCTCAATTAATCTATCTTCTTTAGCCAGATCATCCTTCAAACTCTTTAAAGTAGGCGGAGTAAACGGCTCTGCTTTAAATTTATCTATTATATCTTCTTTAACTTCTACTTCGACTGAGCTTAACTTAATCTGATGCTCTTCTAGCCTTATCTCAGCACCTTCAATTTCAATTAAGTTTTCATTAACTAGATCAGTTAAGAATTGGTCATACTCTTGTTTATCTAACTCAACCTTTAACTGACTTCTTATCTCTTCTTTTGAACAACCCCAACGTAGATGATACTGCTTATGATAGTCTCTAAGAAGATCGCTGACCTGCTTTCGAAGCGTTAAATAAACATCCTTATGCAAATAAGCAACATTTTGTGCTTTATTAAACTTAATTGCTTGCTCATTAGTTACTAACTCTTCACACTTACTCTCGATTACTTCTTTTATTAATCCACTACCTGGTAATAAATCAACTGGTTTAACTGATTGCCAACTCTCTTTTAAAGCCAATTCTATTCTCTGTAAAGTGCTACCATTCTCTTCTATACTTAATTTTTCTAATACTGTCTTATCAAAACGTTTATGTCGCTTAGGGTTAGCTGCTAATACACGTCCTCCTCCAATAGTAATCATTGGTGAATAATGCCTAATTACAAAAGGTTGATTATGATAAGCAACTATTGGTTCCTCTAATCTTAATTGTACATAAGCACTTTCTCCTGGTTCAATAAATTCCTTATCTAAAATACTAATCCTGCCAAAAACTTCTTTAGCACCAATATGAATTCGTAATCGGTCGTTATACTCTAAACTTAATGGTGCTGTTGCTAATAAATCTAATTTAACATCCACTAATGTTGTTGGAGCTAAAGAGTCAGGTGTAGCTAAGATATCTCCTCGATTAATTTCATCAACTGTTACTCCGTTTAAATTTACTCCAGTCCTCTGCCCAGCGACCGCTTCTGGTGCAGATTGATTATGAACCTGTATATTCTTAACTTCAACTTCTTTCTCCTGTGGATAAATAACTGCTTCAGCCTCAGTCACTAACTTCCCTGCCATCAATGTACCAGTAATCACAGTACCAAACCCAGCCACTGAAAAACTACGGTCAATAGGTAGATAAAGATTATCATTCTGCTCCTTAGTTGCTATTCCTTCTGTCATATTCTCTAAACTTGTTATTAATTTATTAATACCATCTCCTGTTACACCAGAAACCGATATTAGTGGTGCTTCTGCTAAGAAAGTATCTTCTAAATTCTCTCTAATATCCTCTTTAACTAGCTCTAACCACTCTTCTTCTACCAAATCAACTTTAGTAATCGCTACAATACCTTCTTTGACCCCTAATAATTCCAGAATATTAAGGTGTTCTTTTGTTTGAGGCATAACTCCTTCGTCAGCAGCGATTACCAAAAGGGCCAAATCGACCCCACCAGCGCCAGCCAACATATTCTTAACAAACTTCTCATGTCCTGGTACATCTATAATTCCTAACTCTACGCCATTACTTAACTCTAAAGAAGCGAAGCCCAAGTCAATAGAGATACCCCGCTCTTGTTCTTCATTCAGTCTATCAGTATTAGCTCCTGTTAACTTCTGAATAAGAGTCGTCTTTCCGTGGTCAATATGACCTGCTGTTCCTAAAATTAAATGTTTCATTAGTCTTCCTCCTCTAACAAAACCTTAAAATGAGAGACTATAAACGAAATTTCCTCTTCTTTAATAGTCCTAGGATCAATAATAACTTTTTCTGATTGAATCCTTGTGAATAAAGGAGGGTTTAGACCTCTTAGTCTACTACTTATTCTCTCTGCAGTTAAATTAGTAATCGAAATTTCAACTAAAAAGGTAGCTAAAGCCTCCGTAGGAAAGGCCCCACCTCCTACCTGTGAATACCCTTCTTTAACATCCACTTCCAAATCATCACCTAACTCTTCTAAATTGGCTGCTAATCTATCTGCTCTATCCTTTAGTACTTTCGAATCTAACGTTAACAATCGCAGAGTAGGTATCTTCTCTATGGCTGCCTCAAAGTCTAAGTAAAGCCGCAAGGTCTCTTCTAAGGCTGCTAATGTAAACTTATCAACCCGTAAAGCTCTAGTTAAAGGGTTCCTCTTCATCTGTTGAATATATTCTTTCTTTCCGATAATAATTCCGGCTTGTGGTCCCCCTAATAATTTATCACCACTAAATGTAACTACATCAACACCGGTTTCTATACTCTCTTGAACCGTTGGTTCTGAGCTGAAACCATACTTGCTAAAATCGATTAAAGTGCCGCTTCCTAAATCATCTAAAACCGGCAATCCATTATCATGGCCTAACTCAACTAAATCTTGCAGAAGCACTTCTTTGGAAAAACCAACAATTCGATAATTACTAGTATGTGCTCTTAAGAGCAAGCCAGTCTCATCAGTCATCGCCGCTTCATAATCACGAAGGTGAGTCTTATTAGTAGCACCTACCTCTACTAAATCTGCGCCACTCTGTTCCATGACTTCTGGAATTCTAAATGAACCTCCAATCTCTACTAACTGTCCTCGAGAGATAATTACTTCTTTACCTTGTGCTAACGTGTTTAGTGCTAATAAGACTGCGCCAGCATTATTATTGACTACTAAACAATCTTCAGCACCAGTTAAATAGACCAATAAATCAGTCACATGCTCATATCTTGAACCTCGTTCACCACTTTCAATATCCATTTCTAAAGTTGAGTAATTCTCAGCAACTTCAACTAAACGCTTCTGTGCTGATTCAGCTAATAATGAACGTCCTAAATTAGTATGTAATACGACCCCTGTTCCATTAATAACTCGTTTAAGATTAGATTGTAGCCAAACTTTAAGCTTTCTATCTACTAATTCAACTACTCTATTTAAAGAAACCTCAAAATCAACTGGAAGTTCTTTATTATCTAAAATTCTCTCTCTTAATTTCTGGTTAACATCCCTTATTGCATCTACAACTAATCTTCTAGAATAATCATCTAATATTTTTTTAATAGACTCCTCATTCAAAACTCTATCCACAGCAGGAATCTGTCGTAAGTACTTCTCCATACTTCCACCTCTAATTTTCTATATTTTAAACTTAATATATTTTCCACTACTTCCTTGACTAATATTCTTGATTAAAATTAATTTTCCTGCTATACCTATATATTAACAGATAAAAAAATGTTGTGACCAATCTCGGCCACAACATTTCAGTAAAATCTTTAAACTTTTATATCTTAAACTGTTCCACCATTTTAGTCAATTCATTTGCTTCCTCAGCTAAGTTACTTGCTGTCTGCTTTATCTCTACCGACATATCTGCTATATTCTCGGTAGAAGTAACAACTTCGTCAGCCCCAGAAGCCATCTGTTCTGTAGCTGCACTTGTATCCTGAATCTGACCAATAGTTTCATTAATTTCTTCATTAATCTCTTCAAAAGCTTCTCCAGCCTGCTGAATAATTTCTTCACCAACTGCTACTTCCTCCGCACCTTTTTCTATAGATTTAATAGCCTCATGAGATTCGTTCTGTGTCTCTCTAATTAAATCTGCTATATTATCAGTAGCCTTAGCAGTTTCTTCAGCTAAGTTTTGGATTTCTTCTGCTACTACTGCAAAACCACGACCGTGTTCTCCAGCTCTAGCAGCTTCTATAGCAGCATTTAAAGCTAATAAATTAGTCTGCTCAGCTATATCAGTTATTAATTGAATAATCTCACCAATCTCTTGTGATTTTTCACCTAGATTACGCATCACATTCGAAGTGCCTTCTACGGTTTTTCGAACAGCACTAATCTCTTCAATTGCCTTTTCTACTGCTTCTTCTCCAACACCAACTGTACTAGCCATCCCTTCAGCAGAACCTGATACTACCTGAGCATTAGAAGCTATCTCTTGAACACTAGCAGATAATTGAGTTATACTAGCAGTAGTTGATTCAATATATTGATTCGACTGAGTAGTAGTTGCTGATAACTCTTCACTAGAACTAGTTACTACCTGGGCTGCATCTTTAACACTTTTAATCATTTCTGCCTGTTTAGTAACCATATTGTTAAAAGAGGTACCTAAAATCCCTAATTCATCATCACGATCAGCACAACCGACTCTGGATGTTAAATCTCCGCCTTCTGTCTTTCTCAAAGCATCAACCATCTGGTGGATTGGGTTAGTAATATTATTCGTTACAAAGACTGCCCCAGTCCCCATCAATGCCATAGCTATAATACAAGTAATAATCATCGTCCAAGCAACATTCGTACTAAAACGTGTCATATTATCAATTCGATCAGCAACGAATATATACCATCCTGATTTAGGATTATACTCGTAAGTAGCAAACATATTTTTACCATCAACTTGATACTCTATCTTTCCGGATTCAGTACCTCGAATCTTCTCTGTAAAATCTAAATTATCTTTTGCTACTTCACTTATTTCTCCTACTAATAATTCCCCTGATTTATCTATTATAAAAATAGACCCTGTATTTTTACTAAAATATTCTTCTTCACTCTTATTTACCTTTTGTTGTAATTTCATATTCGAATCAGGACTAGAAAGGTTAATAGTATTAACCTCATCAACAAGTTCAGACGCAATAATCTCTAACTTCTCAGTCGATAATGCTTTAAAACTATTATTGGCTGACTTATATGTAAAAACACCTAATAACACCAGCCCAATTAATCCTAATATTCCTGAAAAAATTAGCGTCTTTAATAACAAACGACTCTTAAATGACCTTTCAATATCAAGATCAAACATCTCCTTATCAATTAATCTCATAAAAATTCCCTCCTAATCCCCTTTTAGGTATGTGATCTTTATCACTTACATAAATTAATACTTTACTATTGCCTTATTTCTATAAATTGGTTCACTTCTCCTGCAATTAATCTAAAGTTTCGTCATAATTGCAAAAATAATAAGTTTTTATTTGATTATTTAATATTATATCATATAAAACTTAGTAATTAATATGATATTTACCATATTAAAGATAAAAAAAGCTCTCTTTAAAGAGAGCTTTTTTTATCTTTAATTCTCCAATTATGAGTGTAAATATTCAATCTTCTACCTCGAGCAAAACCGATCAAAGTGATTCCTAATTCATCAGCCAACTCAATAGTTAAAGAAGTTGGAGCCGCTCGTGAAATAAGAATCGGCAACCCTAATTTGGCTACTTTAAGCAAAATCTCCGAAGATACCCGTCCACTAGTAACTATAAGTTTATTAGTTAAATCTAAATCTTTCATAATTGTCTCGCCTACAATCTTATCAACAGCATTATGACGGCCAATATCTTCATTAAAGATTATAATTTCTCCAGGAGTACAAAGGGCTGAACTATGTGAACCACCGGTTTCCTTAAACAATCCAGCCCTCTTTTGTAATTCCCTAACTAATTCTAAAGCCACATCTACCTCTAAATCTAATTCCGTCTCAATTCTGTTACATTGAAGTGAATCAACTACGTTGTAAAAAGTAGTTCCTTTACCGCAGCCTGAAGTAATCGTCCTCTTTCCATATAACTCCTTCACTAATGAAGATGTCTTACCGGTAGTGTCTACTCTAACAACTCCCTCATCTTGATCGACTTCAACTTTTGCAATATCAGAACGCTTAGAAATTAAACCTTCTGATTTTAAAAAGCCTAAAGCTAGATAATCTAGTTTATTAGGAGTACAGAGTAAGGTTACTATCTCTTCATCATCTAAAATAATTGTTAAAGGAAATTCAGCAACTACTTTATCATTTACCTCTTTAATTTCTCCTCTATTTGCTCGTAATACTGTAACTTCTTCTAATCTTTTCACTATAGTCACCTCAATTGCATACCTTCACTAATTATTCTTAACTAACTTTTTCTATATTAATTGCACAGACCTTATACTCAGGAATCTTAGCTACTGGATCTAACGCTGGATTAGTCAGTACATTAGCAGCAGATTCAGCAAAGTGGAAGGACATAAAGACTAATCCTTCTGGTACTCGTTCACTGATGGTCACTTTAGATTCTACTGTACCACGACGTGAACTTACTTTTACCTTATCTCCTTCGCCAACCCCTAGCTTTTCAGCATCAGCTATATTCATTTCCATTAACTCTTCTGGATAATGAGCATCTAACGCCTCAGCATTACGACTCATCGTACCAGTATGGAAATGGAATAGACGTCTACCAGTAGTTAATACATACGGGTAATCTTTATCTGGTTCTTCTTGTGGTGGCATATACTCTGCTGGATTAAACTGTCCCAATCCTCTAGCGAATTCACCCTCATGTAAGTACATAGTTCCTGAATGATCATAGTCTAAGCATGGCCACTGTAAGCCATCTTCTTCTATTCTATCATATCTAATTCCACCATAAATAGGGCTTACGCTTGCGATTTCATCTGTAATCTCACTTGGATGATTATAATCCCAATCATATCCCATCCTATTGGCTAATTCAGTAAAGATTTCCCAATCAGCCTTAGTCTCACCTACTGGATCAATTGCTTTTCTTACTCTCTGAACCTTTCTTTCTGAATTAGTAAATGTTCCATCTTTTTCAGCAAAACTAGCAGCCGGAAGAATTACATCTGCATACTCAGCAGTCTCACTCATAAAGATATCCTGAACTACTACAAACTCTGCATCTTCTAAAGCTTCTCTAATATGATTCGAGTCAGGGTCACTTAGAACAGGATTTTCTCCCATGACATATAATGCTTTGACCTTATCTTCTTCGATAGCATCAAAGATTTCAGTAACAGTATATCCTACTTCATCCGATAACTCTACACCCCAAGCTTCTTCAAACTTCTTATTAATTTCTGGATCATCTACAGCCTGATAACCAGGATATACATTAGGTAAAGCTCCTAAGTCACAAGCCCCCTGTACGTTATTCTGTCCACGTAATGGATTAACTCCAGTACTCTCCTTACCTACATTCCCTGTTAGCATGGCTAAACAGGCTATTGATAATACATTATCGGTTCCAGAAGTATGTTGCGTAATGCCCATAGCGTAAAGAATGCTAGCCCTTTCAGCTTCGCCATACATATGAGCAGCCTTAACGATATCCTCAGCCGGAACAGTCGTAATTTCTGATACATATTCTGGAGTATACTTCTCAACTATATCTTCTACAGCAGAGAAGTTTTCAGTTCTATTTTCAATATACTCTTCATCTAATAAGCCATCTCTAATAATTACATGCATCAACCCGTTTAATAACGCTACATCAGTACCTGGTTTATGCTGTAACCAAAGGTCGGCATACTTCACTAAATCTATCTTTCTTGGGTCAGCTACTACTAATTTACCGCCATTCTTTTGTGCCTTCTTAACTCGCAAGGCAATTACAGGATGAGCCTCGGTAGTATTAGACCCAGTTACAAATATTGTATCCGCATTTTCAATCTCGTTAATAGAATTTGTCATTGCTCCACTACCAAAACTTTTGGCCAGACCGGCCACAGTAGAGGAGTGGCACAAACGAGCACAATGATCTACAGTATTAGTGCCCATCACCGCCCGCATAAATTTCTGCATTAGATAATTCTCTTCATTAGTACACTTAGCCGAACTCAAGCCAGCAGCAGCTTCTCCACCATACTCTTCTTTAATCTTGCCAAATCTTTTAGCTACTGTATCAAAGGCTTCGTCCCAACTTACTTCTTTGAATTCACCATCTACCTTCATTAATGGTTTAGTTAATCTATCTTCATTAGTTACAAAATCCAGTCCAAACTTTCCTTTAACACATGTTTGACCACGGTTAACATTATCTCGATTAGTAGTTACTTTAACTATTTCATTATCTTTTACGTTTAACTCCAATTGACAACCAACACCACAATAAGGACAAGTAGTTTCGACCTTATCTAGCTCCCAATTTCTTGCCTTACCCATTGCATCCTTTTCCATCAAAGCTCCAGTTGGACAAGCATTGAGACACATACCACAGAATTGACAGTTTACTTCTTCCAATGGTCTATCGAAGGCAGTAGTAACAGTCGTTTCAAACCCTCTATCTTCAAAACCAATAGCCGCTTCTCTTTGTACTTGGTCACAAATATTCACACATTTTCTACATAGAATACACTTTTCATTATCTCGAATAAAGAATGGATTATCAGAAACTATTCCTTCATACTTTCTCATTCTACCTTTAAACCTACTATCTTCAAGGTCATATTTATAAGCATAATCTTGCAAGTTACAAGCCCCCGCTTTATCACAAGTTAAACATTCTTGTTCGTGGTTAGCAAGTAATAATTCTAGTAACAATTTTCGCATTCTAACTACTTTTTCTGATTCAGTATTTACTACTAAATCTTCACTAACTTCCGTAGTACAAGCCGTTACTAATTGTCCAGAATCCTCAACTTCCACCACACACATCCTACAAGCACCTTCTGGCTTTAACTCTGGATCATAACATAAGTTAGGAATTTCAATTCCATTCTCTTGAGCAACTTGTAAAATTGTTTGCCCACCTGCTGCTTCTAACTCTTGTCCATTAATCTTAACAATTACGCTCACGCTGTCTCACTCCTTTCATACTCTTCTTCATCATCTACAACTAAAGCCTGACAAGTATCAGTAGCACAAACCTTAGCCGTAATATGTGCTAAATATTCATCTTTAAAATGATCTAACGTACTATAAATTGAAGTCGGCGCTGCTTGACCTAAACCACAAAGTGCTGTATTAGACATAACATCAGCTAAATCTTGTAGCTTATCTAAGTCTTCTAAAACGCCTTCTCCTTTCGATATCCTATCTAATATCTCATATATTCTAGTGTTCCCTTCACGACATGGTAAACACTTACCACAGGATTCATGCTCAAAGAAATGCATGAAGCATTTTGCAATATCAACAATACAATGAGTATCATCCATAACTAATAAGGCTCCTGAGCCTAATGCAGTTCCTACTTCTGCTAAAGCATCATAGTCCATAGGTGTGTCTAATAAATCTTTTGGAATACATCCTCCAGAAGTTCCTCCAGTTTGAGCCATCTTAAACTCTCTACCGTTAACAATTCCACCACCAAAGCCTTCAACAATCTCCCTTAAAGTAGTACCCATCGGCACTTCAATTAGACCTTCATTCTCTACATCACCACTAAGAGTAAAGACTTTTGTACCTGTACAACTTTCAGTTCCAATCTCACTATACCACTTAGCACCTTTTTCAAGAATAACCGGAATATTAGCCAGTGTCTCCACATTATTAATTAAAGTCGGCTTGCCCCACAGACCTTCACTCGGTGGGTAAGGAGGCTTAACCTGCGGTTCTCCTCTTTCTCCTTCAATAGATTGAAGTAAAGCAGTCTCTTCACCACAAACATAAGCTCCTGCTCCTTCTCTAATCTTAATTTTAAAATCAAAACCAGAATCAAAGATATTTTCACCTAATAAACCTAACTCTTCTGCTTGCTCAATAGCAGTTTCTAATCTATTAACAGCTAACTGGTATTCACCTCTAATATAGATATAACCGGTATTAGCTCCAACAGCATAACCAGCAATCGCCATCGCTTCTAATAAACTATGTGGATCACCTTCCATAATCAATCTATCCTTAGAAGTGCCTGGTTCTCCTTCATCAGCGTTAGCAACTACATACTTCTCATCAGCATCGGCTTGATTAGTAAACTTCCACTTCAATCCGGTTGGAAAACCAGCACCACCTCGTCCTCTAAGCCCAGATTCTTCTACCATCTCAATTACTTCTTCTTGGGTTAATTCAGTTAATGCCTTTCCTAACGACTGATATCCATCCTGAGCAATATACTCTTTAATATTCTCCGGGTTAATAATACCGCAATTTCTCAATACAACCCTCATTTCACCAGGAAAGACATCCTCCTGTTGATATGGGGCAATCACCTCAGCATCATCCCCAATTTCATACAATAATCTATTAACGCGACGTCCCTTTAATAAGTGTTCTTCAACAATCTCAGAAACATCCTCTACCTGTACATTTCCATAATAGACCCCTTCTGGATAGATAACCATTAATGGACCTGCTTCACAAGGGCCTAAACAACCTGTATCAACAACTTTAATTTCATTATCTAAATTAAACTTCTTTAACTCTTTAACTAAAGTACGTTCTACCTCTTTAGCACCTTTCTCTACACATTCTTGGTCTGTACAAACTAAAATATGACTTCTATAGAAAGCCATTATATCCCTCCTTTCTGCTTAATACTTTTTTAAAACAGTCTCTAATTTATTGGCGGTTAAATTTCCATAAACTCTATCATTAATCATAATTGCTGGTGCAACTCCACAAACACCTAAACAACTTGTCAATTCTAAACTAAATTTATTATCTTCTGTTGTTTCACCAATATCAATACCTAACCTTTCTTTAACTTCCGTTAAAACATTCGTAGATCCTTTAACATGACACGGAGCACTTTCACAAACCCTGATTATATTCTCACCTTTTTCCTCAGTATCTAACAAGGTATAAAAAGTTGCTACACCATAAACCTTGCTTAAAGGTAGATCTAAGTATTTAGCTACTAACTCTAATACCTCTTCACTTAAATAACCTAATTTAGCTTGTACCTTATGCAAGACAGAAATTAAAGGGGTTGTCTCGGATTCAAAATTTTCTGTAATTTCTTTTATGCTCGCTTCCAACATTTCCACCTCCTAACTTATTTATTATTAATTGACCATTCGCTTACAACTTGATTATTAACTATATGCTGCGCTACAACTTTGCGTGCTGATTCTGCATTTAAATTGCCATAAAGAACAACTGGTTGTTCAGCAGCTTTTACTTTGACTAAGGGTTCTTGCTGACAAAGACCTATACAGCCTGTATAAGTAACAGTCACATCATCTAATCCACGTGCCTCTAGTTCATCTAAAATAGCATCTGAAACATCTCTAGCCCCAGCAGCAATACCACAAGTACCCATTGCAATAGTAATCTTTACATTACTTTCCGCTGCTTCTGCTTCTTTAGACCTTATCTCTTCACGGAGCTTATTTAACTCCTCTAAAGACTTCATTAAGTTACACCTCCTCTTTTACTCAAAATTAGATTCCTCCATTAAATAATTATGCCTTGAATATATTTAGTTATGCAAGATAGAGTTAAAAACCAATTCAAATCCTCTCTAATTATGATTGTATTTTTTAATCACAATTGTATTTTCTCAATTATTATTATATATATAATTTTCTGAATTTATTTGTAGTTTTTAGTCTGAATTTGAATATAAAGGCAAACATAAATAAAATAATATACCAAGATTCACTTGGTATATTATTTTATTTAGCTATTTTTCTAAAAATTCCTCTTTTATTGAATAAATAAATGAGTTTCAATCATTATACTGCATTCATTGTAAAATTAGATTAAATCTATTTTCTTGATAAATGATAGGCTAAACTAATCAAACCTATTGACAGATCCTCATTCCTTAATTCAATTTCATGAGGCACTTTAATATGAGTAGGCGCAAAGTTCCAAATAGCCTTTACTCCGGCTTCAATTAATTCGTCAGCAATCCCTTGTGCATATTCAGCTGGCGCAGCAATAATTCCCATCTCTGCTCCGCTTTCTTTAACTACTTCAGTTAGATTCTCTACATTACTAATCTCTACATCACCAAATTCTTCCCCAATCTTTTTAGAGTCGGCATCTAATACATAATTAATATTTAAACCTAACTTTCTAAAACCACCGTAATTAACTAAAGCATGCCCTAAATGTCCAGCACCAACTAAGACTATTTCCCAATCCTGATTAAGTCCTAAAATCTTTCTAAGGTGTTTTAATAAGACTGGTACTTCATAGCCAACGCCTCGCCGACCAAATTCACCATAATAAGATAAATCTTTTCTTACTTGAGTAGATGGAATGCCAATTCGTTCACCTAGTTCTTTAGAAGAAATTACTTCTACATTCTTCTTATCTAATTTTTGCAAAGAACGATAATAAATAGGTAATCTTTCAATTGTTGTTGAAGGTGTTATTGCATCTTTCAATTCTTTTCCCCCTTTCGTTTATTATATTTCTCACTAGCCCTAAATAGATAGAAAATTCAAATTACACATTTTCTATATATCAATAAAATCCTTGTCATGGCAATTCCTATTATATATATTACTACAAATATTTAAAAAATCCTTTTTTTCACAAATAAATTTATTCTTTAAGTCCTATTTTACTATTTATAAATCACTTCTACAATACTAAACTTTATCTTTACATATACTATAATGTATATTATGATATTAATGAATGATAATTATCATTTAGGGAGGTTTATCAAATGTTAAAACCAGATTACATAGACCCTATTGCTTTCGAAATTGGTCCAATTTCTGTCCACTGGTATGGTATAATTATGGCTTCAGCTATCTTTTTAGGATTAATTATTGCCTTAAGAGAGAGCGAGCACAAAAATTTAGATCCTGATCTCTTTCTAGACCTTATTATATTTGCTATTCCCATAGCCATTATCAGCGCTAGAGCTTATTATGTCATCTTCCAATGGGATTATTATAGTCAGAATTTAAAAGATATAATCGCTGTATGGGAAGGTGGTCTAGCAATCCATGGCGCTCTAATTGGTGCCACCTTAACTACAATCATCTTCACTAAAGTTAAACAGATTAACTTTTGGAAGATCACAGATATAGCTGCTCCTAGCCTGATTTTAGGTCAAGCTATTGGACGATGGGGTAACTTTATCAACCAAGAAGCTTATGGCTACAAGACTGACTTGCCATGGGCAATGTATATTGACGGTGCTTATCGCCACCCTACTTTTTTATATGAATCTATCTGGGATTTTTCAGTCTTTATATTCTTAATTTGGTTAAGAAAGCAGAAGTTTATTAAAAATGGTGAAGTCTTCTTAAGCTATATAATTGCCTATTCTTTTGGGCGTTTCTTCGTTGAAGCCTTTAGGACTGATAGCCTAATGTTAGGCCCCTTAAGAATGGCACAAGTGATTAGTATTGTATTAATCATTGCCGCTGGTAGTTTAATTTATTGGCGAAGAAAGCAGTATTAAAATAACATCTTTAGAAATATATAAAAAGCTGACTAGTCTAAATTTAGACTAGCCAGCTTTTTATACTTAATCTTTTATATAAAGATAGATTTACATAATTTAAGGTAATTAAAAATGGTGGCAAGACCCGGATTTGAACCGGGGACACGAGGATTTTCAATCCTCTGCTCTACCAACTGAGCTATCTCGCCACATTCATTAATTATTTATTAGTTTTTAATGGCGGGGATGACGGGATTTGAACCCGCGACCTCCGGCGTGACAGGCCGGTGTTGTGGACCAGCTCTACTACATCCCCGAAATTCAACTATTATAAAATGGTGGGCGAAACAGGACTTGAACCTGTGACCCCCTGCTTGTAAGGCAGGTGCTCTCCCAACTGAGCTATTCGCCCACATCATTCATCACTTACAGTTATATATAATACTATAATTATTTAAGTTTGTCAATAGTTTTTAGAGTTTTTATTTACCCTAATATATGGAAAATAAAAAGGCCACCGTTGCTAATAAAAGGCGACCTTTTTAAGTTAAGCTACTTTTTAAGTTAAGCTATATTTTTATTTAAGCTCTTATTGCGGTCGAGGGAACTTATCAAAAAGTTTTTCTGTAATAGAACCTGGCTTCCCTTCTCCTATCATTCTATTATCCACCTTAACTATCGGTATAATCTCCACTGAAGTCACCGTGGCAAATACCTCATCGGCTGTATAAAGATCATATCGAGTCAAGTTATCTTCTTGTACCTCAAAGTTTAAATCTCTGGCTAAGTCGATTACCGTCTGCCTAGTTACTCCTGCCAATAAACCGGCTGAAGTAGGAGGAGTTCTTAGATAGCCGTCTTTAACCATAAAGATATTACTCACTGTACCCTCAGTTATAAACCCTTGTTGATTTAACATAATTCCATCATCAGCATTTGACATCTTAGCTTCAGCTTTAGCCAGAATATTATTTAGAAAATTACATGACTTTATTCTTGGACTTACTGTCTCACTATGATTCCTTCGAGTTGGAACAGTAATTACTTCCCAACCTTCAGAATGTAGTTTAGGGTCAGGGGGAGTTAGTGGTTTAGTAATAATCATTAAAGTAGGATTATTAGCTCCCATAGGACTAATCCCTACTTCTGATTCTCCTCGCGAAATACTTAACCTAATATATGCGCTGTCTTTCTGTAAATCGTTTGCTACTAAAGTTCTATTAATTTCATTCTTTAATTCTTCTTTTGACCAAGGTATCTCTAACAAAATCGCTTTAGCAGAAGCAAATAGTCTTTCTAAATGCTCACTTAATTTGAAGATTTTATCTCCATAGGAACGCATCGTCTCAAAGATACCATCACCATATAAATATCCCCGGTCTAATGGAGAGATTCTCGCCTCTTCCACTGAAGAGATTTCACCATTGATATTAACCAGCATAATCGATCATACTTTGGTCTAATTTTGGAAGTTCTAAAAAGTTCGCTAATAAATCATGCCCCGCTTTTGTTAAGATTGATTCTGGATGGAACTGCAAGCCTACAATATCATACTCTTTATGTTTGATTCCCATAATCTCACCAGCTTCAGTTTCAGCAGTAATCTCGAAACAATCTGGGATGGTCTCACGTTTAATAATTAAAGAATGATACCTTGTAGCAATAAATGGTGACTCAATCTCTTCAAATATCCCTTCACCATTATGATAAACCTCCGAAGTCTTCCCATGCATTAAATTTTCAGCTCTAATAATATCACCGCCAAATACATGACCAATGCATTGATGACCTAAACATATTCCCAAGATAGGAACTTTACCTTTGAAGTGTTTGACCACATCATTCGATATTCCTGCTTCTAAAGGCGTGCACGGACCAGGAGAGATAATTATCTTCTCTGGAGCTAACTCTTCTATTTCTTCAATTGTAATCTTATCATTACGATGAACAACCATATCTGCACCCAACTGACCACAATACTGAACTAAATTATAAGTAAACGAATCATAATTATCTATCATCAGAATCATTAAAATCACCTTCTTCTACAATAGTAATCGTCTTTAATAGTGCTTCTGCTTTCTTTAACGATTCTTCATACTCATTCTCCGGGATAGAATCATCAACTATTCCCGCTCCTGCTTGTACATATGCTCTACCATTCTTAATAACCATCGTTCTAATTACTATATTTAACTCCATCTCTTCACCAAAACCTAAGAAGCCAATAGCTCCAGTATAAGGACCTCGTCTAACCGGCTCTAACTCCTCAATAATCTCCATAGTTCTAACTTTTGGTGCCCCAGTAATAGTTCCTCCCGGAAAGACTCCTCTTAAAATATCAAAGCGGTCTTTATCTTGATGCAACTTTCCCTTTACATTAGAGACTATATGAATAACATGTGAGTATTCCTCAATTACCATCAATTCATCAACTTCTACTGTTCCATAATCAGCAACTCGTCCTAAATCATTTCGTTCTAGATCGACTAGCATAATGTGCTCTGCTCTCTCTTTAGGATGATTAATTAATTCATCAGCTAACGCCTGGGTCTCTTCTGGGGTTTTCCCTCGTGGCCTAGTTCCAGCAATCGGCCTTGTTTCAACTTCCCCATTGAATGACCGAACTAATAGTTCTGGCGAAGAACTAACGATTTGTAATTCACCAAAATTCAAATATGCCATATATGGCGAAGGATTTAACTTTCGTAAGACTTTATAGATAGTAAATGGCTCTTCAGTAACCGGTGCATCAACTCGAACTGATAAGTTAACCTGAAATATATCCCCAGCTTTAATATACTCTTTAGCCTGTCTTACTGCATCCGCAAAACCATCACGTGTAAAACTAGCGTTATAGTCTAAGTCATCTTCATTAAACGTCAAATCCTTGAACTCTCTGATCTCATCTTGATATTCATTCTCTTCAATCTGCTTAATAATTAAGTCTATACTTTCTATAGCCCTTGTATATAGCTTTTCTACATCTTCTTGACCATCACCTAACATTAAATTAGAAACTACTATTAGTTCCTCAGCAAAATGATCAAATACAATTACTGTATCAGTAAATACAAAAAAGATTTCAGGGATTTCCAGGTCATCATCTGCATCGACCGGTAGTTCTTCAAAAAATCTTCCTACATCATAACTATAGTAACCTATTCCTCCACCATGAAATTTAGGTAAACCATCTATCTTAACAGGATTATACTTATCTACAATCTCTTTTAATACTTCTAACGGCTTTTCATCATTAAATTCTAAAGTCTCATCTTCCTTCTTTATTCTAACTTCATTCCCCTTACTCCTGAAAGTCATAAATGGTTGATAGCCTAAGAAAGAATATCTGGCAATATTTTCTGGACCTTTACCACTTTCTAATAAGAAAAAATCATCATCATCTCCATCTAATTTTTCAATAACTGAGATCGGTGTCTCATCACCTAGTGATACTTTACGATAAACCGGAATTATATTTCCTTTCGCTTTCAATACCTCAACTTCTTTTTTAGTTGGAAAGTGCAAGGATTTACCACCCTTTCTTGTTTTTTAAATTTTCTAACAATTATAAATAAATCTATAACCCCTCTTTAGCCCTAGCTATTTCTGTAGAACTATTAACTTTAAAGTCAGTTATTATTCTCTTGCCCCCTTCTACCTTAAATTTAGCTGTTATATACTGTCCCAATGCTTTTTTTAAGTCTACCTCACTTATATATTCTTCTACATTGCCGTCTATCCCTTTAATTTTAGCCTTATATTTCTTAACTGCCATTGCTTTACCAAAGACATTACCTCTATCCACCATTCCTACCACCTTCTTGTAAAATATTATATTTTTTATTATACACTAACTTGAGTCATTTTGCAAACAAATGTTCCCAGATTCACAAGGTCTAATAAAAGTAAAAAACCATCGAAAGTGTAAGTTTACACTTTCGATGGTTAGAGATTGTTATTCTAGAACTTATCAAACATTACCTTTTCTGCTGGCATTCCGTGATCAACTAAGATGCGCTCTGCTGCATCGAGCATGACCGGTGGTCCACAGAGATATGATTCTGCATTCTCCAGTGACCCTTCCCTTTCATCTAATACATCAGTAACAAATCCGAAAGGCCCATCCCAGTTCTCTTTATCATCAGGAGTAGGGTCAGAAAGTGCAGGTATATACTCAAAGTTATCATACTTCTCTTCAAGTTCTGCAAATCTATCTTCATAGTAAAGCTCATCTGAATTTCTGGCACCAAAGTAATATCTTGTCGGTCGAGGCATTCCTAATTCATCTAAACGTTCAAGGATCCCTCTCATCGGTGCCATTCCAGCACCTCCTCCGATCAAGATAATCTCTCTATCGGATTCTTCATCGAGATAGAAGTGACCGTAAGGCCCAGTGAACTTAACAGTATCCCCTTCCTCTAGAGCAAAGTGAATCCAACTAGTACAAAGGCCACCAGGTACTAATTTGATTGTAAACTGTAAAGCATTCTCGTCTCTAGCCATACTTGGTGGTGAAGCTATAGAGTAAGCTCGGAATACTTCAAAACCAGGAATCAGAAGCTGTGCATACTGCCCAGCTTTAAATTCAATTTCTGTTGGTTCTATCATTTTTAATCTAACATGCTTAACTGTAGGAGTTACATCCTTTAATACCTCTACTTCAGCAGTATATTCCTGTACGTCAAGTAATTCTTGAGCAACTTCAATCTTCATATCCTCACTAACTTTAACCTGACAAGCTAGCCTTACTCCTCTTTCTTCTTCTTCTGGACTGATGAAAGCCTCTTCGGTAGGAAGCATCTCGCCTCCACCTTCCTTCACTTCAACCTTACAGTGACCACAAGCTGCTTTTCCACCACAAGCGGCTGGAATATGAATCTCATTATCTGATAAGATATTTAAGAGATTACCAGAACCAGCAACTGGAATATATTCTTCATCATTAACAGTAATCATCATCTGTTCCTGACTAGTAAGAAGATAATCAGCAATAGCCAGTACAGCTGCAACTCCAACGAAAATCGATGCTAATACATAAATTGGTTGTAGATTCATTTAGACATTCACCATCCCCCCGAAGCCCATAAAACCAAGGGCTAAAATACCAAGAATCACCATTACAATACCAGGTCCTTTCAGACCTTTTGGTATATCTCCAACTAATTCAAGCTTCTCTCTTATAGCAGCAACAATAGCAATTGCTACTAACCAACCCATTGATGAACCAAATGCAAAAACAAGTGTTGTTCCAAATGTATAGTTACGTAAAACCATAAATAAGGATACAGAAAGTACAACACAGTTTACCGTAATAAGCGGTAAGAAGATTCCAAAAGCTCTATATAGAGCTGGAAGGAACTTCTCTAAAATCATCTCTAAAAGCTGTACACTTGCTCCTATTGTTACAATAAATATAACATACGTTAAAATTGTACTATTCGTAGGTATCAAAATCAGATTATATATCGGCCAGTTAATTATAGCAGTCAGCATTACAACGAACGTTACTGACATTCCCATACCAACAGCCGTATTAAGGTTCTTTGATACCCCAATCATCGGACACATCCCAAGAATATAAGTCAATGCAATATTATGAGATGTAATCGTTGCTATAAAAATACTCAGAGATTCAGGCATATTACTTCTCCTCCATATATTTTAGTAATTTGACCATTAATTTTAAAACCATCCAAAGAAACTACTTTATGCTGCTTCTGATAATAAATCCTCAGAAGTCTCAAGAGTAGCTCGACTATTCTTTGTATCGCCTTCCTCTTCTTCAAATATCTGACGTTCACGAACAGCCCAGGTTAATACTGCTAACAAGAAGAAACCACCTGGTGCCATAGCCATTACTACCCATTTTGTAAATCCTTCTCCAACAACACTAACGCCCATTAACGTTCCAAAGGCAAGTACCTCTCTTATTACAGAGATTATAATTAAAACGATAGTATAACCCATACCATGAGCAAAACCATCCATTATCGAAAACTTAGCTGGATTCTTAGTAGCAAAGGCTTCCGCTCGTCCCATGATTAAACAGTTAGTTATAATCAAGGCAACGTAAGGACCTAAAGCCCGACTGATACTTGGATAAAAAGCTTTAAAGAACTGGTCTACTACAACTACAAATGCTGAAATCAAAATTACATAGGTAACTATTCTGACACGATTTGGAATATACTTTTTAATCAATGAGGTAAGAACTGATGAAACCATTACAACAAAAGTAACCGCTAACCCCATAGCAATTCCATTTACTACTCTATTAGTTACCGCTAACGCAGAGCAGATACCTAGTGCTGATAAAAGAACCGGGTTTTCAGACCAAATTCCGTCATACATAAGCGCAAATGGCTTAGTATATTTAAACTTATAGTATAGCTTCTTTAACATCTTACTTCACCTCCAATTGCTTCAGGGCTTCATCAATATTGTTATTTAATATTTTCTGGAGAGCTTTCCCAGATAAAGTTGCCCCAGCAATTCCATCTACTTCATTAGGTTTATCAGGAGACTTACTTGCTTTAAGAACTACAAGTTTTGGTTTATAATCTAAGTTCTTAAATTGATTAAGGAACCATGCTTCTTTAATTCTTCCACCAAGTCCAGGCGTCTCTCCCTGTGACATGATAGAAACTCCTTTTAAAGTCTTCATATCAGAATTAAATGCTATAAACCCAGTAATAGGTGCCCATAACCCTTTCCCTTCAAACATAAAGGCAATATCTCCATTACTAGTCTTATAAAATTTCTGTCCACCTTTTTCTACAACTTTAATCTTTTCCTTATAAACCTGTGCCATATTATCCTTTGTATAACTGATAGCAAAGGAATCGAGAACCTTTTGCATCTTTCTAAGTTTCTGATTCTTCTGTACAATAGGCTTCGTATAAGTACTCAGCCCTACTAACATACCCGATACAACTAAACCAATAATTAACATAAAGATTACCATCTTCGCCTTATCCAACAGAATATCCTTAGTTGTAATCTCCGGTTGTTCTAAATTAGTATTAGTTTTCATTGTAAACTACCCCATCATTTCTTGGTTTGAATTTTGCGTTTAGAATAACGCTATCAATTAAAGGTGTGATTGAGTTAGCTAATAATATACTGAACATTACACCCTCAACATAACCACCAAACGTTCTAAATAGCAGGGTCAAGAGACCAGCAAAGATACCAAATATCCACATTCCACTCTTTGTGAAAGGAGAAGTTACCGGGTCAGTCGCCATAAAGAAGGCCCCAAATAATAAACCTCCTGTAAGAATCTGATACATTGGCGGTGCAACCTGCGGTAAAAACTGATTTCCAATAGCAGATAAAACAAATACCGAACCTATATAAGCCACTGGAATTCTCCAGTTTATTATCTTAGTAATAATTAAGAATATACCTCCAAGAATTATTCCAATACGGAATGTTTCTCCCATAGAACCTCCGACAGCACCAAATAAAAGTTCAGAATAGGAAGTGCTTTTAGTAAGAGCTTCTACACCTCCGGTCTTAAGAACAGCTAATGGAGTTGCTGACGTAATTGCATCCGCTGGGATTGCATAGTTAAATAATCTTCCTAATCCTTCAGTCACTGGTTTTGCCCATTTTGTACTCATAGTGACTGGAAAAGCAATCGAAAGGAATACACGACCTACGATGGCCGGGTTAAATACATTTCGCCCTGTCCCTCCAAAAACTTCCTTACCAAAGAAAACACCAAAAAACGATCCTACTGCTACCATCCAAAGTGGAATTGTTGGTGGCAAAACTAGTGGAAAAATAAGTCCAGTAACTAGAAAACCTTCATGAATATCATGTTTTCTAATCATAGCAAATAATACTTCTGTTATTACACCAGCCATATAAGAAACTAAAATAATAGATAAAGCACGCCAACCATAAAAATAAATCGCTGCAAAAGTACTCGGTAATAAAGCTAAAATTACCATAGTCATATATCTCTTAGTGTCATTCTTGTCTACAATATGTGGTGCAGACGTAGTAACCTCTTCAGGCCCGAAAAAGATATTATCTACTGCTTCAATTGCGGGCTTGAAGGCGCTTAATGATTCATTATTCTTTAAATTATCAAAAAGACCACGAAGTCCGTTCATTCTTTATTCACCCTCCTAATTCTATCCAACTCCAAATCAGCAAGTACTATAGATTTACTTAACTGCATAACCTTTGTTCATTAAGAACTGCTTTCCTTGCTTGATGTGCTTTCCTAAAGGTCTTTTGGACGGACATACAAAAGTACATAAATTACATTCTACACAATCAAAAATACCATATCTAATTAATTCATCATCTACATTGCTCTTTGCTGTATACTGTTCAACAAGATGTGGGAATATATCGACTGGACAAGCCTGTTCACAATAGCCACAAGAAATACAAGGTCTTTCTTCTCCGTGAACATTAGTGTCACAATTACTACTTAAATTAGAGAACAGAGCTGAAAGAAAAGCATTTGAATAAGAAGCCCTCTTTGCTCCTGGACGTACGAATGCGAATACTTCACGCCCCTCACCTTCCGGTACTGCACTTAAATTATCAAATTCACGAGTGACCGGATACTTATAACTTGTAACTGCTTGGTCCGCTAATATATTACCAGAAACAATTCTGTAGTTACCATTATTTAAACATTTATTTGTAATAGCCTCTACAGGAGTCCCCACTCTCACTTTAACATGAAGGTTTTCTTTCCAACCTTCTCCAGATAATGATACTAGACGTTCTATTAATGGTTTCCCTTCTACTACAGCATCATAAGCATGCAGAATAGTCTGCATTTTAAATACAATTACACCCAGCTTTGTTGCTGAACCTCCAACTGTATATTCTTTGCCAAGAATAGTCGGAATTAATACTTTATCGCTACCCTGAGGATACTTAGGCTCAACGCTATATAACTGAACCCAGTTATTACTCCCAACTAAATTACTCAATTCTTTAATTAAATTCTGACGGTTCTTATTAATAGCTACATGCACTTTAGCTTGTGGTAATATCTTATGCAGAATTTTTAAACCATCAGCAAATTGAGATAACTTACCATCTTGTAAAAGAGCTGATAATGATAAGTTATAAGGATCAGACTCTACTCCCTTAATAATTACATGTTTTACATCATCTGTAGAGATCGACGAGCTTTGATATCTGGTCGGTATTCCTTGATTATCTAAGGAAGTAACTCCAGAATTGTAAAGCAATTCTTCAATCTTTTCGGCTGACATACTAGTCCAATCTGAACCATGCCCTTCTACTGGCTGCCAATCAGATGTGCCATCAGCTTCTATAATAATTGCTTTACTAGTAACCTCTTTTACTGTCCCATTAACACTTGCCTGTACTGGAGTAGATTCAGAGTTATCACTTTTACCAATAATCTGACCAGCCTTTACTTCTTCACCTGGCTCGACCGTTGGTTCTACTACCTGACCAAAACCCTGTTTTAATGGGATGCAAACTTGTGAAGGGATTTCTAGCTCAACGACTTTATCCTGAGGTTTACCTTCAAGATTAAATACATAGCCTCCAGAAAATGAATTATTTTTAACTTTCATGCCTATTTCACCTTATCCTTTATAATTATTTGGTCTACTCCGTTACTCTGACATTAAAAATTAACAAATGACTAACCTTCCCAACTTCCCCTTCGTTCCTAACATAAGTCTCTCTTAAGCCCCTCCTTTTATCTACCACCTCCTAAATAATAATCTGTCATTTTAATACTTTGTTCAGTTAAGAACAATCAATGACATCCTTAAGCTACTAAATATTTTTTACATTTCCACCATGTTAATATTTATACATAAATGATAAAACTCCTTCTTAATTTCATAAATTCACAACTTTTTTTCACAATTATTGATTTATCTGCCATAAGCATCCAAGTGTACGGCTGATATTTGTTCAAAAACAATCAATAATCTGATACCTATATTTACATAAACTAATAACTCAAATATCCTTTGTCTATATTTTATTACTTTTAAGGCCAGATGACAAGTGGTTATTTGAATCTCTTCTACCTTAATATGGTATTGAATTCTTATTTATTATATTACTATTTGATTACAAAAAGATCATCTTTGCAAAAATGTCAACTTCCCCCACCTAATCCAAAACAAGATTTAGATGGAGTTTCCTTGCTACATTTTAGATGAATTTCTAGAAAGATTTAAAATTAATATCATTATAAACCCAAAGAGTCTATAATAAATTAATGTTTAAAATGTCTTCTTCCTGTAAAGACCATAGCTATATCATGTTTATTTGCAGCAGCAATTACCTCTTCATCTCTAATTGAACCACCCGGTTGAATGATAGCCTTAATTCCAGTTTCAGCAGCTCTTTTAATAGCATCCTTAAACGGGAAGAATGCATCAGAAGCCACTACTGCCCCTTCTTTTCTCTCGCCAGCCTTACGACCAGCAATAATCATAGCATCAACACGACTCATCTGTCCCGCGCCAACACCTACAATCTGTTCATCTTTAGCCATTACGATCGCATTAGATTTAACATGCTTTACTACTTTCCAGCTAAATAAGAGATCCGCCATTTCTTCTTCTGTTGGTTCTCTTTCAGTTACTACCTCTAATTCCGATTCATCTAATTGAACTATATCTCTATCCTGGACTAATAGACCTCCAACTACTTTCTTCATATCTTTTTCTTTAGTATTCTGGTCTATAAATAACTCACCAGTCTTTAGCAATCGAACATCTTCCCAACGTTCTTTTAGAATTTCTAGAGCCCCTTCACTAAAATCAGGAGCAATAACTACCTCTACAAACTTTTCTGGTCCAGCTATTTCCTGGGCAGTTTCTATATCTACTTTACGATTTAAAGCAACAATACTACCAAAAGCAGAAGTGGGATCTCCAGCATAAGCCTTCTTATAGGCCTCTGCTAAACTATCTGCCCTAGCCATTCCACAAGGATTAGCATGTTTAATTACCGCTACTGCTGGTTTATCTGAAAACTCTTTAACCAATTCTAGAGCACCATTAGTATCATTAATATTATTAAAAGATAAGTCCTTGCCATGTAATTGTTCAGCCGTAGTAATTGACGGTTCTGTAGTCTCTGCCTCTTCATAAAAAGCAGCATTTTGATGGGGGTTTTCTCCATATCTTAAGTCACTTACCTTTTCATAGCGGTCTCTAACTACTGCTGGTAATTCTGAGCTTCCATTCACAAATTTAGATAAATAATTTTGGATTAAATGATCATATTCAGCAGTATGCTTAAATGCTTTATAAGCTAATTCTAATTTTGTTTTTACTTCCAGATTTAATTCATTCTCTTTTAATTCATTTAAAATCCTATTATAATCTTTAGGATTAACTATTACTCCTACATCATTATGATTCTTAGCTGCTGACCTAATCATAGTTGGGCCACCAATATCTATATTCTCAATAGCATCTCCAAAGGTTGCATCTTCTTGAGCAATCGTTTCAGCAAATGGATAAAGATTGACTACAATTAAATCTATCGGCTTAATTCCCTGCTCTTTAATCTCCTCCATATGCTCATCATTCTCTCTAACTGCCAAAATCCCACCATGAACCGCTGGGTGAAGAGTCTTTACTCTCCCATCCATCATTTCTGGATAGTCTGTAACTTGAGAAATATTGATTACTTCAATACCTGCTTCTCTTAACTTTCTCCCTGTTCCACCAGTAGAAATGATTTTAACTCCTAACTCACTTAATCCTTGAGCAAATTCTACAACCCCTGTTTTATCAGAAACACTGATTAGTGCATATCTTACCTTCGACATCTTATCACTCCTTCGCTACTTTTATAAAATCTCCACTTTTCTTCCTTCTACCTTTAGTCTTTCATCTGCAAAAAGCTGAATAGCCTTTGGATAAATCCGATGTTCTACTGCCAAAATTCGTTTAGAAAGACTAGTTACTGTATCATCTTCTAAAACTGGTACTGCTTCCTGTAAAATAATCGGTCCAGTATCCATACCTTCATAAGCAAAGTGAACCGTACAACCAGTTACTTTGACACCATATTTAAAAGCTTGGCGCTGAGCATCTACCCCTGGAAAAGCTGGTAATAAAGAAGGATGAATATTCATTAACCGATTGCGATAATAATCAACGAAATATGAACTTAAAATCGTCATAAAACCAGCCATAACTACTAGTTCTACTCCATTTTCTTCTAATACCTTTATCATTTCTTCCTCATATTCTTGTTTGATGTTAAAATTATCTTCTTCTATGCAGATACTTTTTATTCCATGATTTTCTGCTCTATCCAAAGCTTTAGCTTCAGGATTATCACTAATTATAATCCCAATCTCTGCTTTCAATCTGCCATCTTCAATACTATTAATGATAGACTGTAGGTTAGTTCCCCTTCCTGATACTAAAACCCCAATAGTTAATCTCTTACCAACATTATTGCACCTCATTTCTCTTATGTATCTAAATTCAAAGTAACCGATTGATCTCCCTTTTTAATCTCACCGATTATATAGGCTTCTTCGCCTATTGCTTTTAATTTGTCCAAAATTCCTTCTACATCAGATTCATCAACTACAACAGCCATACCGATCCCCATATTAAAGGTTCTATACATCTCTTTAAGTGGTATTTCTCCTTCATTCTGAATTAAATCAAAGATTACTGGTGTAGGCCAAACTTGTGAATCAATCATTGCTTCCATTTTATTTGGTAAGATTCGAGGTACGTTCTCTATTAAACCTCCACCTGTAATATGGGCAACACCTTTCAGTTGAAAATCTTTCATTAGCTCTAATATAGGTTTAACATAAATTTTAGTTGGTTTCAATAATTCATTACCTAAGGTTCCATCTAATTCTTCTATCTCACTTTCTACATTATAGCCTGCAATATCGAATAGTACCTTTCGTGCTAACGAATAACCATTGCTATGAATTCCATTAGAAGTTAAACCAATTATCTTATCTCCAGGGGAGATTTCTTTACCAGTAATTAAATCTCCTTTATCAACTATCCCCACAGCAAAACCAGCTAAATCATATTCATCCTGATTATAAAAACCAGGCATTTCTGCCATTTCACCACCAATTAAAGCAGCACCGGCCTCTTTGCAACCTTGGCTAATACCATGTACTATTTCTTCTGCCTTCTCTGGAATCAAATTATCAATAGCCAAATAATCTAAGAAGAACAAAGGACGAGCTCCCTGTACTACAATATCATTAACCGACATCGCCACTAAATCTATGCCAATAGTATAGTGTTTATCCATCATAAAAGCAACTTTTAATTTAGTTCCTACCCCATCTGTTCCAGCGACTAAGATAGGTTCTTCATAATCATCAAAGTTTGGAGCAAATAAGGCACCAAAACTGCCTAAACCAGTCAAAACTTCAGGTCCAAAAGTAGATTTAACATCATCATTAATCTTATCTACAGCTGCTTCTCCAGCATCAATATCAACACCAGCATCTTTATATGATAGTCCCATTTTGCTACCTCCTTTTACTCCAATGCAAACTTTCCAGTACCAACTTGCACATGGTAGTTCCCATCAAAACATGATGTGCAAAAACCATAATTATCAGCATTAATTGAGTTCAATAGCCCTTCTTGTGTCAAGTAATGCAATGAATCAGCACCAATATGCTCACAGATTTCATCAATACTCTTTTGAGCAGCTATTAGCTCTTGTCGTCTAGAAGTATCTAGCCCATAATAACATGGATCAGTTACTGGGGGAGAGGAGATAGCCATATGCACTTCTTTAGCTCCTACCTCTTTGACCATTCTAATAATCTGTTTGCTAGTAGTCCCTCTAACGATCGAATCATCAATTAACAGTACTTTCTTCCCTTCGATAATCTCTTTAACCGGATTTAACTTGATTCTAACTTTCAAATCTCTAATCTCTTGTGTAGGCTGAATAAAAGTACGACCTACATATCTATTCCTTAAAATCCCTTTTTCGTACGGAACTCCTGACTCTTCAGCATAACCAAGGGCTGCCGAAATCCCCGAACTAGGCACTGGCACTACTAAATCAACCTCTTGATCTATCTCCCTTGCTAACTGTCTACCCATAGCCCTTCTGGCTAAATGTACATTCTGACCACCAATTATACTATCTGGACGAGCAAAATATATAAATTCAAAGACACAGAAAGTATGAGGCTTCGGCTCACTATAATTTAAGCTTCTAATTCCGTCTTCATTAATAACTATTATTTCTCCTGGCTCTACATCTCTTATCAGTTCAGCACCTATAATATCAAAAGCACAAGTTTCCGAAGCAACAACGTACTTCTCACCTAATTTTCCAATCGATAACGGTCTAAAGCCATGAGGATCTCTAGCAGCTATTAGACTCTCTTCTGTCATAGCTACTATACTAAAAGCCCCTTTTAATTGCTGCAAACTATGAATGAAGGCTTCAATAATATCATCCTTAAATGAACGAGCAACTAAATGAGCAATTACTTCCGTATCAAGAGTAGAATGGAATATGGAACCTTGATTTTCTAAATTCACCTTCATCTCTGCACTGTTAACAAGATTACCATTATGAGCTAAAGCTAAATCTCCTTTACTACAGTTAACTAATATTGGTTGAGCATTGGCTAATAGGCTTGAGCCTGTTGTTGAATAACGAACATGACCGATAGCCATCTCACCTGTCAACTCTAATAACTTCTCTTCATCAAATACATTAGTAACCAATCCCATATCCTTATGAAGCTTAAACTCACCTTGTTGGTTAACACAGATCCCAGCACTTTCCTGACCTCTATGCTGAAGAGCATGAAGCCCTAGATAAGCTAGATTGCTGACTTCACACCCTCCTTTTGGAGAATAAATACCTAAAACTCCACACTCTTCTTCCATCTTATCATTTATCCTTCTATTTTGGAGCGAATACTCTCTTTCCATCTCTTTTTCATCTCCCCAATCTTCATGTTAACCAAATCATTAATGATCAACTTATCTCCATTAACTCTTCCTAACTTAGTAACAGAAACTTCATTTTCTGTTGCTTGATTTTTTACCTTTTCTACATCTTCCTTAGCAACAGAAATAACGATTCTACTTTGGGATTCAGAGAATAATAAACTACTAGGAGCCATATCACTATTGATTTCAACTTCAGCACCTAAACCTCCTGCAATAGAACTTTCTGCTAAAGTTACTGCTAAACCACCATCCGCACAATCATGAGCTGATTTAACTATTCCTTCTTTAATTACTGTTAAACAAGTGTCTTGAACCCGCTTTTCTAGATCTAAATCTAACTCCGGAACTTTACCAGTCTCTAAATCATGTACAGTATTTAAATACTCACTACCACCAAGTTCATCTTTCGTTTCACCAAGTAATAAGATTACGTCTCCTTCATCTTTAAAATCAGACGTAGTTGCTTGATTAATATCTTCTAACAGGCCAACCATCCCAATTATCGGCGTAGGATAGATAGCTCCTGATGGACTTTCATTATAGAAGCTTACGTTTCCACCTGTTACCGGAGTACCTAAACTCAAACAAGCTTCACTAATACCGTCAATACACTTTTCAAACTGCCAGAAGATCTCTGGTTTCATCGGATTACCAAAGTTTAAACCATCAGTAATTGCTACCGGTTCAGCACCCGAACAGACAATATTACGAGCAGCTTCTGCTACAGCAATAGCCCCACCTGTTTCTGGGTCAAGATAACAGTAACGACCGTTACAATCCGTTGTCATAGCTAATCCTTTTTCTTTTCCTTTAACTCGTAATACTGCAGCATCAGATCCAGGTAATACTACTGTATTTGTTCTTACCATATGATCATACTGTTCATAAACCCATTCTTTACTAGCAATATTAGGAGACTGTAACACTTCTAACAATGCTTCATTATAATCTTCTGGCTCTGAAAGACTACTTAAATCATAGCTCTGTACTTCATCTAAATAACTTGGACGTTCTGATTCTCGATCATACTCTGGAGCATCATCGGCTAATGAACGAGCCGGCACTTCGGCAGCTACCTCTCCTTCATCTAAGATTCTAAGCATTCCATCATCGGTTACTTTACCAACAACCGCTGCGTTTAACCCCCACTTTTCAAAGATTTCTTCTACTAATTCCTCTTTCCCTTTCTTGGGCACAACTAACATTCTCTCTTGCGACTCTGATAACATTACTTCATAAGAGTTCATTCCTGTTTCTCGCTTAGGAACTAAATCAATATCTAACTCAATACCTGCTCCACCACGGCTGGCCATCTCACAAGAGGAACCGGTTAAGCCAGCAGCTCCCATATCCTGAATACCTACTAAAGCACCAGTCTTAATTAATTCTAAACATGCTTCTAATAATAATTTCTCCATAAATGGATCTCCGACCTGTACCGCTGGACGATCTTCTTCTGAATCCTCTGTTAATTCATCAGAAGCAAAACTAGCTCCTTGAATCCCATCTCGTCCAGTAGTGGCGCCTACTACCATTACCGGATTACCTACTCCTTTAGCAGTTCCGGTCGAAATATCTTCATGATCCATAATTCCTACACACAT
This sequence comes from Candidatus Frackibacter sp. WG13, assembly GCF_900114655.1. Lineage (GTDB taxonomy): Bacteria > Bacillota > Halanaerobiia > Halobacteroidales > Acetohalobiaceae > Frackibacter. Next base: position 37,692 of record NZ_FOTT01000009.1, read on the forward strand.
CGCATTAACTAATGGATTCTCTTGATAGCTTTCAGAAAAATAGACCTCTCCACCGACAGTTGGGATTCCAATACAGTTACCGTAACCTGAAATACCTTCTACTACACCCTCAAGTAAGAATTGTACTCGCTCATTATTTAAGTCACCAAACCGTAAAGAATCTAAACATGCTATCGGTCTAGCACCCATAGTAAAGATATCACGAATAATTCCTCCAACACCAGTAGCTGCACCCTGATATGGTTCAATAGCCGAAGGATGATTATGACTTTCTATTTTAAAAGAAACCGCTTGTTCATCACCTATATCAATAATACCTGCATTTTCACCAGGTCCTTGTAACACTCTTGCCCCTTCTGTTGGCAAATTTCTTAAAACCTTCTTAGAATTTTTATAACTACAATGTTCTGACCACATAACTCCATACATTCCTAATTCTGTTTTATTAGGCTTTCTACCTAAAATATCAACAATCATTTTGTATTCTGCTTCTGTTAGCCCTTCATTCTCCCAAGGTTTATTAGCCACACTGCTCACTCCCTTTAGTTACATACTCTAGAATTGAAGCGAAAATTTTATATCCATCCTCAGTTCCATTTCCTAAAATCGATTCAGAACATCTCTCTGGGTGAGGCATTAGTCCAAATACATTCTTCTCTTTATTGCAAATCCCAGCAATATTCATAACAGAACCGTTAGGATTCTCTGCTTCATCTTCATACCTAACTACGATCTGATCGTTAGCAATTAAATCTTCTAAGCCATCTTCATCAATATGATAATTACCTTCTCCATGAGCAACCGGCACTTGAAGAATTTCTCCTTTATTACACTGATTAGTAAAAGGCGTTTCAGCATTAACAACTTCTAAATTAACATACTTACAAACAAACTTTAGATTATCATTAATCTTCATTGCCCCTGGTAAGAGACCTGCTTCTAACAAAATTTGAAATCCATTACAGATTCCGATTACTAAACCACCATTCTTAGCAAAATCTATCACTGAATTCATAATTGGCGAAAACCTAGCGATTGCTCCTGTTCGCAGATAGTCTCCATAAGAGAAACCACCCGGTAAGATTACACAATCATATTCTGATAAATCTTGTGCGTCTTTATGCCATAACATATCAGTAGGTTGTCCTAATACTTCCTGAGCTACATGATAACAATCCTGGTCACAGTTAGAGCCAGGGAAAGTTATAACTGCAAACTTCATACTATCCCTCCATCTCTTCAACTTGAAAAGTATAGTCCTCAATTACCGGGTTAGCTAGTAGTCTTTCACACATTTCCTCAATCTGTGATTCTACCTCTGCTTTTGATTCTACATCTTCAACTACTAACTCCATATGCTTACCTACATTAACATCTGATACGTTTTTATAACCTAGAGCATCTAACCCACTCTCCACTGCTTGTCCCTGCGGGTCTAAAATACTCTTCTTCAACATTGTTTTAATTTCCACTTTCCAATTCATTTTATCCCTTCCTCCGTTTTATCAATTTTGATATGCGAAACCACACACTAAAAGATCATCTTTTGCAAATTTGTAATGTGCTCGATACGAATTTTTACTTCTAATAATATTCATTACTCCTTAACCTCAACCTTAGCCTCAACCTTAATCCTACGACTTCAACCTATTTAATATCTCTTTGTAAGCTCCTTCTACTTCACCTAAATCTCTTCTAAATCTGTCTTTATCCAACTTCTTCTTAGTCTCACTATCCCAGAACCGACAAGTATCAGGCGATATTTCATCTCCTAGATATACTTTACCATCTACACCTTTTCCAAACTCTAATTTGAAATCAACTAAATCAATCCCTTTATCAGCTAAGAAGTCTACTAATATTTCATTGATCTTAAAAGCTAACTCTTTAATAGTCTCTAATTCATCAGCGGTAGCTAATTCTTCAGCATAGATATGATACTCATTAATCATCGGATCTCCTAAATCATCATCTTTATAATAAAACTCTAAAACCGGCTTCTTTAATTCAGTTCCTTCTTCTAATCCTAATCTTTTAGCCAAACTACCAGCGGCTATATTTCTCATTACAACCTCTACTAAAATAATATCTAACTTCTTAACTAATATATCTATCTCATTTAACTGTTCTATAAAATGAGTAGGGATGTCATTCTCCTCTAATAATTCGAAAAAGATAGTAGATATTTCAGCATTAAACTTGCCTTTTTCAGCAATCTGACCTTTCTTTTCACCATTGAAAGCTGTTGCATCATCCTTATACTCTACAATAACCTTGTCATCTTCCTCAGTTTCATAGATTCTTTTCGCTTTACCTTCATAAAGTTCCTCTAACTTCTCCATTATTATACCTCCAAATTTCTAAATTTCTAACTCATTCTTCCAATAGTTAACTACTTTTTCTGTCTTCTCTACGGCAATTCCAATATATTCTTCAGGGTTAATCAATAGCTTCTCCTGTTTCTGATTTAATTTATCCCAATAAAGTTTTAACTCATCTTTTTCTTGAATTAATTCCCGTAAGGTTTGTCCTGACTCTTGGGACTCTAAAGTTAATCTCCTTACTGCTTCGTGAGCATCAGGATGTCCTAAAGAAGCTAATAAAATATATAGAGGTTCAGCTACTATCATCTCTTTACTTTGGTCAAAGTTACTTTTCATATTTTCTTGATCTACAACTAACTTCTTACAAGTCCTAATCAGACGGTTAACTGCTGATAAAAAACCAACAATTATTTCCGGAATGAATCTGCTTGAGGCTGAATTAGTTAGATCTCGTTGATGTTCAGATAATTGATCTTGATAGATAGTAACCATCCGTGGCATAAATTCTTTCCACATACTCTTGACATTTTCATAGTTGATAGGATTTCTTTTGTGAGGCATTGTTGAAGAACCAACTTGATCTTTATCGAAGTACTCACCTACTTCACCAATCTCTGATCTCTGTAAGTGACGCATATCATCACTAAAGCTAGCAATCACCCCAAAACAAGAGACTAAAGAATGTACAAAGTCAGTTAGGTATTCTGGCTCTACTATTTGAGTAGAGTAATTTCCTGCTTTCAAATCTAATTCGGCTAATACATTAGCTTCAAACTCTTCTGGGTCATCAAAAAATAAATGACTAGCATTATAAGCACCTACTGCCCCAGAAATCTTGCCTTTTAGCTGCTGTGTAGTCTCATCTATAGCTTTAATTCGATTCCCTAAGCGATCAACATATTCAGCAACTGCAAATCCAAAAGTAACCGGTACTGCATGTTGCCCATGGGTTCTACCAGTCTGAATCGTTTCTTTCTCTCTCAATGCAATCTCCATTAATACTTTCTCTAATTCTTTTAATGTAGGTAAGATCAATTCCTCTGAACACTTTTTGTAACGTAATGAATTAGCAGTGTCTACTATATCAAAGGATGTAGTAGTAAAATGTACATAAGGCTTAGCCTCCTCACTCACCTTCCTTTGAATGCAGTTTACCAATGCACGAATATTATGTTTTGTCTTTCTTTCTTCTTTATAAACTTCTTCAGGATTTATTCCTTCGGCAGCTTTTTTTACTTCTTGAGCTACTTCCATTGAACAGATACCTGCTTTGGCTAATGCCTTAACTAATGCTACTTCTACTTCTGCTTGGCATTTAACCTTTGCCTCTTCTGATAAGTACTGAGAATATTTTTGGAATTCATCTTCACGTAAAGAATAACGATGATCCAAAGGACTAATATTTGCAAAAATATTACGAGTCACCATTCATCTTATCCTCCTCTAATTAATCTCTTTACCTCAGGAACTAACTGATAACCGATCTCTCTACCTTTTTTTAAAAGGTAAGGAATCTTATCAGTATCAGTCAAACTAATATGCGACACCTGCGGCTTAATTACTAAATCAGCGTAACTCTCTGTCTTTAAGTTTGAAATTTCTTGTCCCATAATATCAAAAGATTGCAACACCATATCTATAGGGTTCATAATTGAATTATCGTCTTGAAGCGAAAAACCTAAATCAATCGCAATCTTTATATCTACACCTAATTCATCTAGAATATCTGCTGGGACATTATCCTTTACTCCTCCATCTACTAATAATCTTTCATTAATTTCACAAGGTTCAAATAGACCAGGGATTGAAATAGTTGCTCTAATTGCTTTAGCCACCTGCTTATCAGTAACAAAAATATAATCTTTTAAGTTCTGCAAAGCAGGCACTAATCTTTCATTAACAAATACTATTAACTCTCCAGTCTCAACATCAGTAGCAGTAATAGCTACTGGAATTTCTGTTTGATTAAAAAATTTACCTTCTGTATCTTCTACTAAAAACTCTTCAATATCATTGCCAGAAATCAAACCTCTCGGCATCCTCTTAGAAGTAGCACCTAATTTTGAAAGTAAAAGGCTGATCAAAATCCTTATTATTCTATTGAACTCTATACTTAAATCAAAATATTTACCTTCTTTAAAATTCAAGGCCAACCTCTCTAACTCTCGGGGGTCATGCCCAACACTATATAATCCAGCAATCAATCCTCCTATACTACTTCCAGCAATAACATCAATTGGAACCCTATGGCGATGAAAAACATCTAAAATACCAATATGAATAACCCCGGTTAATCCACCACCGCCAAGAGCTATACCAACTAATGCCTGAGTTGATTCTTCTCTTTCTAACATCGGCATTCACGCTCCTTTAACACATTATACTTTCATAATATTAACCGATCCTAGAAAGAGTGAAAAAAGTTATGATTGGTTTTCTAAATAATCTTTATAACCTAGTTCCTCTAATTCTGATGCTGTTTCCTTAACTGTTTCTGCCATATCTATTTTATACTCTTTAAAACTTTCTCTAATCTTTGCATCTGCTACTCCTAAAATCTGTATAGCCAATAATCCTGCATTCTTAGCCCCATTAATACCAACTGTAGCCACTGGAACTCCTCCTGGCATCTGAACAATAGAATATAATGAGTCTACTCCACTTAACTTCGAAGTCTTAATCGGCACCCCAATAACCGGTAGTGAAGTATGAGAAGCTGTCATCCCTGGTAGGTGAGCTGCTCCTCCTGCACCAGCAATAATTACTTCAATCCCTCTTTCTTCTGCTTTTTCTGCATATGCAGAAACTCGATCAGGTGTTCTATGAGCAGAAACGACCGTAATTTCATAAGGAATACCAAATTCCTCTAAAATTTTAGCTGCATCCTTCATAACTGGTAAATCAGAATCACTACCCATAATAATTCCAATTTTAGGTTTCATAAATTAAATCCCCCCACTTTTTATTAGTTTACAGTTGACAGTGAAGCCCAGAAAAAAGTTTCCGAACTAAAAGCAGAGTCTATCGTAAACCTTGACCTGAACCTAAGATAAACTTTTGACTTTAAACTTGGTTTTAACTATCAACTGTCAACTATTATCTCCCTGTTACTTTAACTAAGCTACTTGCTTCTAATGCCATTTGAGTTGCTTCCTCTACTGTATCTGCTGTGACTGTTAAATGTCCCATCTTTCTGCCGGGCTTTGATACTTTCTTTCCATAAACATGCAGTTTAAGATTAGGAAATTGTAATACTTCTTTTGTTCCAACTACACATGCTTCACCTTTATTTTCTTCTTGCCCAAGAATATTTCTCATTACCGCTGGATTTACTAAATCTGCACTTCCTAAAGGAAGCTCTGCAATAGCTCGGATATGATTTTCAAATTGAGAAGTGACACAGCCTTCTATAGAATAATGGCCTGAGTTATGAGGCCGTGGAGCTATTTCATTAATTAACACTTTACCATCTTTCGTTACAAACATTTCAATACAGAAAATACCAACACCTGCAAAAACGTTCATAACCTTTTGTCCTAGTTCCAAAGCTTTATCTTTAATAGTAGTAGAAATATCAGCCGGCACCTTAGTCTCAATTAGAATACTTTCTTCGTGATTATTCTCACCTATAGGATAAGTAATTATTTCTCCTTCAGTGCTTCGACACGCTAAAACTGAAATTTCTTTAGTGAAAGGCACGAATTCTTCTACCATTAATAAATTATCTCCTGCTCCTAAGGCTTGATAAGATTCTCCAATCTGATCTTCATCTTTTATTAGTGCATTACCTTTACCGTCATAACCACCTGTGCAGCTTTTTAACATTATAGGATAATTAAATTTAGCCGCTGCTTCTTTAATATCTTCTATTGTAGATACTCTTATAAAATCTGGAACAGGAATACCCTCTGCCTTTAATAATTGTTTCTGATTATATTTATTTTGAATTATTTCTAAACTTTTAGGAGTTGGATATATACTATAACCTTCTGTCTCTAACTCTTTTAAGATATCTACTCTAATATGCTCAAACTCATAAGTTACAACATCTGATTTTTCGGCTAACTCTCTGATAGCATCTCGATCATCAAATTCAGCCACAATATGTTCATCAGTAATACTATCTGCTGGACAATGGACAGTAGGGTCTAGAATAACAACCTCAAAATCCATCTTCTTAGCTTCTAAGATCATCATCTTACCTAATTGACCACCGCCGATGATACCTATTCTTTGATCGGTATAATCCACTGATCCTCCTCCTTCATAATCATTATTTATAATTCAGCGCTTTATCCCCAATATCACTACGATAATGGACATCAGCAAAATCTATCTTTTCTACAGCTTGATAAGCTCTTTTAATTGTGTCTTTGTATCCCTTTCCTAAAGCTGTGACACCTAAAACCCTACCCCCAGCAGTTACTAATTTATTATCTTTATACTCAGTTCCAGCTTGGAAGACAACAGTATCCTTATTATCATTTGCTTCATTGATTCCCTTAATTTCTTTACCAGTTTCATAATCTATTGGATATCCTCCTGAGGCCATAACTACACATACTGCTGTTTTGTCTGACCATTCTATATTGAATTCTGCTAATTCCTCTTCGATGATCGCTTCAGCTATTTCTACTAAATCAGTCTCTAAAAGTGGTAAGACAACCTGAGCCTCTGGATCTCCGAAACGCACGTTATACTCTAAGACTTTAGCTTCTCCATCTTCAATCATCAAGCCACTATATAAAATGCCTTTAAACTTAATCCCTTCCTCTTTTAACGCCTCAATAGTTGGAACTAATATCTCCTCGTATGCTTTATGTAAAATTTCATCAGTAGCTACTGGTGCTGGCGCATAAGCACCCATTCCTCCAGTATTTGGCCCTTCATCATTATCATAAACTTGTTTATGATCTTGGGATGGCAACATTGGGATAATTGTTTCTCCATCAGTAAAAGCTAACAAAGTTGCTTCTTCTCCGGTTAAGTATTCTTCAATAACTACTCGCTCTCCAGCTTCCCCAAACTTCTGATTAACCATAATAGTCTTTATAGCCTCAATTGCTTCCTCTTCGGTTTCAGCAACAACTACCCCTTTCCCAGCTGCTAAACCTTCTGCTTTAACTACAATAGGCGCTCCTTCTTCTTTAACATAACCAATTGCTTCATCTTCATCAGTAAAAACTTCATACTTAGCAGTGGGAATATTGTATTTTTTCATTAAATTCTTAGAAAAGACCTTACTACCTTCCAGCTGTGCAGCATCTTGATTAGGACCGAAGACCTTCAATCCAGCCTCTTCAAAAGAATCTACAATTCCAGCCACTAAAGGAGCCTCAGGACCAACAAATGTTAAATCAATCCCTTCTTTTTGAGCAAATTGGAGTAACTCTTCTAAATTAGTGTCTGATATATCTACATTTTCAGCAACTTCTGCTGTTCCTGCATTACCAGGTGCTACAAAAATTTCATCTACCTTTGTACTCTGACTTAATTTCCAGGCTAAAGTATCTTCACGACCACCACTGCCAATTACTAATACCTTCATTAAATCTCTCCCCTTAAACTTATTTATGATTAGAACACAAAAAGGTTATATTGAGCAAATCATAAATTTTTCGTTCACCATCTTGGTGAATAGGAGGTAAAAATGAGGCCGAACCACAGGAAGTGGTGAGCTAATCACAGCACAGGACGTGCTATTGATTAGGAAGCCTTATTTTTACCGGATATGAACCTTAGATGGTTCGAAAAATTTATTCTATCGCGAAAGATGACCTTTTTGTGGTTAAACCATTTATTTAAAATATAAAAAAACCCAGGCAGGCAGATTCCACTGTCAACTAAGAGCAGAACCTCCCCGCCTGGGCTTTTATCCCTTCGGTGTCATCAACTGTACCGCTCGGACCAAACCATTGTCATCTAACAACGTGGAACCCTAGGTACACTTCCCCCATAGTCAGGTAGTTTACGGCCACCTGGTAGAAACTTGTGAGCCTTATTCTCACGATTATATGAGGTTATTATTCGGATATAATTCTTCTACACGTTTATAATAACAAAAAAATCTTTTTTCGTCAATATATATCTAGAATATATCCGAACTTTTTTTAATAAAATAAATTTAATATTCACTTTTATATGAATATTATTAGAAAAATTTTAATTATAATAAAATAAGACCGCTTAAGTATTAAAAAACTACAATACCTAAACGGTCAAATTATTACTATCTATCACATATTTAACCTACAAATTTCTTTAAAATCATAGTCTGTGCTCTTTTCGGACCTACTGATAAAATAGAAACTTCAGCTCCTACTAATTCAGATATTCTATCTAAATACTTCTTAGCATTCTCTGGTAATTCATCATACTCTTTCATCTGAGAAGTATCTTCTTCCCAACCAGCAAACTCTTCATAAATAGGTTCACATTCAGCCAGAACCTTTTGGTCAGTTGGAAATTCTTTTAATACTTCGTCCTTATATTTATAACCTGTACATAGTTTAATTGTATCTAAGCCATCTAATACATCCAGTTTAGTAACCGCTATGCTAGTTAAGCCATTGACTCTTTGTGCATATTTAACTATTGTGGCATCAAACCAACCACATCGTCTAGGTCTTCCTGTAGTTGTACCAAATTCTCCACCTTTATCTCTAATAAGGTCTCCCATTTTACCTGTTAATTCAGTTGGGAAAGGACCTGCTCCTACTCTAGTTGTATAAGCCTTAGCAATTCCAATTACACTATCAATCTTAGTAGGCCCAACTCCTGTACCGGTACAGACACCACCAGCAGTTGGATTCGAAGAAGTTACAAAAGGATAAGTACCATGGTCAATATCTAATAAAGTTCCTTGTGCACCTTCAAAAAGCACATTATCCTGCTGTTCAATAGCCTGATTAATTAGATAAGATGTGTCAGTTATAAATTTTTCTAATTCCTTACCATACTCCATATATTCTGCTACTAATTCATCAATACCAAATCTTTCACCGTCATAAACTTTTTCTAATATCTGATTCTTTAACTCTAAATTAGCCGTTAATTTCTCTTTGAGAACCTCTTCATCTAATAAGTCTGCCATCCTAATCCCAGATCGTGCAATCTTATCTTTGTATACCGGTCCAATTCCTTTACCAGTAGTTCCAATCTTATCATTTCCTTTTCTTTTCTCTTCTAATTGGTCTAAAGCTCGGTGATAAGGCATAATTACATGGGCATTAGAACTAATATAGAAATCTTTAACTTCTACTTCTTTATCAGCCAAATACTCTAACTCTTCTAATAAGACTTTAGGATCAACAACAACCCCATTCGCTATTACACAAGTAGTATCTTCATATAATATCCCTGATGGAACCAAATGTAACCTAAGCTCTTTCTCACCAACAACTACTGTATGACCAGCATTATTCCCTCCTTGATACCGTACTACAACATCTGCCTTTCGAGAGATCATATCAGTAATCTTTCCTTTACCTTCATCTCCCCACTGTGATCCTACCACAACTACAGTTGCCATTAGTAAAACCTCCATTTGTTCTCTTTAGATTTATTACTTGCTCAATATTAATCTTTTTATATTTTAAGCACTTATCTATTCTAAACCTAGTCTAGTAAAGACTTGGTCAATATTTCTTAGGTGATAATCATAGTCAAATATTCTTCCAATCTCTTCCTTGCTTAAATACTTTAAAATATCCTCATCAGCCAAAAGATAATCTTTAAATGGCCTATCATCCTGCCAAGCCTTTAAGGCATTACGCTGTACTAATTCATAAGCATCGTCTCTTAATAGCCCTTTATCAACTAACCTTAACATAGCTTTCTGCGAAAAGATTAATCCATTAGTCTTCTCTAAATTTCTGAGCATATTTCCTTCTAACACACTTAATTTCTCAACAACATCTTTAAATTTAGTTAACATATAATCTATTAAGATACTACTATCCGGAAAGATAATTCGCTCAACAGAAGAATGAGTTAAATCACGCTCATGCCATAGAGGTTGATTCTCTAAGGCAGCAACATTATTAGACCTAACTACTCGCGCTAAACCTGAAATACGCTCACAAGTAATTGGATTCTTCTTATGTGGCATAGCCGAAGAACCTTTTTGGCCTTTTTTAAATGCCTCTTCCACTTCCAAAATATCTGTCCGCTGTAAATTCCTAATTTCAGTCGCAAATCTATCTAATGAACCAGCAATAATTGCTAAAGTAGATATGTATTCTGCATGACGATCTCTCTGTAAAATTTGCGAAGAAATCGGTGCTGGTTTTAAGTTAAGTAACTGACAGGTCTTTGCTTCTACTTCTGGACTAATATTAGCAAAAGTTCCAACAGCACCAGAAATTTTGCCATAACTGATATCCTCTTTAGCTTCTTTAAATCTCTTAATATTCCTCTGCATTTCTGCATACCAATTGGCCAATTTAAAACCAAACGTAACTGGTTCAGCATGAATACCATGAGTCCTTCCAATCATTACTTGATTTTTATATTTAATGGCTTTTTTACCTATTGCCTCGGTTACTTCTTCTAAATCTTCTAAGATTATTTCGGCTGCTTCTTTTAATTGTAAGGACCTAGCTGTATCTTTAATATCAGATGAAGTCAATCCTAAATGAATATACTTTGATTCTTCACCTAAACTTTCAGCTACTGCTGTTAAAAAAGCTAAAATATCATGTCTAGTCTCTTTCTCAATCTCTTTAATCCTATCAACAGTAAAAGTAGCATTAGCTTTAATCTCCGCTACTGCTTCCTTAGGAATCTCATCTAACTCTGCTAGGGATTCACAGACAGCTACTTCTATCTTCAACCAGTTATCAAATTTATTCTCTTCACTCCAAATCTGCTGCATCTTAGGTAATGTATACCTTTCAATCATTAAAGTTAGCCTCCTATGTAAAAGTTAATCACAATCATTCAACCAAAACACACTAATAATAATAGCAAAATAACTACCTAATGTCAAGATATAGTCGAATTTAATTGAGGTATAATAAAATAATATTCGTTTATTTTATTAATTTAGCATATTAAAGTAATAAAACAAATAAATATAATTTAGCCCTAGCCTTAAGTAATCTTAATTACTTAGACTCTGACTAAATTATATTTTAACCAATTCATATATTACTTATAATTTATTGAGCTTCTCTTCTCGCTAAATCTACAAACTTTGTATACTCTTTCTGGAAAGCAAGTTCTACTTTACCTACCGGTCCATTTCTTTGCTTACCAATAATAATTTCAGTAATTCCTGCTTTTTCTGAGTCTGGATTATAATAATCATCACGATAAATAAATGCTACCACGTCAGCATCCTGTTCAATACTACCACTCGATCTTAAATCACTTAATTGAGGACGCTTATCATTTCGCTGTTCTACAGCTCGACTCAGCTGTGATAAAGAAACTACAGGAACATCTAATTCTCTAGCTAAACCTTTAAGAGAACGAGAAATTTTCGAAACTTCTTGTTGTCTACTCTCACTATTACTACTACCTTGCATTAACTGTAAGTAATCGATTAAGATCAGATCTAGTCCGTGTTCCGCCTTAATTCTTCTTGCTTTAGCCCGCATCTCCATTACTGTAATCCCAGGAGTATCATCGATAAAGACTTTGGATTCACTCAATTTTCCAGCAGCATCAGTTAACTTATTCCAATCTCTCTCATTTAAGTAACCTGTTCGTAAACGATGGTTATCTACCTGAGCCTCACAACATAACATCCGCTGAACTAATTGCTGCTTTGACATCTCCAATGAAAAGATAGCTACTGATACATCTTTTTCAACAGCAGCATATTGGGCTATATTTAAGGCCAAAGCAGTCTTTCCCATACTAGGACGAGCAGCAATAATTATCAAATCAGAATCCTGAAAACCAGAAGTCATCTTATCTAAATCTGTAAATCCAGTCGGAACTCCTGTAACCCCACCTTTATTATCGTAAAGTTTTTCTAAATCATCAAAGGTATCCATTAATACATCTCGTATACCAGAAAAATCCTGTATAGCTCGTTTTTGTGAAATATTAAAGATGGACCTTTCAGCTTCATCTAAAATCTCATCTAGCTCTTTATCCGCTGAATAGCCTAATTTAGAAATTTCCGCCGATGATCTAATTAACTTTCTTAGAATAGACTTTTCTTCTACTATCTTCGCATAATAAGTGACATTTGCCGATGTTGGCACACTATTAGCTAATGATGTAAGGTAGGCTATACCTCCTATATCATCTAAAGCATCACGATCCCGCAATTCTTCACTAACAGTTACTAAATCTACTGGCTCTCCTTTATCGAATAAAACATTAATTACTTGAAAGATAGTAGAGTGAGCTTCACGATAAAAATCATCTGGTTTTAAGATTTCTATTACTTTAGCTATTGCGTCGCGATCTATTAACATTGAACCCAAAGTAGATCGTTCAGCATCTATACTTTGAGGTGGGACCTTATCAGTTAAATTATTTTTCATTCTATCCCCCCTAACAAGCCTGTTCATTCTCAGTGACTAATATTCTCTTTAATATATCATTAATATCTTTGACTAGGTTAATCTTTACTTCTGTTTCATTTTCTGGAACCTCTTTACGATTAGCATACGGAAGAAAGACTTCTTTAATACCTGCTTGTTTTGCTCCATAAATCTTTTCTATAATTCCTCCTACAGCTTTAACACGCCCTCGAATAGAAACTTCACCAGTAATAGCTACATCCTGCCTAATCGGCTTCTCTTGAATAGCACTAATAATAGCTACAACAATTGCTAAGCCTGCCGAAGGACCATCAATCTGTCCTCCACCAATAACATTAACATGTAAATCATAATCATTAATATCCTCACCGGTTATCTTTCGCACAACTGATGCTGCATTAAAGACCGCATCCTTAGCCATACTACCAGCTGTCTCATTAAACCTAATCTTTCCTTGCTTCTTCTTCGTAGCCGGAAAAGCAATTGCTTCTATTTCTAGTACACTTCCTAGAAAACCCCTCACTCCTAAACCAAGTACTTTACCTACTTCTGGAGTAGAGCTAGCTTTATTCTTCTGATAAGGAGTTAATCTACTTGTTTGCACAACTTCATAAATAACTTCTTCGTTAATTCTAATTTCTTCTTGCTGACGATAACCAACCTCAGTCTCATAAAGAGTTAAACCGTAAGCATCTGCTAGCATATTTACTGCTTTACGTCCCTCTATAGTATATTGACTAATTAATTCTGGAACTTTAATATCCATCTCTACTTCTAATTTTTCACTAGCATTCTTAACTATCTCCTCAATGTCTCTCTTCTGTAAAGGTTCAAAAAAGACTTCTACAGCTCGCGAACGTAAAGCAGGATTAATATCTTCTGGTGAACGGGTAGTAGCTCCAATTAATACAAAGTCAGCTGGAGCACCCTCGTCAAATAACTTCTTTATATATTGAGGTACATTATCATCATTTGGATCATAATAAGAAGAATCAAATTGAACCCTTTTATCCTCTAACACTTTCAATAATTTATTCTGTAACATCGGATCAAGTTCACCAATCTCATCAATAAAAAGCACACCGCCATGGGCATCTGTTACTAATCCAGTCTTAGGCTCTGGTACTCCCCCGTCAGCTAATTTCTTACTAGCTCCTTGATAAATAGGGTCGTGAACTGAACCTAATAATGGGTTAGTAACTTCTCTTGGATCCCAACGCAAAGTAGTACCATCTACCTCCACAAAATCTGCCGTTTCATTAAAAGGAGTGTGAGCCATCTCCTTAGCCTTATTCAATGCTAATCTGGCCGCTGTCGTCTTACCTACTCCCGGTGGTCCGTAGATGATAATATGTTGAGGAAAAGGAGAAGCTAACTTAGATAATAAAGCCTTGACTGCTTTCTCTTGTCCTACAATCTCTTTTAAATTAGTAGGTCGTAAGATTTCCATTGCCGAACGAGTTAAGCCTTGTGTCTCTAATTTTTCTAACTCACCATATTTCTTTAAAGTAGCTGGATTATCAGCTGTATTTTTGCTTTCTTCAGCAATAATCTCTTTCTTAATCTCTTTTAAGTACTCCTCATGCCGTTCCTGCATCTTATCTGCTATCTTCTTCTCTAATTCATCATTAATCGATTTCTGAACGAATAATTCTGAAATCTCTTCTTCTAAAACCGATAATAATTCTCTAGGAGTACCTTTTAACTCTTCCATTGTAGGATCTTCATAAACAATTCTCTGTAAAGCAACCAATTGATTATCAATTGCTTCAGATTCCATCAAATCTAAAGCATCTAACTTACCTGCTTTTAGAACTAATTTATCCATCCCATAAAACTCAGCTAAAAGCTCAAAGAGAGCAGTTACCTGATATTGTAACTGCTCTTCTTTTTCGTCTTCACAAGCAACCCCTTTTTGCCCCTCTTTAAGTAGCTTTTCTATATTATCTTTCATCTTAACTCCTTTCTAAGCTTCAGTAACTTTAACCTTTACTGTAGCAGACACATCTTTATGTAGGTTTATTTCAACCTTTTTTGTGCCTAATGTCTTAATATTATCATCTAATTCTACTTTTCGTTTATCAATCTTAATTCCTATTTCATCATAAATTGCATCAGCAATATCATTAGTAGTTACTGAACCAAATAACTTACCCATTTCCCCAGCCTTTACCGGGATTTCTAAAATTAAATCTTCTATCTTATTAGCCTTTTCTTTTGCTTCTTCTAACTCTTTCTTCTTTTGTCGTTTCTTAGCTTTCTTCTTTGCTTTCAATTTGGATAACTGAGCATCATTAGCTTCAACAGCTAACCCCTTTGGTAACAAATAGTTACGGGCATGTCCATCAGCTACCTCAACTACCTCTCCTTTATTCCCAATATTATTAACATCTTCTTTTAAAATAACCTTCATATCTACTTCCTCCTTTAAATTATATAATAGATTAAAGCTATTAACAACACCATCTAACTAGTAAATACTCCTAAGGTTAGGAGCATTAACCCATCCTTCAATCATCTAACTTCCTATAGTCAAACCAAGTGTCTAAAATACCTAAAAAGGATAAAATTTGGTTTACAGGAAGAATAACTAAAATAGCTAAAATTATCTTTTGCAATGTATTAGAAATATTAAACCTCTTTAAATAGTAAGCTGCTATTGCTAACCCTTGAATAAAGAAGATAAAGTTAAAGACCATGTATATATTCTTACCTATATTAGTATTAATTAAAAGAATACCCAATATAAAACCAACGGTTAAATATTTAGGAAACCTCCATTCTACTAAAGGAGGAGGCTCTTCATACTCATAACCTAATCTATTTAAAGCATTTATTGCTATGTAATAATTAACTAAGCCATTTATGGCACTAGCTGTTAGTATCAGAGCCGGGGCAATAGTAACGAACATATCTATTAATTCTTGCTGGGTAGCCTGATCAATTCCTAAGCTTTTGTACTGTTGCAAAACTGTATTAATAATAGGCTCAATACTAAAATCAAGTAAGTAAAAATTCACTCCAAGAATTAATAAGGTAGAAATAGTAGAAACTATAATAGCAATCATTATTATCTTTGTCGATGAGAATTCTTCTTCAAAAGCAGCACCTAAAACTACTCCAATTAGCCCAAAACCAAATAGAACCATTAAAGACATTAGAAAGTTAATCAACATACCTAATAAAATAGCACTCAATATCGTCGTCAAAATACCAATCTTAGTCCCCTGCCGCACCCCAACAACTATAATTGGTAACGGTAAAACCAATATCATAACAATCCCAAATAGCGGTAGATACGAGCCAATTAATGCTAATAATACTGTTATAGCACTAAATAAAGCTCCTTCAACTAAACCTTTCGTTTCTAATGATGCCAAAACTGTCACCTCTCATTTATCTTTTTTTAATCAAATGCTTTAATAATAGACTCAAGTCACCATACCACTCTTCAATTTTGTGTTGCTGATCTATATTTTCTCGTAAATTATCCTGTATCTTTCTTTCCAATCTATTAGGAGAAACACCTAATCTCTTTGCTAATAAATAAGCCGCAATTATCAAATTAGCTAATGCATCAGTTATCTTCTCTTGATTATCTTTGAGCATCACTTTAAAAAGGTGAGAAATGCTACCTAAGAGTTCACTCTTTAACCATTCTATTACTTTTAAGTTCTTAGTAATATTATTCTTTTGATCTTTATGATTATATTTTCTCATTTAATCCCTCCTAATTCCAATTAACTAAATTATATAAGTAAATTTTATAATTAATTGATGTAATCAACTTAAATCAAAATAAACTGTATTAAGATAAATTCTTGAGAAAAATATTTTTTCCTGCTTAAGATAAGAAAAACAGAGAGGGCACCCTCTCTGTTTTAAACCTTAATCAATTGTAAACGGTAGTAAAGCAATATTTCTTGCTCTTTTAATAGCTTTGGTTAATTGTCTTTGATGTAAAGCACAATTTCCTGAAATTCTTCTTGGTATAATTTTACCACGATCAGTAATATACTTTTCTAACTTATTAGCATCTTTATAATCTATATGATCTACTTTATTAGCACAGAATTCACATGATTTATTTCTTCCGCGTCCCATCTAGTCTACCTCCTTCTATTCAAATTCTAAAATGGAACATATCTATCGATAAATATATCTTATTAATCTACACTATTATTCTTCGTCTTTTAAAATTAAGAACTTAAGAATAGTATCAGTAATTCGATAAACTCTTTCTAATTCATCTACAGTTTCAGCTTCACCTTTGAAATTAACCACTGTATAGTATCCAGCTTTATAGTCTTGAACTTCATAAGCTAATTTCTTAGTCCCCCATTTATCTGCCTTAACAACTTCACCTTTAGTATTATTGATAGTATCAAGAATCTTTTCTACTACTGCTTCTGTTGCTTCGTCATCTAAATCAGGATTTACAATAAAGACTGTTTCATATTTACGCATTATTGATTCACCTCCTCCATATGGGCTAAGACCCTATCTTCTCAATAGAGCATGGATTCTAAATTATTATAACACTTTTCTGTTCAAATTGCAAACACTAAACATTAAATCTAAAGTAGCATACATCGCCATCTTTAACGATATAATCTTTACCTTCTAATCTTAATAGCCCTTCATCTCTTGCTTGAGCAAATGAACCAACCTCTATTAGGTCATCATAACTAATAACTTCGGCTCTAATAAACCCTTTTTGCATATCAGTATGTATCTTACCGGCGGCTTCTGGAGCAGTAGACCCTTCTTTTACTGTCCAAGCTCTAACTTCTTTCTCACCTGCGGTAAAGAAAGTAATTAACCCTAATAATTTATAGCCAGCTCTAATTAATTTATCTAAGCCAGACTCTTCAATACCTAATTCTTCTAAGAAAAGCTCCTTTTCATCATCATCCAACTCTGCTATTTCAGACTCTACCTTAGCACTAACAGTAATTACTTCAGCATTCTCTCCGGAAGCATAATCCTTTACAGCTTGTACATATTCATTATCCACTGCATTAACTTCATCTTCACTTACATTTGCTACATAAAGGATCGGTTTAATAGTTAATAGATGACAATCTTTAATGACTGTTTTTTCTTCAGTTGAAAGGTCTACACTTCTTATTGGTTCCCCTTCTTCTAAAGCAGCAATAACTTTTTCTAAGACTTCCATTTCCTCTTTATATTTTTTCTCTCCTGTCTTTAACATACGTTCCGTCTTCTCTATTCTATTTTCAATTGTCTCTAAATCAGCCAGTACAAGTTCAGTATTGATAGTCTCAATATCACGGATCGGATCTATACTACCTTCAACATGGGTAATATTTGTATCGTCAAAGCAACGAACTACATGAGCAATAGCATCGACTTCTCTAATATGGGATAAAAATTTATTCCCTAAACCTTCTCCTTCACTAGCTCCTTTAACTAAACCCGCTATATCAACAAATTCAATTGCGGTTGGAATCGTCTCCTTTGGTTCAATAACCTCAGTTAACCTATTTAAACGTTGATCTGGAACGTCAACTATCCCCACATTAGGGTCTATAGTACAGAAAGGATAATTCTCTGCTCCAGCACCTACCTCAGTAATCGCATTAAATAATGTAGACTTACCTACGTTTGGTAAACCTACTATTCCACATGTCATTCCCATTAGTAATTAGCATCTCCCTCGTTAATTTTAAATTTAAGCACAACAATGATTATAACTTATATTGGATTTATCTTCAAGTTAAACTTAAAATCAATCCATAACTTTTTCTTTAACGCTCTTTTCAAATTTCTTTCTTGGCAACATAATTATTCTTTCACAACCTAAGCATTTGACCCTAAAGTCCATTCCTGTCCGCAATATCTCCCATCTATCTTCCCCACAAGGGTGTTCTTTTCTAAACTTCACTACCTCTCCTACTTCAAATTTCATCTACATCACACTCCTTACTTTCAGTAATAAGCACTCGTTTAGGATAAGGAATCTCAATATCCTCAGCATCTAGCTTCTCTTTAAACCTCTGTCTTAACTTTCGTTCGACAGCCCATTTCTCCATTGGTGTTACCCACGCTAAGGTTCTTAAAGTTACACTTGAATCTCCTAATTCTTCTACTCCTACAACCTCCGGGCCTTTCTTAATATCCTGCATCTCTTCTGCTAATTCTTTAGAATAATTTTTAAGAATTTCAATTACCCTTGCTATATCTTCATCATAACCAATTCCTATATCAACCACTATTCTACTATCTGCTGCAGTAAAGTTCGTCACCTGTTTTATTTCACCATTAGGCACTATATGTACATCACCATCAAAATTCTTAATCTTAGTAATTCGTAAGCTTATCTCTTCGACAATCCCCGAAACACCTGCAGTTTCAATATAATCACCAATGCTAAATTGATCTTCAAAAAGAATGAAAAAACCAGTAATTACATCTTCTACTAAGCTACGGGCACCAAAACCAAAAGCCAATCCAGCTATTCCAGCACCAGCTAAAATAGAAGTAGTTGGAATCCCTAAAACTTCTAATGCCATAGTCGCACCTATAAAGTATACTATATAACGAGTTACACTCTTTAACAAAGGGTTTAAAGTCCTAGCTCGCCTACTTTTAACCAATCTATCATTCTCTTTAAAGACTTGATCAATCAACATATAAGTTAATCGCTTTAATAAATTTCCTAAAATTATAATCCCTACTAGTTGTAAAATTGCTACTCCAATCAATATTAAATTATTTGGTGCAACTACTTTTGTAAGCATCTTAATTAATTTTTGATATAAGTCTGTTAATTCCATTCTAACACCTCCTACTTATTCCTTCACCTTTATTATTTCACCATCTTTAAGATAAATCCTGGTAACTCTAGAACTAATCTGTGACACAACTTCATAATTAATAGTGCCTATCTTACTAGCTAATTCTGTTACTGTTATCTCATCTGAACCACTTTTTCCAATTAACACTACTTCTGACTCTAAATCTAAATCAGAAATTCCAGTTACCTCTATCATTAGTTGGTCCATACATACCCTACCTAATATCTTTCTTCTCCTTCCTTTAATTAATACATCACCTTGATTCGATAATAACCGTGGATAACCATCGCTATACCCTAAAGGTATAGTTCCAACCTTAGTAAAATCAGTTGTAGTATAAGTACAACCATAACTAATACTATATTCCGGTGGTAACTCTTTAACATAAGCTAGTTTAGCCTTCCATTCTAATGCAGACTGTAGGTTTAATTCAGTAGTAATCTCTGGTGAAGGTGGTAATCCATAAAGAGAAATTCCGGTCCGTACCATATCAAATCTGCTTTTAGGATATTCAAATGTAGCCGCGCTATTGGCTAAATGTCTGATTGGGACCTCTATACCTTCCTTCTTTATCTCCTTAATTAAATCACTGAATCTATTTATCTGCTGATGAGTATACTCCTGCCCTTCTAATTCATCAGCAATAGCCAAATGACTGAAAACTCCCTCAATATTAATATAAGGCAGTTTATTAACTTCTTTAATTAATTTAAAAGCATCATTTGTTAAGACACCTATCCTCCCCATGCCCGTATCTACTTTTATATGTATATCTATTTCTTCTTCTATCTGACTTCCATACTTAGAAATAGCCTTTGCCATTTCTAAAGTAAAGATAGTAGGAGTTAAATTATACTCGACTAACTCTTGGATTTGGGATGAATAAATAGGACTTAAAATTAAAATTGGCACCTTAATTCCTGCTAATCTCAATTCCTTTCCCTCTTTTAATAATGCTACCGCTAGTCTATCTGCACCATTATTCAAGGCAGTCTTTGCTACCTCAACTGCTCCATGACCATAAGCATTGGCTTTTACTACTGCCATCAATTCTACTTCTGAGCCTATATAATTCTTAATTTCTCTTGCATTTTGAGCAATAGCATCTAAATCTATCTCTAACCAAGCCGGTCTCAATCCGTCTAATACTTCTCTACTACTCATGTTTTGCCTCCTAAAAAGATTACTTCAAACTTATCTAAAGTTCTTTAACATATTTATAATTTCAGCTATAAATATCAAACTCCTTCTTCAATGACCTTTTCTTTATAATATAATCTTACTCTTCAAGTAATTTAAAAATAAGAATATTAGAATCAACCCTCCAATATATCCTAAGAAAGGATAGACTACTGCTACTAATGAATCAAAACGAAATTTAGATAATAAGAAACTAAATATAACTAAGAAGGTCAACATCTTATTCTCTTGAAGAGAAAAACGCTCTTTACTCCTAATTACTAGCCCATATAAACTACTAGTAGCCGTAGTTATCATTGCTGACCAAAGAACTACTGAATAAAGAATATATAAGCCTTTATTATGATAATTTAGAATTTTTAAAATAGGGATTTGACTCTCTGTAATTAAACTCAAATTTTGTACTAACAAAATGTTAATGACCAAAGCTAATACTACTAATAGCCCCCCTGCTAATATACTTCCTTTCTTTAGAAGATTTAAGTCATTAATCTGAGTAGGTATCGCAATTAAAACCGGTAATGCTAAAAAGTAATTATAAATAACATAAATAATAGAATAGAGAAGCCAATTATTAAATACTATATTATTATAACCTTGTCCTTGTAGATTAAAACTGAGATTAGATTCTACATTAAACCAAAATGTTATAAATACAATTAATATTAAAACTGGAATCAAGAATAAGTTTAAGTTCATAACACCTTCTATTCCAAACTTAATTGCAGATATGACAATAATAATAGTTAATAATATACCTAAATTTTTGTCCACTCGAAAGTAATTATTAAATATTTCCCCGCTCCCAGACAACATAACTACAAAACTACCAAGTAAGAAGAGTAAAATAACTGAATCAGCTAGAGAACCTAGCCTTCTGCCCCCTAGTTGGTAGAATAATTGACTATAATTATTTAAATTAGAATTAATACTTATTTTAAAAGTAATATATCCTAAACTTGCGAGTAAGAGACCGCAGGTTATAATACCTAGATACCCCCAGAATCCATGCACAGTAAAAAATCTAAAGATTTCTTGCCCAGAAGCAAAACCAGCACCAATTATAGCACCTATATAGGTCGCTGCAATACGAAAGATATATCTATAATCTTTTTTCAAACTCTTCTCTCCCCCCCAAAAGTTTTAGTTACAACTAATTATATTCCTTCGAATAAATCTTTATTATTAAACTATACCAAGATTTAACAGGTTATTTAAGTTAGATTTTACATATATTAAATTAAAGCTTTATGTTTTAATGGGAGGTATTAAATTAATGGGTAATTTTGAAGCCATCACTTGTAAAAATTGCGGGCGTCAAATTATGGATCTTAACTTCTTTGCTAATACTCAAACTGTCTGTAACAATTGTGCTAAAAAGAATAATAGGATAGATAAAGTAGTAGGAAAACTTCAAAAGCAGAAATTCTTAGAGGAAAGACGAGTACATATTGACGATAGATTAGCAGCTAATAAGTTAAAGAAGTTAATCAATAAATCTTTAAGTGAATTATACAACAACTCTTATAGTCAACTTATTATCTTATGTATAGGAACCGACCGTTCTACTGGTGATGCCTTAGGGCCTTTAGTCGGTAGTAGATTAAATCGAATTATTGCTCCTCAAATACCTGTCTTCGGTACTTTAGAAAATCCAGTTCATGCTACTAATTTAGAAAAAAATAGAGAATTCATTGCGCAGGAGTATTTTAAACCCTTTATCCTAGCTATAGATGCCGGTTTGGGTAAGAATAAAAGTGTAGGTTCAATTAGCGTCAATCACGGTGCCCTTAAGCCTGGCTCAGGAGTGAATAAGAATTTATCTCCTATAGGAAATATGCATATTACTGGCTTAGTCAATATTGGTGGTTATATGGAGTATTTTGTATTACAAAGTACCAGATTAAGTCTAGTAGTTAAAATGGCTAAACTAATCTCACGAGGAATAAGTTGGGGATTAAGAAGCAAAGGTTTCTTAAACTAATTATCTTCATCTTAATTCCCCTAATAATCTCTTGTTATCCTATGTGAAATTTATTTATCCTTCTTGCCTTCATCTTTTTTCTGCTTATCCTTCTTTTCTTTATTATTAAACCTTTTAGTAATTGCTGCTTTTGATTCACTCTTGCCTTTAAAAGTAGCACCATCTTCTATAATCAAATTAGCCATCTTAATATCACCAATTAATGTTCCTGTAGAAACAATTACTAACTTCTCATTAGCAGTTACATTACCTGTTATACTACCAGCCACCGTTATATTCCTAGCTTCTATATCTGCTTCTAAAACTCCATTCTCTCCAATTACTATATCTTCTTTTACATTCAGTTCTCCCTTCAATTTTCCATCAATCCTTAAAGAAGTGTCTGCATTGATAGTACCTTTAATCTCTGTACCTTCACCAATAATAGTTTCCATGCCTTTAGAATTTCTCTTTTGTTTATTCGTCTTCTTCTTATCCTTTCCACCAAATAACATATGTGATCCTCCTTAAGATTAATCAAATATTTATTTTAAATAAGGCAGTGGGTCTACAGGTTTACCATTGACTAAAATTTCATAATGCAAATGTGGCCCAGTACTACGTCCAGAGTTACCTGTATAAGCAACTACATCTCCTCTTTCAACTCGTTCCCCAATTTCAACATTTAAGCGTTGGTTATGTGCATAAATCGTACGAAAACCATAACCATGATCAATAACAACCGCCCTACCATAGCCACCTTTCCACCCAGCATAGATAACCTTCCCTGCACCTGTAGCATAAACCTTTGTTCCATACCAAACACCTATATCTAATCCTTCATGTATTGTCCTTTCACCAGTAACAGGATGGGTTCGATAACCAAAATATGAAGTTATCCTTTTTTCTTCAGTTTTAAGAGGCCATCCAGTTGGTTTAGAAGCTAAATAATCATTATATTCAATTACCGAACTCTTTAATTCTTTTAATTCCAATTTCTCTTTTGGAAAGAGAGTCTCTAATTTCGAAAAATTATTTGCAGTATTATTAACCAAATTAATTATATGATTATTATCCGAACTAGAACTTAGTTCATATCTATTATTTAAACTAACTTGTTGAGCATCAGAATATGTATTTTTACCTTCTTTTTTACTAATTTTTTGCTTAGAAGTATCAAAGTTAATTAATTGTTTTATTTCTTTATTTGTCTTTTGAATTTCCTTAAATTTAGTATTCAATATCTTAGCTTCTTGTGATAAAGTATGTAGTCTACTTTTTAATCGTTTATTTTGTTTTTTAACTGATTCTAAATGTGCAATAGTAGATAAAGCTTCATTGCTCTGCTGATAATAAAAGAAAAAACCAAAACTACTTCCTATCAAACATATTAAGATAAGACTAATTAATAGTTTAGGAATAATTCTTGGGATTTGAAATGTAATCATATCGCCATCGGAGTGAGGAACTACTTTAATTGTAATTCTTTTCTTTTGCTTATCATAAGACACTATTGCTCCTCCTTTCACAAATACATTTTTCCTTAAAAAAACTGTCTAATATTCTTTATTCGATAAAAAAAACAATTTTCCTCTTTATCTTTATAATACTAAAATAAAATTATTAAAAAAGCCTTATTCTCTGTCATCTGACGAAGAATAAGGCTTGTTTTCTAAATAACTATTAAATAACTTAACCCAATTGCCACAAAAATACTAGGTAGCAAGTTACCTACTTTAATCTCTGCTATTTCTAAGATATTAATGGATATACCAATAATTAATAATCCTCCAGTAGCAGTCATTTCAGCTATAATTTCTGGAGTCAAAATTGCTTGCACACTACTAGCTAATAAAGTTATAAGACCCTGATATAATAAGACAGGTAATGAAGAAAAGATAACTCCAATCCCCATAGTAGAAGCAAAGGCTATTGCTGAAAAACCATCTAGCATAGATTTAGCATATAATGTTGAAGGGTCGCCGGTTAAACCATCCTGAATTGCCCCCATAATTGCCATTGCTCCTACACAGTATATTAAAGTAGTCCTCACAAAAGCTTTAGCTACACTTCCTCCTTCAGAACTGAATTTACTCTCTATCCATTCCCCAAATTTATTTAGTCTAGTTTCAATCTTTAATAGTTCACCGATAACCGCACCAATTAAGAGACTAAAGATGACCACTGGTGGATTATTAGTCTCTAAAGCCATCTGCCCTCCAATTAATAAAACCGCCAAACTTAATCCCTGCATTACTGTTGTCTTTAAACCATCTGAAAGTCTATGCCCTAAAATAACTCCTAAACTACCACCTGCTATAATAGATACCGTATTTACAATCGTGCCCTTCACAAATTTCATCCCTTCTTTTTTATAGGTCTTATCCTTTTTTAAATTTGGACCTAATTATTCAAACTCTTAAATCCTTTTAATTGTCAATTGTCAATCGTAAATTGTCAATTATTTTTAACCCTGTACTTCTTTCGCAATCCCTCTAATTGCAGTCAATAACTCTTCACAATCATCTTTAGTATTAAAAATACCTGGACTGATTCTAACCGTTCCTTGCTCATCAGTACCTAAAGTTTGATGAGCTAACGGTGAACAATGTAGTCCAGTTCGCACTCCAATATTAAAAGCTCTATCTAAAATAAAGCCTACTTCTGAAGCAGCTTCTCTACCAATATTTATTGATATTACTGCTGCTTGCTTATCTATATCTTGTGGTCCATAAATCTTAACTTCTGGAATCTTAATTAGTTCTTCTAATAAGTATTCTGTTAATTCTAATTCATGTTTCCTTAAGTTATCAATCCCTTTATCCAAAATATAATTAATTCCTGCTCCTAACCCTACAATCCCTGGGCCATTTGGCGTGCCACTTTCATATCTATCAGGAATAGTTTCAGGTTGATAAATAGCTTCTGAATTACTACCTGTCCCCCCTTGACGAAGACTTTTTAAACTTAATTTCTTATTAATATACAACCCACCAACACCCTGTGGGCCTAATAAACCTTTGTGACCAGGAAATGCCATCAAATCTATATTCAATTTTTGAACATCTATTTCGTATACACCTGCTGTTTGAGCTACATCAACCATAAAGTTAATATCTTTCTTATTAGCTAATTGACCTATCTCTTTAATAGGCATCAAAGTTCCGGTTACATTAGAAGCATGGGTTGTAATTATTAACTCAGTATTATCTTTAATTGAACTTTCAATATCCGCAATTAATAATTCTCCTGTTTCATAATCACAATCTACTACACTTATTTCTATTAATCCTTCTCTTTCTAGATGCTTTAGAGGTCTAATAACCGAATTATGTTCCATACTGCTAATAATCACATGGTCACCTTTAGTTAAAATCCCCCTTATTCCTAAATTAAGAGCGTCTGTTGTATTTAACGCAAATACTACCTCAGCCGAATCCTCAATATTAAAAAAATCTGCTATTAACTCTCTAACAGCAAATATTTCTCTACTAGCAGCATTAGCCAATTGATGTCCAGCGCGACCTGGATTAGCACCTTTATTACGCATAAATTTATCCATTTTATCATAAACAACTTCTGGTTTCGGAAAAGAAGTTGCAGCATTATCAAAGTAAATCAAGATTATCCCCCTTCCAAACTCCATATTTTCATTTACCTCTATATCTAATCATAATCCTCTGAATATATCTTTCTCTAAATATCCTTATTCCCCTTTTTAAAATACTCCAACTTTCCAGTAGTTTATCAACTAAAGAGATAATTTTTCGCATCTAATTCTAATTATCGGCTAAAAAACCAGAATAACAGTTATTATTCACCAATTAATTTATTGTTTCCAAATTCTTTTAGCTAAAGGAAAAGGCTCTAATGCTCTATCTAAAATACCATGAACATGTGCAATCAACATTCCATAGTTAATAATAGGAATCCCTAAACTATCAGCTTTATTTAAACGATACAGTATTTCTTTACGATTAGTCATACAACCCCCACACTGAACAATCAAATCATAATTATCTAAGTCATCTGGAAACTCTCGACCAGAAACATGCTCAAATTCTAACTCTCCGCCTACCATCTGTCTCAACCAACGAGGAATCTTAACTTTTCCTATATCATCAGCCGTACGATGATGAGTACAGGATTCAGCAATCAACACCCGATTGCCAATTTCTAAATCATCAAGTCCTTTAACTCCCTTAGTTAGAATTTCTAAATCCCCTTTATAGCGAGCAAATAAAATTGAAAAGCCAGTCAACATAATATTTTCTGGTACATCAGCAGTTACTTCCTTAAACACCTGGGAATCAGTTACAACAAGCTTAGGCTCTTTATTTAAACTATCTAATGCCCCTTTTAATTCTCCTTCTTTAACCACAACTGCCTGACCATCATTATCTAGTATATCACGTAAAGTCTGCACTTGTGGTAAGATTAATCTTCCTTTGGGAGCAGCCAAGTCAATAGGTACTACTAATATTACTATGTCTTGAGGGTTAATCATGTCACCAATTATATGCGGTTTTTCAAATTTTTCTGGTGCTTTTAAAGCTATCTCCTTCTTTAATCCTTCAATCCCCTCTCTTGTTATAGCACTAACCTGCAATAATTTAATCTTTAGCTCTTTTGCTAACTCTCTTATATTTATTTCTTTAACTTTATCTTCTTTATTTACTACTCCTATAACTGGAATTTCTCTTTCTTTAATTTCTGCTAGTAGTTCTTTCTCATAATTATCTATTCCTACTTCAGGGTCTATTACTAAGATAGCCAAATCTGTTCTACTCAATACTTCCTTGGTCTTTTTTACCCTCAGACTACCTAATTCACCTACATCATCTATTCCAGCCGTGTCAATCATAACTACTGGCCCAATAGGTAGGAGTTCCATTCTTTTATAGACAGGATCAGTAGTTGTTCCTGCTACTTCTGAAACGACAGCTAAATCTTGATTAGTTAATGCATTAATCAAGCTAGACTTTCCGGCATTCCTTCTGCCAAAGATTGCAATATGCAGTCTATTAGCCTGTGGTGTTTCTTCCATTGATATCACTCCTATCTATTCTTCTTAATTTATCTAAATTTAAGTATCCCGGTATCTTTCTATTAGCCGCTAAGATAGACTCTACCGCCCAATCTAAATCTACCATATTCTTATTACTATAGATTTCATAATTTTTTCTTAGATGAGGTGGAGTCATAATCAACATAATTACGTTAGCCCCCGCCTGCAAAGCCTTTTCTTGACCTTCTGGATCTAGAGAGGCTATGGCAGTAGTAGCTGGAATAAAGACATTTTGACATACTAATCTCATAACTGCTATTACCTTTAACGATAGTAATAGATCTCCAGAATCTATATCTTCATACGGTGTACTATCTGCTGGTAGGAATGGCCCGATACCGATCATATGAATCCCATATTTCTTATGAAACAGAATGTCTTTGGCTAAATCACCTATAGTTTGATTTGGCAATCCAATTATACTCCCTGAGCCTGTAATATAACCTAACTCTTTAAGCCACTTAATATGTTGTAAACGTTCTTCATAATTATCATCCGGATGAATCTCTTTAAATAATTTTTGATTAGCGGCCTCAATCTTTAGTAGATAGTTATTAGCTCCTGCTTCTTTAAATAATCTATATTCCTCTTCACTTCTTTCGCCTAAACTTAGGGTAATCCTCATTCCAAATTCCTCTTTAATCCTCTTGATAATTCTAATTATTTTATCTGTAGTATACCACGGGTCTTCCCCTGACTGTAGAATTACCGTTTCTATTCCCATTTCATATATTTCACGAGTAGATTCTATAATTTCATCTTCAGTCATTCTATATCTTGTTAAACCTTTATTCTGCTTTCGCACCCCACAATAATTACATCCTTTATTGCAATTATTTGAAAACTCAATAGCTGCCCTAACATCAACTGTATCTTTTACAGTCTCCTTCCTAATACGATTAGCTGCTAAAAATAGAGCATCCAACTCTTCTTCTGTATCTGCTTCTAAAAGTACTTTTATCTCTGATAGATTTAAAACTTCATCTTTTGCTACTTTCTTTAAAGTACGCATGAAGTTTGGATTAATATTTAATTCCCAAAGATCACTCCAATCGGATAAACGATTCTTTTTCTCTATGTCATATATATCTTGCCATTCAATATCTTTAGCATCAATCAATTCCTTGATTTGTGACTTATATTGCTTAGAAAACCTAATTGCCGTAGTGCAGGCCGAACCAATGCCTGATGGCGTTGGTATTAATTCTATTTCAAAACCATGTTGACGTAATAGTTGATCAGCCTGTAGCATATGATGCGTAGATGAACAGATTAAGACTGATTCCTCCTCTGTTTCACTTTGCTTAATAAATTTATCTCTTAAAGCCATAACTTTTCACCTCAATTCTTATAAATATATATCCCTTACTCCCTCTTTAACCTCTTCAATTCTTTTTTTAGTTCTTTTTCTTAACTTTGAGTCTTCAATTTTTCTTAATTGCTCCGAAATTAACCTTTCCCCAGATCTTTTTGTTTCACGTGAAGCATAATCTTCTAGGTATTCTTGGAAAGTAATCAAAGCATTAGGTTGACAGAACTTATGAATCTCCCCTACTTTAGCTAAATCCATAAATCTTTCTCCAGTTCGTTCTGTCCTATAGCAAGCAGTACAGAAACTTGGCAAATAATCTGAATCACAAATTCCTTTAATTACTTTATCTGGCGTTCTATGGTCAGCAGTTCTAAACTGTTTAGCATCAGCCTTTTCCTTTATATTCTCTTCCTTATAACCGCCTGGGTCAGTACATGATCCCGCACTCATTTGAGAAATTCCTAACTCTAATAATTCCTCTCTTAACTCAACTCCTTCCCTAGTAGAAAGAATCATTCCAGTATAAGGTACAGCTAAACGAATAATAGCCACTAATTTTTTAAACTCTTCATCCGAAACTGGCGCAGGAATATCTTCTTTATCAACCCCAAACGCAGGTTTCCATCTAGGAATAGAGATTGTATGTGGACCAACTCCATATTCTTCTTCTAAATGAATAGCATGTTCTAACATTGCTAAAACCTCATATTTATAATCATATAGACCAAATAAGACTCCTAAACCAATATCATCTATCCCAGCTTCCATAGCCCTATCCATAGCAGTCAAATGGTACTCATAATCAGACTTTGGCCCAGAAGGATGCATCTGCTCATAAGTTTGTGGATGATAGGTTTCTTGGAATAATTGATAAGTTCCAATTCCGGCTGCTTTTAATTTCTTAAAATCTTCTACTTCTACAGCTGCTACATTAACATTTACCCGCCGTATATCTCCACTCTCATAGACAGCTTCTATTGCTTCTACTACTTTTTCTATCGAAGCGGCTCTAGGATCTTCTCCAAACTCAATTAGAATTCTTTTATGCCCCATCTTCTCTATTACTTTAACTTGTTGGCCAATCTCTTCCAGAGTTAGACTAATCCTTTTTAAATCCCGATTATCTTTTCTAAATCCACAATATAAACAGTTATTAATACACTTATTACTAATATACAATGGCGCAAAAAGAACTACACGATCACCATAAATTTCATCTTTAATATTTCTAGCAACCATAAATATTTGCTCTATTAACTTTTGATCTTCTACTTGCAATAAAGCAGCTGTTTCCTCTAAGGTTAAACCCTTCTTCTCTCTCGCTTTATCTATGATTTTTATAATTTTATTTCTTGAATTATCTTGGTTGTCTATAAGTATCTCCTCAATCTTCTTATGATTAATGATGCTAGTCATCCGTATTCCTCCTTTAATTAATATTAAAAGCCTATCCAAGTTGGATAGGCTTTTATAATCTAGTTAAAGTAGTCTAATTTTAGACATACTTCTCCTTAAGCTATCTTTATGATTAGGTTCCCCCCTCTCACTTAGATTAAAAGAATATTATTTTCTCCTTTAAAACAGGTAGCCCCATTTTATTAGAGAATGTTTCACATGAAACATTTTCATGTGAAACACTTTTTAGTATATTTTACTTTTCAACAACGCCTTTTATGTGTAAGTGAACTTATTATATCTCTATTATATCATAAATGAATGATTAATTAAGGGATGATTAGAAGATTTTATTCATTAAATTTAAAAAGTATTCATCTTTAAGGTCAAAATAAATTTTATCTATCAAGATACTCTAAAACCCTAGCTAATTCTTCTTCAGAATAATATTCAATAACTATCTGCCCTTTATTCTTCCCGTGTTTTATATTTACAGGAGTTCCTAATCGTTTCCTTAGTCTATCTTCTATTACCGTTATATTAGGGTCTTTCTGTTTATGGTCAGTCTTCTTCTTTTCTTTCTCTACTTCATCTGTAGTTAAGCTCTTTATTAGCCTTTCTGTTTCTCTAACTGATAAACCATTCTCTATTATCTCTTTTGCTACTTCGCTCTGCTCTTCAAAAGTATCGAGAGCTAATAGAGTTCTAGCATGTCCAACAGTTAATGTTTCACGTGAAACAAACTCTTGTACTTTTGGAGCAAGATTTAATAATCGTAAAGAATTAGATATAGCAGAACGACTCTTGCCTACACTCTCAGCTACTTCAGCTTGAATTAAATCAAATTCTTCAATCAATCGTTTATATGCTTTAGCTTCTTCTATAGGATTTAAATCTTCTCGTTGTAAATTTTCAATTAAAGCTACTTCCATCATCTGCTGATTACTATACCTCTGAACTATAGCTGCTATTTCATCTAAACCAGCTAATTTAGCTGCACGCCAACGCCTCTCTCCAGCCACTAATTGATATTTACCTCTTGCTTTTTCTCTCACAGTTATTGGCTGAATCAAACCATGCTCTTGAATTGAATAACTTAAATCTTCCAATAATTCCTCATTAAAGTCTTCACGAGGTTGATATGGATTAGAATTAATCTTTTCAATGTCTATCTTTTTTATTTCATTCTTAGATTCTCCCTCTGAACTTTGACTAGGAATTAAAGCACCTAACCCTCTCCCCAATCGCTTTTCACTCACGATTAACCACTTCCTTTGCTAAGTTAAGGTATGCCTTCGCCCCTTTCGAACTTTTATCATACAGATTAATAGGTTGTCCAAAGCTTGGGGCTTCACTTAATCTTACATTACGAGGAATAATAGTCTCATATACTTCATTTTCAAAATAATTACATACTTCGTCTCTAACTTGCTGAGATAAGTTAGTCCGAGAATCATACATAGTTAAAACTACCCCATCAATATCTAGATCCTGATTTAAATTATTCTGAACCAAATTAATTGTATTTAAAAGTTGGCTTAAACCTTCTAAAGCATAATATTCACATTGAATTGGAACAATCACTGAATCAGCAGCAGTCAACGCATTCAAAGTCAATAAACTCAAAGAAGGAGGACAATCGATCAATATATAATCATAATCCATCTCTATTTCATTAAATGCTTTCTTTAATCTTTCTTCTCTAGATAACTTAGAGACTAACTCTATTTCCGCACCTGCAAGTTCTAAAGTAGCAGGTGCTAAGTCAAAGTTAATTAACTCTGTATTAACTATAATATCTTTAAGTTTATAATCATTAACTAAAACATCATAGATGCAATGTGTAATCTCTTTCTTATCTAATCCAACTCCACTACTAGCATTTCCCTGCGGGTCTATATCCATTAATAGTACTTTTTTATCTAATTCAACTAAACTAGCACCTAAGTTAACAGCAGTAGTACTCTTTCCTACACCGCCTTTTTGATTAACAATTGCTATAATCTTCCCCATATTATCACCTCGAGATTACTTTATTCCTTGGGTAAACGAATCTTAACTTCTACATAGTCATCTTCATCAACTTCTTCAAACTCTACTTCTAATCCACTATCTCTTATATCACGAATAGTCTTCCGGATAGTATTTAAAGAAAGTCTAACATCATTAAAGTATCTAACAACATTAATATTATCTTCGTCTTCTTCCTCACCATTAATTTCAGCTAACATACCATCAATTAGTTCTTCCATCTCCCTAACTGTGTACTCATTTTCGATCACTTGTTCAATTACGCTTACTTGTAACTCTTCAGTTGGCAGTTTTAATAAAGCTCTAGCATGTCTTTCTGTAATATTAGGATTTTTGGCCAATTGCTGTACTTCCTCCGAAAGCTTTAATAATCTTAATTTATTTGCAATCGTAGATTGACTCTTGCCTATTTGCTCAGCTAATTCCTTCTGTGTTAGGTCAAAGGTTTCTAATAATTTCTTGTAACCTACTGCTTCTTCTAAAAAATCTAAATCTTTTCGCTGTAAATTTTCAATTAAAGCAATCTCTGCCATTTCCTTTTCAACAAATTCACCAACTATAACTGGAACCTCTTTTAATCCAATTAATTTACTCGCTCTTAACCTTCGTTCTCCAGCTATTAACTCATATTCATCTTCAGAATTCTTTCTAACTGTTAACGGCTGAATAATACCATGATTCTTAATTGATGATGCTAACTCTTTCAATTCTTCTTCATCAAATTCAATTCTTGGCTGATAAGGATTAGGAATAATTTTATCGACAGGCAAATACTCAATGTCCCTTTTTTTTACATTTTTTATCTGTTCTTGACTTATTTCTTCACCATTTGTCTGAGCCCCTTCTTGTTTAAAGCCTAAAAACTTTGTTAATTGACTCTTCATTGGTACACCTCACCTTTTCATGTAGTACTATTTCAGTTATTAGTTTTATTACTTCTTTAAATACCCCTTAATTTCCTGCTTTAAAAGCCTTTTCTAATAATTTTTTCCATTAAATTGAAAAAATAGCCTTTTTAGAAGGTTTACTTCTTTATCTTAAATCTAGTAATTGCTGCTAAATTACCATCAATATAAAGTTTAATAGCATAAGTTCCTATCTGATCTGGCACCATTAACTGTTCTTCTGCTTTCTTTTTAAGACTAATATAAGATTTAACTATATTTTGCTTAAAATTAAATAATTGTAGCTGATTAATAACCCTATCCTTAGGGTCAATCCATTTAACTAAAACTCTATGTTGAATATTATCAGCTTTCCAACTAACATAATACTGGACTGCAGGATCTTCACGCAGACTAAATTCCCTTTTAAACTTTAGTGGTAACCCTTTAGAATCTAATCCATTAGTCGTCAAAAGATAATTAAACCTTACTCCTGAATCCATGCTGAAAACTAAACTAGAACTAAAAAAAATTAAAAACACCATTGAAAGAGTTATTAATGTAAGTTTATTTACTTTGAACATTTATTAACTCCTTTCTTAAGAAATCGGCGCCTGCTTAGGGGTTCCCGCCTGACGAGGGTATTTTTTGGGTGTATTCCTTACCTTATTAATAATTACTAAATTTCTTTCAGCTTCAGTATAAGGTAAATCAATAGATACTAAATCATAAAATTCAGCACCTAAAGCTTCTATCGCTGATTGTGCTTCAATAACTTCATTCTTAGCTTCAGCACCTTTCTGTGAAATAAACTGCCCACTAGACTTCAAAAATGGGACTGTATATTCACATAACACATTTAGAGAAGCAACCGCCCTAGCAACTACCAAATCATATTGCTCTCTATAGTCAGAATCTTGACCATAATCCTCCGCTCGCCCATGAATAAATTCAATATTACTTAAATTTAGTTCTCTAGATAAATTCTTTAAAAAAGTTATCCTTTTATTTGTAGAATCTAATAATGATAGTTCGATTTCAGGATTAAGAATCTTTAAAGGTATCCCCGGAAAACCTGCACCTGTACCTACATCAATAACTTTAGCCCCAGGACTTAAATCTATTACTTTCATACAAGAAATAGAATCAAGAAAATGTTTGATCACAATCTCACGAGAAGTATCAATAGCAGTTAAGTTCATCTTCTTATTCCATTCCTTCAGAACATCTATATAAGTTAAAAACTGATTAACTTGCTTTTCAGAAAGCTCCAAACCTAACTTGTTACTTCCTGTTACCAGTAATTCTTTAGTTTCCATGCTTTCACCCCTTTTTTCATTTCGAATATTATCGGCTAAGTAAACCTAGTATTTACAAGAGTTCATAAGCCCTTATAGATTTACTCACCTCAATAATAATTCTTCAATAACGATTCAACATATATCCTCCGCTTGTCATTCGCTCCGCGTCCTGCTCTACTCATTATCAAAAAACAGTTTTCCGCCCTCCATGGCTCCAAACTGTTTTTAAGAGTCGCTACGGAAATATGTTGAATAGAATATTTAAAATGACCAACATCAATAGATTGTGCTCCAAAACTAACTTTTAACCCGAAAACTCTTTTTGGGCTTCACTGTCTCGCCCAGCCTAAAAATCAAGGCTGGTCGCAAGCCTACGATAGACTCTACTTTTAACCCGAAAGCTCTTTTTGGGCTTCACTGTCAACTGTCAACTGTAAATTGTCAACTATATTAACCTAATTTGCGTAAATAAACAGTTAACAACGATACATCCGCTGGAGAGACTCCAGAAATTCTCGCCGCTTGTCCTACAGAAATCGGTTCTACCTCTTTTAATTTTTCTAAAGCTTCCGCAGATAAACCATTAATCTCATCGTAATCTATATTCTCCGGAATCTTTTGGTCCTCTAACTCCCTCTGCTTTTCTATCTGTTTTAGTTGTCGCTGAATATAACCTTCATACTTTAATTGAATCTCTATTTCTTCTTTAACTTCTGGTGCTAAATCAGGACGTTCTGGATCAATTGGTGCTAAATCTCCATAATCTAGTTCTGGTCTCCTTAATAAACGGGCTATAGTATCAATATTCTTTAATTCTGGTGTGCCAAGTTTCCTTAAATGAGCTTGTATATCCTCCTCAGGATGTAATTTGTATTTCTTTAAACGTTCTTTTTCTGCTTCAATAGATTCTTTCTTAGTTTCAAATTTTTTATATCTTTCATCAGAAATTAATCCTAGTTCATATCCCAAAGGGGTTAAACGTAAATCAGCATTATCTTGTCTCAATAATAATCTATATTCAGCTCGTGAAGTTAACATGCGATAAGGTTCATTAGTTCCTTTAGTTACTAAATCATCAATTAAAACACCAATATATGCTTCAGAACGTTTTAAAATAATAGGTTCTGCCCCTTTAAGCTCCCGAGCCGCATTTATCCCTGCCATTAACCCTTGTCCTGCTGCTTCTTCATAACCAGAAGTTCCATTAATTTGACCAGCAGTATATAATCCTTTCATTCTCTTGGTTTCTAAAGTAGGTTTTAACTGTAAAGGATTAATACAATCATACTCAATAGCATAGGCCGGTCTCATAATCTTTGCTTCTTCAAAACCAGGTAAAGTACGTAACATCTTTACCTGTACCTGTTGTGGTAAACTTGTAGAGAATCCTGAAAGATACATTTCATAAATATATTCTCCTTCAGGCTCAACAAAGATTTGGTGTCTTTCTTTATCAGGATACTTCATCACCTTATCCTCAATTGATGGACAATACCTCGGCCCTTCTCCTTCAATAGTGCCACCATATAGAGGTGAAAGATTAATATTCTCTCTAATTACATCATGAGTATCTTCATTAGTTCTAACTAACCAACAAGATTGTTGTTCTTTCTTACTAGTACTACTTACATCAGCAAAAGAAAAGGATATATCTTCATCGGTTCCCGGTTGTTCTATTAATTGTGAAAAGTCTATAGTTCTTTTATCAACCCGAGGTGGAGTTCCTGTTTTAAATCGTCTAATATCAAATCCTAATTCCTTTAAGTTACTAGATAATGCATTAGCCGGAAACTGATTATGAGGTCCAGAGTTAAAAGAATAGTTACCAATTATGATTGAGCCTTTGAGAAATGTTCCTGTAGTTAAAATTATTTTATTTCCGCGGAAATTTAATCCTGTTTTCAACGTAACACCTTTTACTTCGTCATTTTCTACTATTAACTCCTCAACAATTCCTTGTTTTAAATCTAAATTTTCTTCTTCTTCCAGAGTTTTTTTCATATTTAGATGATAAGCCTTCTTATCAGCTTGGGCTCTTAATGCTTGAACAGCCGGTCCTTTTCCAGTATTTAACATCCTAACCTGAATAAATGACTTATCAATATTCTTAGCCATCTCACCACCCAAAGCATCAATTTCACGTACAATATTACTCTTAGCTGGTCCTCCTATTGCCGGATTACAAGGCATTAACGCTACATTATCTAAATCAACAGTTAAAGCTAAAGTCTTACATCCTGATCTTGCTGCTACCAAAGCTGCTTCACATCCTGCATGGCCAGTACCAACAACGATTATATCATACTCTTTCATTCTGTATCCGCCCCTCGTCCTTTATATTCCTCAATATAAACCATTAAAACAGAGATATCTGCTGGTGAGACACCTGAAATTCGAGAAGCTTGCCCTATAGAAACTGGTCTTATTTCGTTTAACTTTTCTCTTGCTTCGTTACGCAGATTATCTAATTGATAATAATCAATTCCTTCCGGAATCAACTTCTCTTCCATCTGCTTAAACTTTTCAATCTGCCGCATCTGTCGCTTAATATAGCCTTCATACTTAACTTCTATCTCAATCTGTTCTTTAACTTCTTCTGGTAGATCCGGAACTTGATCATGAAACTCTTTCAAATTATCATAACTTAATTTTGGTCGTCTTAATAAAGTTGCTAAAGAAACCGGTTTTTTCATTCCTCCCGACCCAAGTTCTTTAAGCTTCTCTCTTACTTCTTTGGTTGGCGTAATCTGAATATCTTCTAAGTACTCTAAACCTTCTTGGATTTTCGTCTCTTTTTCTTTTACATCCTTATATAAACTCTCATCTATCAAACCAATTTCATAACCTAAAGGCATCAAACGTGAATCAGCATTATCTTGTCTTAAGATTAATCTATATTCAGCTCGTGAAGTCAACATTCGATAAGGTTCATTAGTTCCTTTAGTTACTAAATCATCAATTAAGACACCAATATATGCTTCAGAACGTTTTAAAACAATAGGACTCTCTCCATTAAGTTCTCGCGCTGCATTAATTCCAGCCATCAAACCTTGTGCACCTGCTTCTTCATAGCCAGAAGTCCCGTTAATCTGGCCAGCAGTATACAAACCCTCAACTTTTTTAGTCTCTAAAGTAGGTTTTAATTGAGTAGGTACTAAATAATCATACTCAACAGCATATGCAGGTCTCATAATTTCAGCATTCTCCAACCCAGGAACACTCCTCAAAATTTTTAACTGTTCCTCTTCAGGCATAGCCGTGGTTAAACCATTTACATACATCTCATTTGTATTTCTTCCTTCTGGTTCAATGAAGACTTGGTGAGCAGTCTTTTCTGGAAAGCGCATAATCTTGCGGTCAATAGATGGACAATATCTAGGTCCTTCACCTTCCACAATTCCTGTATTTAAAGGTGATTTAGCAATATTTTCTTGAATAACCTCTTTAGTCCTATCACCAGTATAAGTTAACCAGCATGGAATCTGCTCTCTTTCAACTCGTTCACCAGTAAAAGAAAATTGAAGCGGCTCTTCAGAACCTGGATGAATAGTCATCTTAGAAAAATCTAAAGTCTTACGATCTACTCGTGGTGGTGTAGCAGTCTGAAACCTCTTTAAGTTCAAACCTATCCCTTTTAAACTATCAGAGAGTTCTACTGCTGCAAATTCACCCTGGCGCCCACCAATATATTTAGTATCACCAATAATCACTCTACCACCTAATGATGTTCCCGTCGTCAAAACAATTTTATCACTTAGATAATCCATCCCGGTAATTGTCTTTACTCCTGTTACTCGATTACCTTCAGTAATTAATTCAGTAACTACTGCTTGTTTTAAATCTAAATTTTCTTGACCTTGGATAGTTTTAGTCATTTCTAACTGATAAAGATGCTTATCCGCTTGAGCCCTTAAGGCATGAACTGCTGGTCCTTTAGCAGTATTCAAAAGCATAATGTTTACATATGATTTATCAATATTCTTAGCCATTTCACCGCCTAAAGCATCTATTTCCCTGACAATATGGCCTTTAGCTGGACCACCAATCGATGGGTTACAAGGCATTAAGGCAATATGGTCTGCATTCAAAGTTAATAAGAGAGTCTTACACCCTAGTCTAGCTGTTACTAAAGCTGCTTCACATCCTGCATGTCCAGCTCCAATTACTATTATGTCATATTTATTCAATCTAAATCACTCCTAAATAACTAAATTAGTTCTATTTAAAAAATCTTGCATAGTTAATTACTAATACCAAAAATTATGCATTAATTATACTTGAAATCTAATTATGAAATTCACTTATTTACCTAAACAGAAATCTGCAAAGATTCGATCAATAATATCTTCACCTAATGTATCACCAGTTATCTTGCCTAATTCTTCTAAAGTTGTCTTTAAATCAATAGTAACAAAATCTGCCGGTAGTCCCTGTTTTACTGTCTCTTTTACATTTAATATACTATCATAGGCTGCCTCTAAAGCTTCTTTGTGTCGTAAATTAGTTATTAAAGTTTGCTCATTAGCCTTAACCTCACCAGCAAAGACCATTTCAGAAATCAAATCTTCTAATTCTGAAATACCAATTCCTTCTACAGCTGAAGTTTCGACTACTTGTACATTTTCAAATTTCTTCTTTAACTCACCTAAATTTAAATTAGATTCTAAATCAGTCTTATTAACAACTACTACAGTCTCTTTCTCATCTACTAAATTAATTATTCTTCTATCTTCTTCTGTAATTCCACGATGTGCATCTAATACTAACAACACAAGGTCAGCCTGTTTTAAGAACTTTTCTGACCTTTCAACACCTATCTTTTCTACCTCATCCTCTGTCTCTCTAATTCCCGCGGTATCCATTATCTTTAGTGGAATACCATCAATATTAATTACTTCTTCTATTACATCTCTTGTAGTACCAGGAACATCAGTAACAATTGCCCGATTTTCTCTTAATAATGCATTTAATAAGCTAGACTTACCAACATTAGGCTTACCAATAATAGCAGTCCTAATCCCTTCTTTAATAATTCTTCCTCGTTTACTAGTAGCTAATAATCCCTCTATTTGCTCTATAATCTCCTCTACTCTACTATCTATTTCATCAGAATTAAAGTCTTCAATTTCATCTTCAGGAAAGTCAATAGAAGCCTCTAAATGAGCTAATAAACCTAATAATTTATGTTTGATTTCTTCAATTTGACTTGATAAACCACCTTCTAATTGGTCCATAGCTGCTTCTAAACCAGCTTCTGTCTTAGAATTAATCACATCCATAACAGCTTCTGCTTGTGAAAGATCTATTCTCCCATTTAAAAAGGCTCTTTTTGTAAATTCTCCTGGCTCAGCTAATCTAGCTCCATTCTTTAATACTAAATCTAAAATCTTCTGTAATGGAATACTACCTCCATGACAATCAATCTCAACTACATCTTCTTTTGTATATGTCTTCGTAGCTTTCATTACTAAACATATCACTTCATCAATTATCTGTTCATCTTTAGGGTTAATAATATGTCCATAATGAGCAGTATATGTATCAACTTCATTCAAATCTTTATCTGTTTGCCCATAACCTTTAAATATCTTATTAATAGTAGAAATAGCCTCAGGTCCACTGACTCTAACTATTCCAATTCCTCCTTCACCAATAGCAGTAGATATTGCTGCAATAGTATCTTTAAAATACAATTTTATCACCTCTTAACTATAAATTACCCTAAGTATTCAATTAGAATTCAGCACTTAAACTTTTAAAACCCAGTAGAAAATCTACTGGGTTTTATTAATCAAATTATTGAGCTACAATGATAACCTTTCGATATGGGTCTTGTCCTTCACTATGAGTACGTACTTTAGGATCGTCCTGTAACGTACTATGAATAATCCTTCTTTCATGAGGAGGCATAGGTTCTAAAACAACCTTTTTTCCTTTATTCTTAGCTTTACTAGCTAGCCGTAAAGCTAAATCCTGTAAAGTTTCCTTTCTACGTTCTCTATAGCCTTCAGCATCAATAATCACTCTTAAATGGTCATCATCATCATATTTATTAATAGCTAAATTAGCTAAATATTGTAATGCATCTAAAGTCTTACCTCTACGACCAATTACAATTCCCAGATTAGGTCCAGTTAAATTGATTACTACTTGTTCTGAATTAGATTCACTTTCCAATTCTTCAACTGTAATGCCTAAATTCATCTTATCAATTAATTCATTCATAAAATTAAGTGCTTTCTTATGTTTATCTTCTTTCTTTTTAACTCTTATTTTGGCATCCTTACCACCAATTATTCCTAAAAAACCTTTATTACCTTCTTCTAAAACCTCTACTTCTACCTTCTCTCTAGTAGTCGATAACTTTTGAAGTGCTTCTTCTAAAGCAACATCGACAGTCTTTCCTTCCGTAACAATCTCATTCATCTTAATTCGATTCCCCCTTTATTGTCGCCGGTTCTTGGTATAAAAAGTACTGTTGAACTACCATTACTAAATTTGAAGTGAACCAATATACTAAAACACCAGCCGGTAAGCGGAAACCAATTACTACGATTAATAACGGCATAAATAACATCATCTTATTATTTGCAGCGGCATTACCCGACATACGTTGTTGCATTTGTGTCTGTCCAAGCATGATCAAACCAGTTAAAATTACTAAGATAATATCCGGCTGTGCTAAATCACTAATCCATAAAAAACTTGTTCCCTTTAAAGGCTCAAAGCTTTGTAAAACCCTGAATAAAGCTATTAATATAGGCATCTGAACTAAAAGGGGTAAACATCCAGCTGCTGGATTAACTTTATTTTCTACATACAATTCTTGCATCTTTTTTTGAAATTCTTGTGGTTCATCTTCGTACTTCTTCTTAAGTTCTTCCATTTTAGGTTGTAATTCTTGCATCTTTTTCATTGACCGAGTCTGTTTAGCAACTAAAGGAAAGAGAATAATTCTAACAGCCAATGTTAACAAAAAGATTGATAATCCATAACTGTTAGTGAATCCATAAAAAAAGTTCAATGCATTAATCATTAAATCTCCTATCCAACCAAATAATTGTCCAAAAATTCCTACCGAAACTAAGTTCAACAAATTTGCAACCTCCTATTAGATCTTTATTTTAATTTATTCTACAGGGTCATACCCTCCAGGATGAAAAGGATGACAACATAAAATTCTTTTAATAGCCATCAATCCTCCATGTAAACTCCCGTACTTTCTTATAGCTTCTAAAGCATAATTAGAACATGTCGGATAAAACCTACATTTCCCTGGTTTTAATGGTGAAATAAACTTTTGATACACCCTGATTAATACCAATAGTAATCTATTTAACATATTTAAAACCGCCTTATCCAAACTTTAAATTCATTAACTTTTATAATTACTTTAACACTTTAGCTTTTTTAAAGATTCTTAGCATAGCATTACTAATTTCTTGGTAAGATGCTTGGTCAATTCCCCTTCTTGCAATAATA
This sequence comes from Candidatus Frackibacter sp. WG13, assembly GCF_900114655.1. Taxonomy (GTDB): domain Bacteria; phylum Bacillota; class Halanaerobiia; order Halobacteroidales; family Acetohalobiaceae; genus Frackibacter. Next base: position 79,975 of record NZ_FOTT01000009.1, read on the forward strand.
ATTAAATCTACATTATCAATTAGTCTATATTTATTCTTACGATAAACCTCTTTAAAAGTCCTTTTAATTCTATTTCTAGTAACTGCTTTGCCAATCTTCTTACTTACAGAAAAACCAATACGTCTCTGGTCCTGATCTTTCCTTAAATAATATAAAACAACTAAACGATTTGCTATAGATTTACCATTGTTATACACTTTTTTAAATTGATAGTTCTTAGTTAACATTTCAAACTTAGGCAGTGATTCATCTTTTTGTACCATACTAAAACTTCCCCTCTAAAGTGTATAAATATTAAATACTGTTAATTATATTTATTTATCAAAATTAATCTAGAAGATTCTACTATATAAATTATAGATTATAAATCACCTTTATGTCAAGATATATTAAAAATTGATCTGCCTTACTTATCCAAAGAAAGTTGTGGATTTCTAATAAATTGTGGGTAAAATGAATGTTTTCTGTGAAATAAATGTTGATAATCTGTGAATAATTTGTTATTATTATTATATCGAAAATAAACCAAAATTAAGCTTAAGGAACTAATAGAATGGGATTATAACTTATACACAGGTTGTTAGTAAGTCTGTGGATAAGTTATACATTTTATATTTTTTTGCTTTATTCTCTTTGTTATCCACATTATTAGGTATAATACTAAAATTTTGTTGATAATATAAACTGTTACATATATTTTTTTGTCTTTTTTAGACTATTATACTATTTATTGGGTAATATAGTAATTAAGCACTTAATTATTTATCCACGCTTTTGTGAGTATTTCTGTGGATAACTTTTAAATTTTTTAGGAGGTCAAAATTAATGAAGAATGAAGATTTAGCTCACATTTGGCAAAAAGCTTTAGAAATATTTCAATCTAAATTAAGTAAACCTAGTTTTCAAACTTGGCTTAAATCTACTAAATTAATCGCTATTGAAGAAAATAATATATTAGTTGAAGTACCTAATGAATTCTCTAAAGATTGGTTAGAAACAAGATATGATAACTTAATTAAGGAAACTATTAATCAACTAATTAATAGAAATTTAGACGTTAAATTTGTAATACCAGAACCTCAAAAAGAAGAATCTAACAATAAAATAAATGATAAAAAAGAAAAGAAAATAAAAGAAAAAGAATCACAAAATAAAAAGAATACTTCATTCTTAAATCCTAAATATACTTTTGATACATTTGTTATTGGCAGCAGTAATCGTTTTGCTCATGCAGCATCTTTAGCCGTAGCTGAAGCTCCAGCTAAAGCATATAATCCTTTATTTATTTATGGTGATGTTGGATTAGGCAAAACTCATTTAATGCATGCTATTGGCCATTATATTCTTAAGCATGACTCTAGCTTAAAAGTTGTTTATGTTACTTCAGAAAAGTTCACCAACGAACTCATTAATTCAATTAGAGATGATAAAACGGTTAAATTTAGAAATAAATATAGAAATATTGACATTCTATTAGTTGACGATATTCAATTTCTAGCTGGTAAAGAAAGAACTCAAGAGGAATTTTTTCATACCTTCAATGCTTTACATGAGGCTAGTAAACAGATAATAATCTCTAGTGACCGCCCTCCAAAAGAGATACCTACTTTAGAAGAGAGGTTACGATCACGATTTGAGTGGGGACTAATTACTGATATCCAAGAACCTGACCTAGAAACTAGAATAGCTATCTTACGTAAAAAAGCTACTTTGGAAGATCTTGAAGTACCTAATGAAGTAATAGTCTATATTGCTAATCAGATTCATTCCAATATTAGAGAATTAGAAGGGGCTCTCATTAGAGTAGTTGCTTATTCTTCTTTAACTAATAAGAATATAACTGTTGAGTTAGCTCAAGAAGCATTAAAAGATATCATTCCTACATCAGAACCAAAGGAAATAAATATGGAATTAATTCAAAAAGTAGTTACTGAATATTACAATTTAGAAATGAAAGATATGAAATCTAAAAAAAGAACTCGTGCTATAGCTTTTCCTAGACAGATAGCTATGTATATTTCAAGAGAATTAACAGATGCCTCTTTACCTAAAATTGGAGAAAATTTTGGAGGAAGAGACCATACTACTGTATTACATGCTTACGATAAAATAAGCACTAAAATTGAAGAAGAAATTGATTTCAAAAAAACAGTAGAAAGTCTAATAAATAAAATAAAAAAGTAAGTCTCAAATCTGTTCATAACATTGCTAACAAGTTGTTTATTAATTGTGTATAACTTTAAGGGTTACTTATATCTGTTTATATGTGTATAACTAGGTCTAGGTTAATAACACTTTATTAACATGTGGATAACCTTGTAGGGCATGGGATTTATCCACTTTTCCACATATCCACAGCTACTACTACTATTACTACTATTTTTTATAATTATATAGACATAATATAATAGTTACTAATATGTTGATAAACTAAATTTCAAGGAGGTCTTTACATGCAAATTAAGGTTAATAAAAAAGAGCTTTATGAAGGAATTCAAATTGTAAGTAAAGCAGTTTCCTCAAAAAGCACACTACCTATATTATCTGGAATATTAATAAAAACTGTAAATGATAAATTAAAATTAGTTGGAACTGACTTAGAAATAGGAATAGAATGTAATGTAAATGCTAAAATTATAAGTAATGGTAGTACTGTATTACCAGCAAATTATCTAACAAGTATTATTAGAGAACTTCCTAATCAAGAATTAGAATTAAAAGTTAATGAAGAGAATAATGCTAAAATAATTTGCGATCTATCGGAATTTAAAATTAATGGTTTTCCAGCTGATGAATTTCCATTATTACCAGAAATAGAATCTGGAACTGAATATTTATTAAAACAAAAGAACCTTAAAACAATGATTGATAGAATAAAATTTGCCACTTCTAATGATGAAAGTAGACCATTCTTAACAGGTGGTTTATTATTAGTAGAAGACCAATTACTAAAAATGGTTGCTACTGATTCATATCGCTTATCATATACAGAATTAAACTTGGATAAAGAATTATCAGATAATAAAGTTATTATTCCTAGTAAAACTTTAGATGAATTAAGTAAATTATTAAGTTCAGAAGAAGAAAAAGAAGTGCAAATTTTAACAACAGATAATCAAATGTTATTCGATTTTTCTGGTATAACAATTATATCTCGCTTAATTGAAGGAAATTTTCCTAATTATAATCAGGTTATTCCTAATAATTTTTCTACTCAAGTAACAGTAAAAAGAAAAGATTTATTAAATGCAACTAAAAGAGCTTCATTATTTGTAAAGGATAATTCAAATATTATTAGAACAAAATTTGAAGATAGTCGTTTAATAATTGAGTCAACTTCTTCAAAAGTTGGTGAATCATATGAGGAGTTAGAAATTGAACAACAAGGAGATAATACTGAAATAGCATTCAATGCTAATTACTTAATGGATGTTTTAAAAGTAATTGATAGTGAAGAGGTATTATTAGAGCTATCAGGTAAATTAAGTCCTGGTGTTATTAAAGAAATGAAGAGTGATGAATATATCTATGTTATTATGCCTGTTAGATCTGCATAAAGGAGTGGTAAAATGAAAAATATAGCTATAAAAACAGATACAATTAATCTAGATCAATTTTTAAAGTGGGCTAATCTTACTTCTACCGGTGGAGAAGCCAAATTAATTATAAAAGAAGGAAAAGTGATGGTTAATGGTGAAATAGAAGAAAGGAGAAGTGCTACTCTATATCCTGGAGATGTAATTGAAATTAAAGGAAATAAATATAAAGTAACCAGTAGTTAGGTGGTAAGGAGTGAAAAAATAACTTGTATCTTGCCAACCTTTTTTTAAAGAACTTTAGAAATTATCATACTTTGAAATTAGAATTAAATAAAAATCTTAATATATTTATAGGAAATAATGCTCAAGGGAAGACTAACATTTTAGAGGCTATATATTTATTAAGTACAGGTAATTCTCATCGAACTAATATTGTTTCTGAAATGACTAACTGGCAGAAAGATAAATTTTATATTCAAAGTAAACTTCATAAAAAAGATCAAAAATTTAAAATAGAGGTTTTGGTCGAAGGAAGAAAAAAGGATATCAAAATTAATTCTAATAATTTAAAAAGAATTAGTGACCTTTTAGGATATCTAAACGTTGTTATTTTTTCACCAGAGGATTTAGAATTAGTTAAAGGTAGCCCTAGTAAAAGAAGAAAGTTTATTAATTTAGAAATTTCACAGATCAATTCATATTATCATCATAATTTACAAGAATATAATCAGGTGCTGAAGCAACGCAATAACCTATTAAAAGAAATTAGAGAAAGAAATAGTTCTAAGGATATGTTAGCAGTTTGGAATCAACAGTTAATAGAGTTAGGTAGTAAAGTGATTATTAAGAGACTAAAAACTTTAGAAAAATTAAGTATTTTAGCTCGATTAATGCACCGTAAAATTACTAATGGTTTAGAGACATTAGAATTAATTTATGATTCATCTTTAAATTTAGATGATAAAGATTATGACTTAGAAAAGATTAAAGACCAATTTGATTATAAATTAAATAATAATCAACAGAAAGAGATTAATCGCGGAGTTACTTGTTATGGGCCACATCGTGATGATATTATACTTAAAGTTAATGATATAGAGATTAGAAAGTTTGGCTCACAAGGTCAACAAAGGACTGCAGCATTAGCTTTAAAGTTAGCAGAGTTAGAATTTATGAAGTCAGAAATAGGAGAGTACCCTATTTTATTGTTGGATGATGTTTTTTCTGAATTAGATAATAGAAGACAGAAACATCTTTTAAAAGTAATTATGAATAAGATTCAAACATTTATAACTAGCACTAAAATAGATAAATTAGATAAATTAAAAGCTAATAAGAATATTTATAAAGTTACAGAAGGTAAGGTGGTGAGGGTCTCAGATAATGGTTAAAGATATTAATCACGTTTTAAAAGAGACTCTAAAAAAGTTAGACTTAGATAAAAAGATTAAAGAAAGAAAAGCTTTAATCATCTGGCAAGAAGTTATCGGTGATAAGTTAAAGAAACATACTAAAGCTAATTACATAAATCGAGGAATACTATTTATACTTGTGAATAGTTCTACTTGGGCTCATCAACTTTTATTTTTAAAATCAGAATTAATATCTAGATTGAATAATAGATTAGGTGAAGAAGTTGTTAAAGATATAAGATTTAAATTAGGTACTATAGAAGATAAAGAAGAAGAATTAATATCTAATGAAGAGTTTGACTTAAGTGAAATAGAGTTAACATCTGATGAACTTAAAGAAATTGATAGTAGTATAAAGAGTATTGGGGATTCGGATTTAAGTGAAAAGATTCATTCGATAATGGTGAAAGATAAGAAGATGGAGAAATGGAAGTTGAAGAATGGTTGGAAAAGGTGTAAATATTGTTCAACATTGCATCCTGATGATACAGATGGATGTATGGTCTGTCAATTAAAGAGTGGTAAACAACTTGATAAATTAGAAAGATTATTATTAGAAAGCCCCTGGTTAACTTATGAAGAAGTTAACGAAATTTATCCTGAACTTCTGGTTTCAGATTATAATAGAATCAAAAAAGAATTGATCGATAAATTCTGGGGAGAGATTGAAGATGGAATTACTGATGTAGTTAGGAGACAGAAGCCTAAATTGAATCAGAAGTTTAAAGTTTTGATTCAATATTACGTAATGTTAAAGGAAAAAATTCATCCTAAACAATTAAATAGAGATATAATCGAAGAAGTAATTGGTAGTAACTACATTAAGATTTATGATAAGTTATAGGGAGGCTATAGATTATGTTATTACATTTAGGGAATGATTATATGATTCCTACCAAGGATGTAGTAATGATTGCTGATATTGAATCTACTGATTCAGAAGATACTGATGATTTTTTACAGATTGCTAAAGAAGAAGGATTTGTTAAGGATTTTTCAAAAGGCAAACCTAAATCATTTGTAATAACGAATGAAACTATTTATTATTCAAATATATCTTCTAAAACATTAAGAAAGAGAATGAATTTTGTAAATCGTTTAAACCGTGATCACTAGTGTCACGGTTTTAATCAGTTTATGAAAGGCGACTAAATGGAGGTTATAGCTATGACAAAAGAGGAATTTAATCATTCTGAATATGATGCTGACCAGATTCAAGTGCTAGAGGGGTTAGAAGCAGTTCGCAAAAGACCAGGTATGTATATAGGAAGTACTGGTCCTAAAGGATTACATCATTTAGTTTATGAGGTAGTAGATAATAGTATAGATGAAGCTCTTGTTGGTTATTGTAAAAATATAGAAGTAACTGTCGAACCTGGTAATGTAGTTACAATTACAGATGATGGGCGAGGTATTCCAATTTCTCCTCACCCTAAATTAGAAAAAACAGCTGTTGAGATAGTAATGACCGTTTTACACGCTGGTGGGAAATTTGATAGTGAAGGATATAAAGTTTCTGGTGGATTACATGGAGTAGGGGTTTCAGTAGTGAATGCCTTGTCAAAATGGCTGGAAGTAGAAGTAAAAAGAAATAATAAGTTATATCATCAACGATACGAAAGAGGAATTCCTACTAAAGAATTGACAGAGATAGGTGAAAGCAATAATAGTGGAACGAAGATTAGATTTAAACCTGACCCAGAGATATTTGATATTGTTGAATTTAAGTATAGTACTTTAATTAAGAGATTAAGAGAATTAGCATATTTAAATAAAGGAATTAAGATTGAATTAAAAGATGAAAGAACAGATGAAGAAAAGCACGATATATTTCAATATGAAGGTGGAATCATTTCATTTGTTAAAAATTTAAATGAAAAGAAAGACCCAATCCATGAAGAGGTTATTTATTTTGAAGAAGAGATTGAAGACAATCATATAGAGATAGCAATACAATATAATGAAAGTTATGTAGATAGTATCTTTACATTTGCAAATAATATCAATACTCATGAAGGTGGAACTCATTTAAGTGGATTTAAAAGTGCTCTAACAAGAACAGTAAATGATTATGCAAGAAGAAAGAATCATCTAAAAGAAGATGACCCTAATCTATCTGGAGATGATATTAGAGAAGGAATAGTAGCTATCGTTAATGTTAAGTTGACTGATCCACAATTTGAAGGACAGACTAAGACTAAATTAGGAAATAGTGAGATGCGAGGAATAGTTGATTCAATGGTTTCTGAAAATCTAAATAATTTTTTAGAACAGAATCCCAAAATAGGTTCTATCGTTGTTCAGAAAGCTATTAAAGCTGCTCAAGCTAGAAAAGCTGCTAAAAAAGCAAGAGAGTTAACTAGAAGAAAGAATGCTTTAACCAGTACAGCACTACCAGGAAAGTTAGCTGATTGCTCTTCAAGAGATCCTGAAGAGTCAGAAATTTATATAGTAGAGGGTGATTCTGCTGGAGGGTCAGCAAAGCAAGGGAGAGATAGAGAATTTCAAGCTATTTTGCCTTTAAAGGGTAAAATATTAAATGTAGAAAAGGCTCGCTTAAATAGAATTCTAAACAATAATGAAATTCGTGCTTTAATTACTGCTTTAGGAACAGGAATTGCTGATGAGTTTGATATCAGTAAGGCTAGATATAAGAAAGTTATTATTATGACAGATGCTGATGTAGATGGGGCACATATAAGAACTTTGCTCTTAACTTTCTTTTATCGTTATATGCGGCCACTTTTAGAAGCAGGTAATATATATATAGCTCAACCACCACTTTATAAAGTGAGTAGAGGCAGAAAAGAATATTATATCTATAATGATCGGAAATTAGATGAATTATTAAATGATATTGGTAGAAAAGGAATCTCGATGCAAAGATATAAGGGACTAGGAGAAATGAACCCTGGACAGTTATGGAAGACTACTATGGATCCAGAAAATAGAACGCTTTTAAAGGTACAGATAGAAGATGCAGTAATGGCAGATGAAGTCTTTACAACTTTAATGGGAGATAAAGTAGCACCGCGGAGAGAATTTATTCAACAACATGCTAAAGAGGCTAGGAATATAGATATTTAAGTTTCAATGTTAAGTATAAATAGGGGGAAGAATTATGCCAGAATTAGAACAGAAGCAAGTTAAACTTGTAGATATTGAAAATGAGATGAAAGATGCCTATATAGATTATGCTATGAGTGTAATTGTAGGTCGGGCATTACCTGATGTTAGAGATGGCTTAAAACCAGTTCATCGTCGAATCTTATATGCAATGTATGATTTAGGAATAACACCTGACAAGTCTCATAAGAAATCAGCAAGAATAGTAGGTGAAGTACTAGGTAAATACCATCCACATGGAGACACTGCTGTCTATGATACGATGGTAAGAATGGCTCAAGATTTTTCCTATAGATATATGTTAGTCGATGGTCACGGTAACTTTGGGTCAGTTGATGGTGATTCAGCAGCTGCAATGCGATATACAGAGGCTAGAATGTCTAATATTGCTACTGAGTTACTATCAGATATAAAGAAGGATACTGTAGATTTTCAACCTAATTTTGATGATACGCTTGAAGAACCGGAAGTATTGCCAGCTAAGCTACCAAACCTTTTAATTAATGGTTCCTCCGGGATAGCTGTTGGAATGTCAACGAATATTCCACCACATAATTTATCAGAAGTGGTTGATGGGTTAATTGCTATGATGGAAGATCCAGATATTGAGATTATAGATCTGATGAAGATTATTAAAGGTCCTGATTTTCCAACTGGCGGTTTAATTATGGGTAGAAAGGCAATTAAAAAAGCATTTGAAACCGGAAGAGGAAAGTTAACAGTCCGAGCTAGAACTGAAATTGAAGAGATGAATAATAATAAGTCTCGAATTATTGTTCATGAGTTGCCGTATCAAGTAAATAAAGCTAAGTTAGTTGAACAGATAGCAGATTTAGTTAAAGATGAGAAAGTAACTGGTATTTCTGATTTGCGAGATGAATCAGACCGTAATGGCATGCGAATAGTTATTGAATTAAAGCAAGGAGTTAATCCTAAAATAACTTTAAATAAATTATTTAAACATACGCGTTTACAGAATACTTTTGGTATTATTATGTTAGCGTTAGTTGATGGTGAACCGAAAGTATTAAATCTAAAAGAAGTTTTAGAGCATTATCTTGAACATCAAAAAGAAGTAGTTACTAGAAGAACTCAGTATGATCTTAATAAAGCAGCTGCAAGAGCACATATTCTAGAAGGTTTAGAGATTGCGTTAGATAATATAGACAAAATAATTAAGATTGTACGTGGATCTGATAATGCAGATATAGCTAAAGATAGATTAATGTCTGAGTTTGAATTGACTGAAAAGCAAGCTAAGGCTATACTAAGTATGAGGTTACAAAGGTTAACGGGTTTAGAGAGAGTTAAGATACAAGATGAATATAAAGAATTAGTTAAAAAAATAAAGTACTATGAATCAATTTTAGCTAGTGATGAAAAATTATTAGAAATTATAAAAGAAGAAATATTAGAATTAAAAGAAGAATATAAAGATGAAAGAAGGACAGATATAGTAGACCAAGAGATTGATATAGATATGGAAGATTTAATTAAAGAAGAAGAGATAGTGATTACTCTAACTAATCAAGGGTATATTAAGCGAATTCCATTAGATACATATAGAAGTCAACATCGTGGTGGTAAAGGAATAATTGGTGTTAATACCAATAAGGAAGACTTTGTAGAAAATTTATATACAACATCAACTCATAATTATCTATTATTCTTTACTAATCAAGGACGTGTATATAGACTAAAAGGGTATCAGATTCCGGAAGCTAGCCGTCAGGCTAAAGGTACAGCTATTGTTAATTTACTAGAGATAGCTCCAGATGAAAAAATCACAGCTGTTATTCCAATAAAAGAGTTTAAAAAAGACAAATACCTAATGATGGCGACTAAACAAGGAATAATTAAGAAGACAGACCTAGAAGCATTTGATACTAACTATACTGGATTAATAGCAATTGACTTAAAAGAAGATGACGAATTAATTAGTGTTAAACCGACTGTAGGAGAAGAAGAGATTATTTTAGGTACAGAGATGGGATTAGCTATTAGGTTTAGTGAATCGGAAGTTAGGAGCATGGGGAGAACAGCTAGAGGAGTAAAAGGTATTGACTTAGCACCGGAAGACCAAGTAATTGGAATGGACATCATTAGAGAGGGTGCTCAATTATTAGTTATTACTGATCAGGGCTATGGTAAACGTACATCACTGAATAAGTATCGACCGCAAAGTAGGGCTGGAAAAGGTTTAATTACTCTTAAACGAACAGAAAAGAATGGAAAGCTAATAGCTCTAAGAGTAGTTGAAGAAGATGATGAAATAATGTTAATTTCAGAAGATGGTATTTTAATTAGAATTTCAGTTGCAGGAATTTCATCTACAGGTCGTAATACACAAGGTGTTAGAGTAATGACTCTATCTGAAGGAGACCAAGTGGTTTCTTTAGGTTATATAAATAATAAAGCTAATGATGAAGAAGAAAATGTCGATGAAGAAAATAAAGAAGAGAACAAAGATAGTATAGAAGTTAAAGAATAACCAACAGAAAAAGAGTCAGTATAAATATAAAAAATGAAATATATTGACTCTTTCTCAATATAATATGAATATAAAACTTAAACTTAGAACAAAATAGTAATAAGTTGATATAATTGCTGTACATAGATGTTTTTTATTCTTGACAGATTGATAATAATATGTTAGAATATTTCTTGTCGCTTAAACAATTGACAGTTGACGATTGACTATTGACAATTTTAAATTCAAAAGATTAAAGATAATTGTTAAAGGTTGTTGTCACTTATAAATTGTTAGCGTGAGTGAGAGAAAAAACATTTTGAATTTTTTCTTGACACTTTTCGGAGAATTTGTTACACTATTTCTTGTCGCTTAAAACAATTGACAGTTGACAATTAACAATTTTAAATTCAAACATTTAAAGATAGTTGTCAAAGGTTATTGTTAATTATAAATTGTTAGCGTGAGCGAGAGAAAAAACATTTTAAATTTTCTCTTGACAAGTTCCGAAAGTTTTGTTACACTATTAATTGTCGCTTAAACAATTGGCAATTGACAATTGACAATTTTAAATTCAAAAGATTAAAGATAGTTGTCAAAGGTTGTTGTTAATTATAAGTTGTTAGCGTGAGTGAGAGAAAAAACATTTTAAATTTTCTCTTGACACTTTTCTAAAGATTTGTTACACTATTTCTTGTCGCTTGAAGAAATGCGACAGATTATAACTTGTCTAGCAAAATTATTTTTAAGTTTTTCTTGACAAGCTTTCGATGACATGATAGAATGATAAATGTCGCTGAAAAAGTGACAGCAAAATTTAAAGTTCATTTTAACAAGTCAAATCATTAAATCTTCATTTATATATTGATGATTTTGATTAACAAAAAAGTTGGTCTTTGAAAACTAAACATTGTCTGTACACATGAACGTCAATGCAAATGAGTAATCTTAAGAGTCAGTTAAACTCGCGATTAAATCTGCTTTGCAGATTAATCATATATTTTATTTGGAGAGTTTGATCCTGGCTCAGGACGAACGCTGGCGGCGTGCTTAACAC